>JBPBQT010000141.1:0-2448 GCA_050955065.1 Janthinobacterium lividum | reverse complement strand
AAAATTCGGCATAGCCGTTGCTGAGCGCGACGACATCGCGCTCGACGGCCCGCACCCGGAACGCCAGCTGACCCGCCGCAACGTCCCAGACCTCGACGCGCAACGTCTCTCCCGGGTACACCGGGCTGGCGAAGCGCACATTGAATTTCTTCAGGCGCGCCGCATCGCTGCCGCAGCGCAGTTTCAGCACGCCCCGACAGGCAATGCCGTAACTGCACATGCCATGCAGGATCGGACGATCGAAACCGACCGAAAGCGCCACGGCCGGATCGATATGCAGCGCATTGGCATCCCCGGACAGACGGTAGATGACCGCCTGCTCGGGGCGGGTCGGCAAGTCGATGGCGGCGTCCGGTTCGCGTCCCTCGGGCATCCGGTACGGCGAGGGTTGTCCCGTCGTCGCCCCGCCACAACCGCCGTTGCCGCGCATGAAGATCGAATAACCGGCGGTCGCGAGCAGTTTCTCGTCGCGGGCATCGTGGATGCGGCGCGAGACATACATCACCGCCCCCTTGGCCGCGCCCTTGTCGTAAATCTCGTCGATCGACTCGATGCCATACGCCTCGCCGTGCGCGGGCAGCGGCGCGTGCAGCGTCAGAAACTGCTCGCCGTGCAGCACGCGGTCCAGGTCGATGCCGAGCCGGGGGTCGGCAACCCAGTGCGGGTTGCCCGCGAGAATCGCGGCCAGCGTCGGCAGCGCCTGCAGGTCTTTTTCATAGACGAACTTCAGGTCGTCCGCGGCCAGCGGGTTTTCCATCGCGGCGCCCACGCCCAATGCATACAGGATGGTGTCGCGCGCGTCGTAGCGCTGTTGCGCCCTTTCTATCGGCCAGTTCCTGACCGCCTCGTATTGGAATGGCAATGCGTTCTCCTTTCTACGCCGCGCGTGCCGCGGGGCTTGCGCGCTTTTGTGCCAACAGGTGGGCGCCTTGGGAAAAATGGGGCGTTGCCTCGTCGGCTGTCTCTTTGGCCATCGCGTAAACACCGGTCGACAGCACATCTATTCCCGACAAATATAAATGTCGAAATGTCATTTTTTGCTTATCATAGCAGAACGTGATAACTGACTGTAAATCAGTTTATGAAAGGAAACGATATGACAGCATTGCTGGAAAACAAGGTGGTTATCGTCACGGGCGCCGGGCGCGGGCTCGGGGAAGCCTATGCGCGGCTTCTCTCCCGGGAAGGCGCCGCGGTCGTCGTCAACGACATCGGCAAGGGTGACGACGGCGAATTCCTCGCCGAGCGCGTCGCGGCGTCGATCCGCGCCGAGGGCGGCCGCGCGGCCGCGCATACGCAGGACGTGTCGACCACCGCGGGCGGCGACAGCCTGCTGGCCTGCGCGCTGGCGGAATTCGGCGCGGTCGATATCCTGATCAACAACGCCGGCATCCTGCGCGACAAGAGCCTGGTGAAGATGGAGGAAGCCGACTGGGACCTGGTGCAGAAGGTCAATCTCAAGAGCATGTACAGCGTCACCCGCCCGGTGTTCGCCTGGCTCAAGGAACGCGCCAGGGGCGGTGTCATCGTCAACACCAGTTCCGTTTCCGGTCTGGTGGGCAATTTCGGGCAGGCGAACTACGCCGCATCGAAAGCCGGCGTCTGGGGCTTCTCGAATGTGCTGGCGCTGGAAGGCGCGAAGGTCGGCGTGCGGGTCTGGACGCTCGCGCCGGCGGCCGTCTCGACGCTGACCGCGGCGCTGCTCGACGAGGAAACGCGCAAGCAGCTGGCGCCCGAGCATGTCGCCCAGGTCGTGCTGTACATGGTCAGCGATCTGTCCGGCACGCGCACGGGGCACACGATCTTCGCGTCGGGCCAGTCGATCAAGGAATTGAAGCTGGTGCCGGCGGAAGGACTGCGCGGCGGCGGCGCGGGCGCGCCGGTCGACGCCCGGGCGATCGCGGCGGCGGAAGACAGGCTGTACCGGCCGGAACCGGCGCTGGTGGTGATGGACTTCGCGCGATAGCGGTCCTTGCCAGACGCATCAATACACCAAAGGAGCAATCGATGAGCGGAAAAACACTCGTTGCCGGCGTGGGCATGGTCAAGTTCACCAAGCCCGGCAAGAACGAACAATACGATGTCATGGGCGCGAAAGCCGCCCGGACCGCGCTGGACGACGCGGGCATCCGTTACGACCAGGTGCAGCAGGCCTATGTGGGTTATGTGGCGGGCGACACCTGCTCCGGTCAGACCGCGCTCTATGGCGTCGGCATGACCCAGATCCCGATCATCAACGTCAACAACGCCTGCTCGACCGGCTCGACGGCGCTGTATCTCGCGCGTCAGGCGGTGTTGAGCGGCGTGGTCGATGTGGCGCTGGCGCTCGGTTTCGAGCAGATGCGCCCGGGTGCGCTGGGCCTCGGCGCCACCGACCGCACGCCGATCACGATCCGCATCGACAACGCGATGCGCGACATCCGCGGTTATGACGACAACGTGCCCACC
>JBPBQT010000140.1:0-2473 GCA_050955065.1 Janthinobacterium lividum | reverse complement strand
GCGACGACGCCGTCATCGGCGATGTCGACACCTTGCGCGGACGCAGGGTCGCCCTCGTGAAAGGCCAGCCGCTGACGCCCTACCTGCTCGCGCGCGCCGGTCTGACGCCCGGCGACATTCGTTACGCTGGAAGCGGCATCGACGCACTGGAAGACGTCGCGGCAGGCCACGCGCAGGCCACCGTCCTGTATTTCGCCACCGCCGACTATTTCATCCACCAGTATTACGCACACACGCTGCATATCGCCGGCACCACCGGACCCGGCGCGCTGCCGGTGCAGTTCGCGATTCGTCCGCACGCCCCGCAACTGCGCGCGATCGTCGACCGGGCCATCGGTGCCATTCCCGACGCCAGCATCGACGCGCTTACCGCGCAGTGGAGCACCCTTGCGCCCGTGCCCGCCAGCTGGGTGCCCCATCGCACGTTGATACGCCAGGCGCTGCTCGCCGCCGCGCTGCTCGCGGGCGCGATCGTCGCCTGGGGCGTGTGGTTGCGGCTCAGGCTGCAAGCCCGCCAGCGGCAGGAACGCCTGCTCGAACAACGGGTCGCCTTCCTGCGGCGGCTCATCGATGCCAATCCCAACCCCACCTACGTGCGCGACGGCGCGGGCGTGCTGGTCGACTGCAACCAGGCGTTGTGCGAGGCGATGGCGCTGCCGATGGACGCGATCATCGGCCGCACGATCGACGACACGCCCGGTTTCGACGCCGCGAGCCGCAGGCTGATCGACGAAGCGTATCGAAGCTTGCGCGCGGGCGCGGAGAAGTATTTCGAGACACTGGCGCTGTGCCTGCATGGCCGCCGCATCGAAGGCTGTCACTGGGCGGTGCCGCTGGGCGCGCTGACCGCGTCCGCCACCCGGCGCGACCCTGCGGTCGGTCGCGTCCCCGAGGACGCCGGCGGCATGCTGGGCGGCTGGATCGACCTCACCGACGTCAAGCATCTGGAACAGGAGCTGCGGCACGCCATGGAGGCGGCCGAAGCCGCGAACCGCGCGAAGACCCTGTTCATGGCCACCATCAGCCATGAGATCCGCACGCCGATGAACGTCATCATCGGCGTGCTCGAGCTCCTGCAATCGGGAGAGGCGACGCCACCCGGCGGCCCCGCGCCCGGCACGGCCTCGCTCGACACCCGCCGACGTCAGCAACAGGCGCGGCTGGCCTACGGCTCGGCGACCGCGCTGATGACGCTGCTCAACGACATTCTCGAATACTCCCGCGCCGAGTTCGACCAGATGCAGTTGAACCGCACGCCCGGCTGCCTGGCGGACCAACTGCGCGAGATCGTCGATTTTTTCCGTCCCAGCGCCGCAGCCAAGGGACTGGCGCTGGAACTGGAGGTTCCCGACGGCGGGCCGGCATGTCTTCCCGAGGTCGCGCTGTTCGACGCGAGCCGCCTGCGTCAGGTGCTGAACAACCTGCTGAGCAACGCGATCAAGTTCACGGCGGCGGGCTCGGTCACGCTGCGCGCGTGGCGCCGCGATCCGCCCCATGACGACGATGCCGACGACGGGAACCCCTCCCGCGCGGACGTGATGATCGCCGTCGTCGACACGGGCCCGGGCATCGCGCCCACGGAACAGGAAAAACTGTTCCAGCCCTTTCAGCAACTCTCGGGCGCGGTCTATGCCCGCTACGGCGGCACCGGCATGGGCCTCGCGATCTGCCGCCGCATCGTCGAAGCCATGGACGGCGACATCACATTGCAGAGCCAGGTGGGGACCGGCACGACGATCCTGGTCGCGTTGCCGCTCGTCGTGCCGGAACTGGTGCCGCCACGCGAGGCCGGCACCCTGTGCCCGGCCGGCGTCAGCGCCGCGGCCAGTCCGTTCAGGCTGGGGCTTGCGCCTGGCGCGAGGGTGCTGGTCGTCGACGATCACGAAGCGAACCGGGTGCTGCTCGCCACACAGTTGCTGCAACTGGGACTCGATGCGCACACCATGGAATGCGCCGAGGGCGCGCTGGCGCGGCTCGCCACCGACGCGTTCGACCTGGTCATCACCGACTGCAACATGCCGGGAATGAGCGGCTTTGCGCTGGCCGCCGCGATCGTCGAACGACGGGGCCGGACACTTCCGGTCATCGGCTACAGCGCCGACGCTTCCGTGACATCACGGCAACGTTGCCTCGACGCCGGAATGCTCGGTTTGCTGGTCAAGCCGCTGACCCTTGCCAGCCTGCGGCAGCAGCTGCTGCCGGCGGGCCAGGTCGTCGCAGCGCGCGGCAAGACGCCGGCACGGCCACGCATCGAGAACGCCGCGGACAGCGCATGCGCTTCTGCGTCGAGAACAGGAGAAACGCGGGACGGCCCCGCGATGTCCGGGGAACCGATGGCCGGGACCGCCGCGCCACCGACCGCGCCCCAGCTGGTCGAACGTCTGATGCGCATCGCCAATGGCGACCGCGCGATGGCCTCGCGCCTGTTGCGCCTGTTCGAGGAAGGACTCGACGAATCCCATCCCCGTTACGA
>JBPBQT010000139.1:0-2489 GCA_050955065.1 Janthinobacterium lividum | reverse complement strand
TCGCCGCGTAGGTCGCGCGCGCCTGGTCGCGCGTGCTGCGCAGGTCCGACACCTTCTCGCGGGTTTCCGCGCCGGTGGCCGCGAGCGGCACGTAGCGGTCGTATTCCCGCGCCGCATGGTCGGCGTTGATGCGCGCCGCGTCCGCCTGCGCCTTCGCCTGATCGATCGTCGCGCGCTGCTGCCGGATATCGGCCTGGGCGCGCGCGATGTCGGCGCGGCGCGCGTCGATCGTCGCCTGCGACTGGTCCAGCGTCGCCTGATACTGGCGCGCGTCGAGCTTCACCAGCAGTTGCCCGGTTTTCACCGTCTGGTTGTCGCCGACATACACATCCAGCACATAGCCCGAGATCTTCGGCGCGACGGACACGCTGTCGGCGCGCAGATAGGCGTCATCGGTGTTTTCGATGAAACGGCCCACCGTCCACCAGTGGAACAGCCAGACCAGCGCGGCGATCAGCACGACCGCGCCGATCAGCAGCCAGATGATCAGGCGCCGGCGTTTCTGTTGCGGCGTTGCCTCGGGCTTCTTCTTTTCCTGCTTATCATTCTGCTTGCCGTCGGGCTGCCCGCCTTGCGCCTCCTGCCGCCCGTCGGCCGGCTTTTCCCCTTGCCCCGACCCTGCCTGCGCATCGGTTCCGGCTGCGGGACGGGACTGCGGGTCTGCTTCCTGGCCGGACGATGCCGGATTCACGCGAGTCGCCACGACGGGCTCCCAAAATTTATTCCAATAGGCATAATTATTCCGTTTGGAATAACTATGTCAAGTGATATATTTGTCAGTATCGGTTTGGCAACAGAGGACGCGAATGGCAGAAGACAAACGCCTCAGGCACCCGGCGGGAGGGGGCTATGCGCGCGGCGAGGAGACACGCCAGCGCATCATCGACGCCGCGGTCGGCGTGTTCGGCGAGCGGGGTTTCGACGCGGCCACGACGCGCGAGATCGCGCAGCGCGCCGAGGTCAACCCGCCGGCGCTCCAGTACTACTTCGAGAACAAGGAAGGGCTGTACCGCGCCTGCGCCGACCATATCGCCAGCGAATCGTCCGCGCGGTTCGAGCCGGTGATCGGGTGCATCCAGCAGGCGCTGAACGACGGCGCGCGGGGCAGCGCGGCGGTCGAGTTGTTCTGCCTGCTCCAGGATGCGCTCATCGAGCATCTGCTGGGGTCGAAGGACCGGCGCAGCCAGCATCTCTTCATGGCGCGCGAGCAGAGCGGCCACGGGCCGGGTAGCACGCTGGAGACGATGAAGCAGCACCTGGGTTCGCGGATCAACGAAGCGGGCGCGGCGATTCTCGCCCGGCTGGAGAACGGCTCGGCCGACGACCCCCGGCTGAAGCTGCAGACCATGATGCTGTTCGGGCAGGCGCTGGTGTTTCACTTCGCGCGCCCCGCGACGCTCGCGGCGCTCGGCTGGACCGATATCGACGCGGAGAAGGTCGTGCTGCTCAAGCAGACCGTGCGTGAGCAGACGCAGGCGGTGCTGAGCGCCCGCGTGCGTTAGAATCTCGGATTCCATCGCCGCCACCAGACCCGCCTCATGCTTGACATCCAACAGCTTCGCAAAGACATCGACGGCGTTGCCCGCCGTCTGGCCGACCGGGGCTACACGCTCGACGTCGCCGCCTTCAACGCGATCGAGACCGAGCGTCGCGCGATCCAGACGCGCACCGAGGAATTCCAGTCGCGCCGCAACACGCTCTCGAAGCAGATCGGCATGATGAAGCGCAGCGGCGAGGACGCCACCGGGCTGCTCGCCGAGGTCGGCGGCATCGGCGACGACCTGAAGGCGTCCGAGCTGCGGCTGGACGCGATCCAGGCCCAGCTCGCCGAACTGATGATGGACGTGCCGAACCTGCCGCACCCCGACGTTCCGGTCGGACAGGACGAGTCGCAGAATCGCGAGACGCGTCGCGTGGGCATGCCCCGCGAGTTCGATTTCACGCCGCGCGACCATGTCGACGTCGGCGGTCCGCTCGGGCTCGATTTCGACACCGGCGCGAAGCTCGCGGGCGCGCGTTTCACCGTGCTGCGCGGCCAGATCGCGCGGCTGCATCGCGCGCTCGCGCAGTTCATGCTGAACACGCACACCGGCGAACACGGGTACTCGGAAACGTACACCCCGTACATCGTCAACGAGGACGTGCTGCGCGGCACCGGCCAGCTGCCGAAGTTCGCCGACGACATGTTCCGCGTCGAGCGCGGCGGCGACGAGCAGAAGAACGCGCAGTACCTGATCTCGACGTCCGAGATCACGCTCACGAACACCGTGCGCGAGAGCATCGTCGACCTGGCCGCGCTGCCGATCAAGCTGACCGCGCATTCGCCGTGTTTTCGTTCGGAGGCCGGCTCGTACGGACGCGACACGCGCGGGATGATCCGCCAGCACCAGTTCGACAAGGTCGAGATGGTGCAGATCGTCGAACCTTCCACCTCGTACGCGGTGCTCGACGAGATGGTCGGACATGCGGAAACGATCCTGCAGAAGCTC
>JBPBQT010000138.1:0-2664 GCA_050955065.1 Janthinobacterium lividum | reverse complement strand
GATGCCCGACATCAGCAGGATCGGCAGGAAGACCGCGATCAGCGACAGCGTGATCGACACCACCGTCGGGCCGACTTCCTTCGCGCCGAGGAGCGCCGCCTCGCGGCGCGACATGCCGCGTTCGGCGTACCGGGCGATGTTCTCCAGCACGACGATCGCATCGTCGACGACGAAGCCGGTGGCGATCGTCAGCGCCATCAGCGAGAGGATGTCGAGCGTGTAGCCCAGCAGATACATGACGGCGAAGGTGCCGATGATCGACACCGGCACCACCACTGCCGGAATCAGCACGGCACGCGCATCGCGCAGGAAGGCGAAGACCACCGCGATCACCAGCAGGACCGCGATCAACAGCGTGAGTTCGGTGTCGCGCAGCGACGCGCGGATCGTGGTCGTGCGGTCCTGCGTGAGCTCGACATCGACGTTGGCGGGCAGCGCGGCGAGCAGCTGCGGCATGCGCTGGCGGATGCGGTCGACGGTATCGATCAGGTTCGCGCCCGGTTGCGGGTAAATGATCATGATGACCGCCTTCTTGTCTCCCGACATGCCGAGATTGCGGACATCCTCGACCGAGTTGACCACCTTGCCGAGGCTCGACAGATGCACCGGCGCGCCATTGCGATAGGCGACGATCAGATCCGCGTACTGCGCCGCCACCCGCGCCTGGTCATTGGTGTACAGCTGGTAGCGCAACGCGCCGTTGTCGAACGCGCCCTTCGGGCTGTTGGCGTTCGCCGAGGCCAGTGCCGCGCGGACGTCCTCGAAGCCGATGCCGTACTTGAACAGGCTCTGCGGGTCCAGCTCGATGCGCACCGCCGGCAACGTGCTGCCGGCGATCGTCACGTTGCCGACGCCCTCGACCTGGGACAGGGATTGCTGCAGGACCGTCGCGGCGGTGTCGTACAGCTGGCCCATCGACAGCGTGGACGAGGTCATCGCGAGCAGCAGGATCGGCGCCGAGGACGGGTTGAACTTGCGGTACGTCGGATTGCTTTTCAGGCTCGCCGGCAGGTCCGCGCGCGCCGCGTTGATCGCCGCCTGCACGTCGCGCGCGGCGCCGTTGATGTCGCGGTCCAGGCCGAACTGCAGGATGATGCGTGACGAGCCGGTCGTGCTCATCGACGTCATCTCGCTCACGTCGGCGATCGCCCCGAGCCGGCGCTCGAGCGGACTGGAAACGCTCGTGGCCACCGTCTCGGGGCTGGCGCCCGGCAACGAGGCGGACACCACCACGGTGGGCAGATCGATCTGCGGCAGCGGCGCGACGGGCAGTTTCAGGAACGCGAAGACACCGGCCAGCGCGATGCCGATCGACAGCAGGATCGTGCCGATCGGACGCAGGATGAAGAGGCGCGACAGGTTCATCGGCGCGTGCTCAGGGCCGCGGGGGCCGGGTGAACGGCGGCTGCGGCTGCGGCGGCTGCGGCGGCGGCGTGCCGCGGCGCGCGCGGCGCGTCGCCACGCCGTGGCGCCAGCGCGCGCCCAGGCCGTCGAACGCCAGATAGATCACCGGCGTGGTGAAGAGCGTGAGCAACTGGCTCACGATCAGCCCGCCGACGATCGTCACGCCCAGCGGATGGCGCAATTCGGACCCCGACCCGGTGCCCAGCATCAGCGGCAGCCCCGCGAGCAGGGCGGCCATCGTCGTCATCAGGATCGGCCGGAACCGCAGCAGGCAGGCCTGGTGGATCGCGTCGCGCGGCGACATGCCCTGTTCGCGTTCGGCGACGAGCGCGAAGTCGATCATCATGATCGCGTTCTTCTTGACGATGCCGATCAGCAGCACGATGCCGATGATCGCGATGATGTCCAGATCGTTGCCGCTCAGCATCAGCGCGAGCAGCGCGCCGGCGCCGGCCGAGGGCAGCGTCGAGAGGATCGTCACCGGATGGATGAAGCTCTCGTACAGCACGCCCAGCACGATGTACATCGTCACCACCGCCGCGAGGATCAGGAACAGCTCGTTCGCCAGCGACGACTGGAACGCGAGCGCCGCGCCCTGGAAGTTGTTTGTGAACGACGCGGGCAGGCCGACGGCTTTCTCTGCGGCGGTGATCGCCTTGACGGCCTCGCCGAGCGACGCGCCGGGGGCGAGGTTGAACGAGACGGTGGCCGCCGGGAACTGGCCCAGGTGATTGATCAGCAGCGGCGACGAACGTTCCTCGAAACGCGCGATCGCCGACAGCGGCACCTGGTCGGTGCTGCCGCTCGACGACGGCAGGCGCAGCGCGCCGAGCGCGGCGATGCTCTGCTGCAGCGTCGGCTCCGCTTCCAGGATCACGCGGTACTGGTTCGACTGCGTGTAGATCGTCGAGATGATGCGCTGCCCGAACGCATCGTACAGCGCGTTGTCGACGGTCGCCGGCGTGATGCCGAAGCGCGCCGCGGTGCTGCGATCGATGTCGACGTAGATCGAGCGGCCGTTCTGCTGCAGATTGCTGCTGACGTCGGCGAGCACCGGCGAGGCGGACAGCTGCGCGATCAGCTTCGGCATCCACGTGTCGAACGCTTCCGTGTTCGGGTTCTGCAGGATGAACTGGTACTGCGTGAGGCCGGCGCTCGATTCGATCGTCAGATCCTGCACTGGCTGCATGAACAGCGAGACGCCGGCGACGTGCGCGGCCGCGTCGTTGAGGCGGCGGATGATCGCGCTCGCGGTGGCGC
>JBPBQT010000137.1:0-2711 GCA_050955065.1 Janthinobacterium lividum | reverse complement strand
ACGCCGCCGACGCCGCCGGCCTCGCCAGGCAACTGGACCGCTTCAGGGCGCAACTGCCGGCGCGCGTACGCGCCACGCGCGCCGCGCTATCCGAAGGCGAGCTGCGCGATTTCGACACCGCCAGCGAACTCCTGTATCGCTTCGTCATCGAGCTGCACCATTTCGCGTCGACCTACGCGGCGCTGCGCCGCACCACCAAGGGCAGCCACGCGCCCGAGCACGAACGGCCGCGCACGGCGTATCTGGAGACAGCGCACGCAGCCGCCGCCTCCCCGGAACACGATGCGGATCCTGGCGCGGGTCATGACGCACCGCACGCGCTGGAAAACACCGCCGGGCAGGCCGCGGCCAGCGCCGCGACAGCCGGTGCCGGAACGCGACGCGGCGGCACGTCCCGCACCGATTCCTGGCGCTACGTGCCGAAAACGAACGGCCTGATGGCCGCGATCGCCGGCGCGCGCGCCGGCATCACGCTGCTGCTGGTCTCGGCGTTCTGGGTTTTCAGCGGCTGGCCGTCGGGCGATTTCGCCGCGGTGACCGCCGGCACGGTCTGCGCGCTGGTATCGGCGTCGCCGCAACCCGCGCGCGCCGCGGTGCAGATGTCGATCGGCTCCGCCCTGGCCTGCATGGCCGGCTACCTCTTCACGTTCCATGTGCTGGTCGACCGTTCCGGTTTCCTGCTGATGGCCGCGGGCCTCGCGCCGTTCCTGATGTTCGGCGCCTGGCTGACGACCCGGCGCGACTGGATGGGCGCGGGGCTCGGCTTCTGCATCTTTTTCTGCTTTCTGGCCGGGCCGGACAATCACAACAATTACGACGTGACCGGCTATCTCAACAACTGTGTCGCGTTGATGGTCGCGATGGCGGTCAGCGCCGCGTCGTTCAGCATCCTGCTGCCGCCCACCACCGGCTGGCTGCTGCGGCGCATGGCGGCGGATCTGCGACGTCAGGTCGACGTCGCGGGCTTCGGCAGGCTCGCCGGCCTCGCGCACCGCTTCGACAACCAGACGCGCGACTACATGTTCCAGATCGGCGGCCTGACCGCCGAAAAACCGGCCGAACAGCGCGCGATGCTCGGCTGGATGTTCGCCGTGCTCGAAATCGGCCATGCGCTGATCGAATTGCGCGAGGAATTCGCGACGCTGCCCGACGCCCTCGCCGACGATCCGCTGTACCGGCCGGGCTCGCGCTGGCGTCAGCCGCTGCGCGCGCTGCGCCGCGGTCTCGTCGATCTCTTCCACCGGCCGGACGCGTCGCGCTGGCGCGCGGCGGTGGACCTGACCCTACAGGCGATCGCGCAGACGCAGGCGATGCTGCCCACCGCGCAGGCACGCGACGAGCGCCACCGTCTGCAGCGCATTCTCAGCTACCTGCATTTCATCCATACGGCGCTGCTCGATCCGCACTCGCCGCTCGCGGCCTTCGGCGCCGAAGCGACGCCGGCCGCGCGGCGCGACCCCGTTCCCTCGTTACCGGAGCTGCCGCGATGAGCGACGCCACGTTCGTGCTGCCCGGCTGGCTGACGCCGCTGCGCCACCTGGTCGCCCCCTGGACGCTGTCGCGCGAGACCTCGCTCGGCGGCGCCTATGTACCCACGCTGATGCTGGTCTTCGTCGCCTGCGGCGCGCTGACCTGGCTCATCGATCTCGGCATCGCGCGCACCGGCGCCTACCGCTTCATCTGGCACCCGCCGCTGTTTCGCGTCAGCCTGTTCGCCTGCCTGCTGTCGGTGAGCGGACTGGCGCTGTATGGCTGACCGCGGGACCGCCGTGACTGGCTGCGCGGCTGAAAACGGGCGACGCCCAAGGCCGAAAGGCCGAAGGGCCGAGGACTGAAATCCGCATCACCCGGGCCGTGCGCCACCCACGGCGGCTCCCATCGAGAAAAACGTGACGATCAAGAACCTCTTCAGCGTCTTCGTGACGCTGCTCATCTTCGCCGCCGCGATCCTGGCCGGCCGCCTGCTGTGGCTGCACTACATGGATTCGCCATGGACGCGCGACGCCCGGGTGCGGGCCGACATCGTCAACGTCGCGCCCGACGTCTCCGGCATGATCGTCGCGTTGCCGGTGCACGACAACCAGTTCGTGCGCCGCGGCGAGCTCCTGATGCAGATCGATCCGGAACGTTACCGGATCGCCGTCGCGCAGGCGCAGGCCCTGCTGGCCGCGCGCGGCGCGGACCTGCAGATGCGGCGCCGCGACGCCGCGCGTCGCGCCGATCTCGACAGTCTGGTGGTGTCGAGCGAGTCTCGCGAAAACGCGGTGCGCAGCGCCGACTCGGCCGCCGCGCAGTACCAGGCCGCGCAGGCGGAGCTGGATGCGGCGCGCCTGAACCTGGCGCGCACCCGCGTGCTCGCCCCGGTGGATGGTTATGTCACGAATCTGCTGACGCATCGCGGCGACTACGCCACCGCGGGCGCGGCGCGCATCGCGGTGATCGACAGCGCCTCGTTCTGGGTCTACGGCTATTTCGAGGAAACCAAGCTGCCCTATATCAAGGTGGGCGACGCGGCACGCATGCAGATGATGAGCGGCGCGCAGTTGAGCGGCCATGTCGAGAGCATCGCCCGCGGCATCACCGACCGCGACAATCCGGTGGGCCGGGAACTCGTCTCGGACGTGAATCCGACATTCAACTGGGTTCGCCTCGCGCAGCGGGTACCCGTGCGCATCCGTATCGACACCATCCCGCCCGGCGTGCTGCTCGCC
>JBPBQT010000136.1:0-2726 GCA_050955065.1 Janthinobacterium lividum | reverse complement strand
GCCCCCCCGCCAACAAGCCCGACATCTCGAAAATGCCGCCATCCCGCACCCGGCGCCCGTCCCCGGTCACGCGAACCCCGCCCATGCAGTACAATTCGCTTTTTTCAAGGTGATGCGGGCGCCGTTGCCGACGCGCGCTCATGCGCGCCGTGGCCGGGGCGCGCATCGCCGGCCGTCCCCGTTTCCCTGAAAATCGCGCGTCGGACCGGTTCGCCCAGCGCGGCGCCCGCCCGGCCGACCCCGCGGCCCCGCCTCCGGGCCTGCCTGTCCGGCCTCGATGCCGGTCAATACAACAGTCGAAAATGAACGCTCCCCAGATATTCGATCCGAGCGGCATGCCGGTGGTCCCCGGCGGCGGCGTCGATCTGCATGGCGAAACGCGCCTGCGCGAGATTCCCTACAACTACACGTCGTTCTCCGATCGCGAGATCGTCATCCGGCTGCTGGGCGACGATGCGTGGCAGGCGCTGTCCGGGCTGCGCGACGAGCGCCGCACGGGCCGCTCCGCGCGCATGCTGTACGAGGTGCTGGGCGATATCTGGGCGGTCCAGCGCAACCCGTACCTGCAGGACGACCTGCTGGAAAACCCGAAACGCCGGCAATTGCTGGTCGATGCGCTGAATCATCGCCTGGGCGAGATCGAGAAGCGCCGCCGCGCGGACTTGAGCGAGCACGACGACGCCGTCGGCCGCGAACGCGCCGCCCGGGTCGAGACCCTGGTGAGCACCGCGCGCCGCGCGGTCGGCAGGTTCGCCGACGAATTCGCGCAGACCGCCGAGCTGCGCAAGCGCGCCGCGCGCGTGCTCGGCAAGGTCACGCAGAAGGACAACATCAAGTTCGACGGCCTGTCGCGCGTCTCGCACGTGACCGACGCGACCGACTGGCGCGTCGAGTACCCGTTCGTGGTGCTGACCCCGGACACCGAGGCCGAGATGACCGGCATCGTGCGCGCCTGCTTCGAGCTCGGGCTGACGGTGATCCCGCGCGGCGGCGGCACCGGCTATACCGGCGGCGCGTTGCCGCTCACGCCGTTCGCCGCGGTCATCAACACCGAGAAGCTCGAACAGCTGGGCGAGGTCGAGAGCACGATGCTGCCCGGGCTCGACCATGCGGTGGCGACGATCTTCTCCGGCGCGGGCGTGGTCACGCGCCGCGTCACCGAGGCGGCCGAGCAGGCCGGCTTCGTCTTCGCGGTCGATCCGACCTCGCTCGACGCGTCGTGCGTCGGCGGCAACGTCGCGATGAACGCCGGCGGCAAGAAAGCCGTGCTGTGGGGCACCGCGCTCGACAACCTCGCCTGGTGGCGGATGGTCGACCCGAACGGCGACTGGCTCGAGGTCACGCGGCTCGAACACAACATGGGCAAGATCCACGACATCGAGACCGCGCGCTTCGAGCTGCACTGGTTCGACGGCCGGCATGCGCCGGGCCGGACGCTGCTGCGCCGCGAGACGCTCGACGTCGCCGGCAAGCGCTTCCGCAAGGAAGGCCTCGGCAAGGACGTCACCGACAAATTTCTCGCGGGCCTGCCCGGCGTGCAGAAAGAGGGCTGCGACGGCCTGATCACCAGCGCGCGCTGGGTGCTGCACAAGATGCCCGCGCACACGCGCACCGTCTGTCTCGAATTCTTCGGCCAGGCGCGCGACGCGATTCCGTCGATCGTCGAGATCAAGGATTACCTGTTCGAGACGTCGAAGCGGGGCGGCGCGATCCTCGCCGGCCTGGAGCACCTGGACGAGCGCTATCTGCGCGCGGTCGGCTACGCGACCAAATCCAAGCGCAACGCGTTCCCGAAGATGGTGCTGATCGGCGACATCGTCGGCGACGACGCCGACGCGGTCGCGCTCGCCACCTCGGAAGTGGTGCGCATGGCCAACGGCAAGAGCGGCGAGGGCTTCGTCGCGGTGAGCGCCGAGGCGCGCAAGCGCTTCTGGCTCGACCGCTCGCGCACCGCCGCCATCGCCAAGCACACGAACGCCTTCAAGATCAACGAGGACGTGGTCATCCCGCTGAACCGGATGGGCGAGTACACCGACGGCATCGAGCGCATCAACATCGAGCTGTCGCTGAAGAACAAGCTGCAGCTGGTCGACGCGCTCGACGCGTTCTTCCGCGCCGGCGACCTGCCGCTGGGCAAGAGCGACGACGCGAACGAGATCCCGAGCGCGGAACTGCTCGAAGACCGGGTGACCCACGCGCTGGCGCTCATCGCCGCGGTGCGCGCGCGCTGGACCTATGTGCGCGACCATCTCGACGAGGCGCTGTCGAGCGCCCGCCCGCGCCTGGTGGCGTTGCTGACGCAGGCGCAGACCGTCCAGGCGGGCGGCCCGCCCGATGCGCAGGCCGGCACGCCGCCCGGTGCGCAGGCTGCAACCCCGGCAACCCCGGCGACCCCGGCCGAGGCGCTCGACGCCGTCTTCGCCGCGCGGCTGGCCGCGCAGCCCGACGCGACGCTCTTCGATCTCGCGCAGGACCGCACCGTGCGGATCTCGTGGAAAGCCGAACTCCGCGCCGAACTGCGCGCCATCTTCAACGGCGGCGAATTCAAGCCGATCCTGGACGCCGCGCAGGCGCTGCACAAGCAGGTGCTGCGCGGGCGGGTCTTCGTCGCGCTGCACATGCACGCCGGCGACGGCAACGTGCACACGAACCTGCCGGTGAATTCCGACAACTACGCGATGCTGCAGGACGCGCACGCGGCGGTGGCGCGCATCATGGCGCTCGCG
>JBPBQT010000135.1:0-3434 GCA_050955065.1 Janthinobacterium lividum | reverse complement strand
ACCTCCGGGATTGCCGGGACCATGGTGGCGGGCGGGCAGGGGGTGCAACGCCTGATGCTGATCCGGATCGTCTCGACCTGGATCGTGACGCTGCCCGTGACGATGGCGATGTCCGGCAGCCTTTTCTACCTGCTGACGCCGCCCGTCTGATCTTTTTTTGATGCCGCGCATTGAAAGCGGTGGCCGGTGCGAGGCATACTGAACGTCGGACGGCGGAATCAGCTACATTTCACCGCGTCCAGGAGAGAGCCATGACACCCGATGACATTACGGGCATATTCGAAGGAACCCTGCGGCTGCAGCAGATCAATGCGCAGCCTGCGGTGTTGGACGCGTATATCGGCTGGCTGAGCAGAAACTGGCGGGCACTGTCCTCGGACGATCTGTCCGCGCTGCTGTGCGTTGGCGCGGCTGCCTACAAGCTCCAAAAGCTCACAGAGAAACCGATCTGCTCTCCTTATATCGAGGCAGTGCCCGCGCGACTCAGCGCCGGGCCGCGATGTACCGACGTTGACGAAAGCGCGTGGCAGGCCCTGATCTGAGTTTCATGCGGCAAGCGGCCATGCCGTGCGCCTGCTCGACCGTACGACACGCAGCGTCTCGCCGACCGAGGCCGGCGAGCAGTTGCTCACGCGTCTCGTGCCGGCGCTGCGCGACCTCGACGCGGCCCTGGATGCGGTCGCCGGCGCGCAGGGGCAGCCAAGCGGCACGCTCAGGATCAACGGCAACGAAAGCGCGATTCGCCTACTCCTGCAGACGGCGGTGCCGCGCTGTCTTGCGCGTCATCCCGGGATGCCCCTGACCTGGTGGCCGAGGGTCGCCTGGTGGACATCGTCGATCAGGGCTTCGATGCCGGCATACGGCTTGGCGGGTCGTTGTCGCCGGACATGATCGCGAGCTTGGCACGGATCTGCGGTGTCTCGCGGTCGCGGCCCCGTCCTACCTCCCACATCGCCTGCCACCGCTGACACCGGGCGATCTGCGCGGGCAATCGCGAATGGTCTGCATGGACGACGTCGCCGCGCAGGCCCAAAAGGGGCGAATCGCCCTTTTTCCTCAAGCATTCCTCAGGTGCTGCCGCTATCTATTCGTATGAACCTGTGGCGCCTATTCCCGATCGGACGCCTTTCCAGTTATCTTCCATTTCTGACATTGCTCCGATGAATCTTTCAATTAAGCAACGGCTATGCGGCTCGATCGTCCTGTTCCTCGTGTTGCTGACCGGAATCGGCGGGCTTGGGTTGTACGGCATGAGCAAAGCAGTCGTCGGTTTGAAAAACATTTATTTGGACCAACTCGCCAGTACGACCCAGCTCGGCATCTCGCAGGCGGCCACCTTGCAGGTCCGCACCACGCTGGATCGTGCCGCGTTGATGCTGACGACCACGGCTCCCGAGCCGCTGCTCGGTGTCGAGGCCGATCTGCGGGCGGTGTCGGATACGGCATGGGCGCGGTACAAAGCGCAGCCGCAGGACGCCAAAGAAGTGGATCTGGTTCGCGCGACGGATAGCGCACGCGATGCGCTGTACGTAAAAATCGATGCGTTCGCCACGGCGATTCGCGCGCATGCGGATATTGTCGCGCTGAACGCCGCCAATAACGAGATCGGCACCGCATTCCGTCCTTTTCGGGAAATGAACGAAAAGCTGATGGCTTTTCAGAGTATGCAAGCCAAAGAGATGTACGAGGCCGCACTCGCGAATTACGCAGAGGTGCGCAACCTGGTCATCGTCACCCTCGCCATCGCCTTGCTGGCTGCGGCGCTGACCATCCGCAGCCTGTTGCGCGCGATCACCGGTCCGCTGGATACCGCGCTGTCGCATTTCGTGGAGATGGCGCACGGCGATCTGCGCCGGCCGGTCGTGGTGACGTCGACCGATGAAATGGGACGGTTGCTGACGGCGCTGTCGGGCGTCAAGATCAGCCTGGCCGACACCGTGTCGACCATCCGCCACTCCGCGGAAAGCATCGCCAGCGCGGCGGGACAGATCGCGAGCGGCAACCTGGATCTCTCCTCGCGCACCGAAGAGCAGGCCGCCGCACTGGCGCAAACGGCCGCCAGCATGGCACAGCTGACCCAGACCGTCAGGCAGAACGCGGAAAACGCCGAAATGGCGAATGAATTGACCGTCGCCGCACGCAACAGCTCGCTCGCAGGCGGCATCGTGGTGGAACAGGTACACAGCACGATGAAGACGATCGACGAAAGCTCGGGAAAGATGGCCGACATCATATCGATCATCGAGGGAATCGCCTTCCAGACGAATATTCTCGCGCTGAACGCGGCGGTCGAGGCCGCCCGCGCGGGCGAGCAGGGCCGGGGCTTCGCGGTGGTCGCGGGCGAGGTGCGCAACCTGGCGCAGCGTTCGGCGAGCGCATCGAAGGACATCAAGGGCCTGATCGATGCATCGATCGAGAACACGGATGCCGGCAACCGGCTGGTCAGCGAGGCCAGCACCCAGATGCACGGCATCTCGGACAGCGTTTCGCGCGTGACGAGCATCATGGCGGAGATTTCGACCGCATCGAAAGAGCAGAGCAAGGGGATCGACCAGGTTGCCGTGGCCGTGACGGAGATGGATACCGTGACGCAACAGAATGCGGCATTGGTGGAGGAGGCGTCGGCGGCGGCGCAGTCGATGTCGGCCCAGGCCGAGACGTTGCGCGACGCCGTTGCGCGATTCCAGGTGATGCCCGCGGGCGTTCATTGATCGCGCCGCGCTGTTCCAAAGTACGCTGGCGGCGTCGTGGCATGACGGTTCCCCGGTTTCCTGGCGGCGGTTGACGTGAAGCGCTTGCCGGGGTATCTGGTGGTCATTCTGCTGGCCGGTTGCACTGCCGCGAAGGTGGAGCCGGGACAGCAACTGACACGCGCGTTGCCCGCTCGGCACGGGTGGGATAAGCTCGATCCGAGCGCCGATCCCTTCACGCTGACGGCATTCTTGCCCCGTGTCGGGGCCGGCAGACCGACTCGTCATCTACCTGGAGGGCGACGGCCTCGCCTGGCTTACGCCGGACGAAGCATCGGATGATCCCACGCCGCTTCATCCGGTCGCCTTGCAACTCGCGTTGGCGGATCCTTCGGCCGCCGTGGCGTATCTGGCGCGACCGTGCCAGTACCGGTCGTTGACGGGGGAGCCCGCGTGCGTGCCCGCCTATTGGACCGGGAAGCGCTATGCGCCGGAAGTGGTGGCGGCGATGAATCAGGCGATCAGCCAGCTGAAACAACGCGTGCATGCGAAGGAGGTCGTACTGGTGGGCTTCTCGGGCGGCGGCGCGGTGGCGGCGCTGGTGGCGGCCCGGCGCGATGACGTCGCGCTGCTGATCGCGGTGGCCGCGAATCTCGATACCGCGGCGTGGACCCGCATCGAGCGCATACAACCGCTGCGCGGCTCGCTCAATCCGGCGGACGAGTGGGCCCGGCTTTCGGGCAT
>JBPBQT010000134.1:0-4265 GCA_050955065.1 Janthinobacterium lividum | reverse complement strand
ACTTCTGTTTGGTATAGAAACGCACGCCTTCCTCGCCATAGGCGTGCATGTCGCCGAACAAGCTGCGCTTCCAGCCGCCGAAACCGTGCCATGCCATGGGAACAGGAATCGGCACGTTGATGCCGATCATGCCCACTTCGATCAGCCGTCCAAATTCCCGGGCGACATGGCCGTCGCGCGTATAACACGCGACGCCGTTGCCGAACTCGTGCGCGTTTACCAACTCGACGGCCTCGGAAAAGTCCTTGACACGCACGCAAGCGAGTACGGGGCCAAAAATTTCTTCTTTATAGATGCGCATCTCCGGCGTCACGTTGTCGAACAGCGTGGCGCCCGTGAAGAATCCCTCTTCGTGTCCGTCCACCTTGATGCCACGGCCGTCGACAACGAGCTTCGCCCCCTCTTCCACGCCCAGACCGATATAACCTTCAATGCGCTCAAGCGCCTGCCGGGTGACGACCGGCCCCATTTCTGCATCCGGTTCCATGCCGTTTTTTACCACGAGCATTGCGGCGCGTTCTGCCAGGCGCGGAATGATCTTGTCGGCCACGTCGCCGACGAGGACCGCGACCGAGATTGCCATGCATCGCTCACCCGCCGAACCGTATCCCGCTCCAATCAGCCCATCGACCGCCTGTTCGAGATCGGCGTCCGGCATTACCACCATGTGATTTTTCGCACCACCCAGCGCCTGCACGCGCTTGCCATGTCTGGCGCCTGTTTCGTAGATATAGTTTGCGATGGGGGTCGATCCAACGAAGCTCACGGCCTTGACATCGGCATGGCCCAGAAGCGCGTCAACGACGACCTTGTCGCCCTGCACGACATTGAAGACCCCATCGGGCAGGCCCGCTCTCTGAAGAAGGTCCGCCATGAACAGCGATGCCGAAGGATCGCGCTCGCTTGGCTTGAGAACGAATGTGTTTCCCGCCGCAATGGCGACCGGGAACATCCAGCAAGGCACCATGCACGGAAAATTGAATGGCGTGATGCCCGTGACGACACCCAGCGCCTGTCGCGTCGTCCAGTTGTCCATGCCGGTGGAAACCTGCTCGGTGAAGTCACCCTTGAGCAGTTGCGGAATGCCGCAAGCGAATTCGACCACGTCGATGCCACGCGCCACTTCGCCCTGCGCATCGGAGAACACCTTGCCATGCTCCGCCGTGATGATGGCGGCAAGTTCGTCGCTGTGCTTGTTCATCAATTCCAGGAACCGCAGCATGACGCGTGCGCGGCGAATCGGCGGCGTGTTGCTCCAACCGGAAAACGCGGCCTTCGCGCTTGCAACGGCTGCATCGACGTCCGCAGCGTCGCCGAGAATCAGCTTGCGCGCGGACGCGCCGGTTGCCGGGTTGTAAATCGGCTGCGTTCGCGTGCCGCAGCCATTCACGCGCTTGCCCTGTATATAGTGAACGACGTCGGCCGTTGCATCGAATGCTTGCATCTCCACACCTCTCGATCATTTGGGAATACCAGCAGTGTAGGGAGGACCCGGCGCAAAGCAAAGGCGCTATGATTGAAATCATTGTTTTATATGTTGAACAATAACATCATGGATACGCAAAAAATCGAACGGCTCTGGAATCATCTGCACTGGCTGACCGTGCTCGCCGAACAGGGCAGCTATACGGCCGCCGCTGCACGGCTGGGCGTGAGCAAGGCGGCGATGAGCCAGCGTATCGCCGAGCTGGAGCGGGCCGCAGGCGTGCCGCTCGTGCAGCGCACGACCCGCAGCGTGCGCTTTACAGAGGCAGGACGACGACTGGTCGAAGATACCCGCGGCCAATACGAGAATATCGCCGCCAGCTTCGCCAATGTGCGGGAAATGGCGGAGGTTGCGACAGGCGCCATTCGTATCACGGCGCCTGTCGCCTTTGGACGACAACAGCTTGCGCCAAGGATGTCGCGCTTTCTGCGCGAAAATCCCCAGGTCCGCATCCAGCTCGATTTGTCCGATAGACTCAGCTCCATCGCCACCGAGGGATTCGATCTCGCCATCCGCCACAGCGCGCAGGCTCCCGAGACCCATGTCGCCTGGAAACTATGTGAGACCCGGTCGGTCATCGTGGCAACGCGAGCCTACCTCACGCGCCGCGGAACACCCGCAACCCCCGCGGACCTGGCTTCGCACGACTGTCTTTTCTACCCTCGGGCGCTGAGTTCCGGCACGTGGTCGTTCGAGCTGAACACAGCGCGTAAAAACCAGTCGGCCCCGCTGACGCTCACGGTTAACGGTCCCTTCTCCGCCAATAACAGCGAGGCGCTGCGCGATGCCGCCCTGAATGATCTGGGCATTGCACTGCTTCCCGATTTCACCGCACAGGCCAGCGTCCAGTCGCGCAAGCTGGTCGTCGTCCTGCCTGAATGGCGGCCCGTCGGCGCGTTCGCCGAACAGATCTTCGCGGTTCGCCCCCACACATCCCATGTGCCGCGCGCCGTACGATTGTTCGTAACCTACCTGAGGGAAGCGTTTGCCGGGGGTTTCCCGCTCTGAGTGCAGACGCATCTTCCGGCAGCGGTTCAGCAATCCGCGATCTGTGAGCGTCGGCGCGGTTTTCGGGAACTCCCGATGGGTGTCGCAATCAGATTCGGATGGCGCCTCGCCTCGACATCACCTGATATTTCCCACGTCCGGATCACCGCTCGACACGGAGTGCCACGTGCAGCCTACAATGCCCATTAACCCAGTCAGGACGGATGACATAGTGAATTCCAAGTCGAACATAACGGTCGGAGAACTGCTCGATCGAATCGCGGAAGAATACAAGAATCTGAGCAAAACGCTCAAGGTCATTGCTCTGTATATCGAGAAGCATCGCGATCGGCTGGGGCTGCAAGGAATTCAGAGTCTGGCCATCGAATGCGACGTGCAACCTTCTGCAGTGATCCGCTTCGCCAAACATTTCGGCTTCTCCGGTTTCGCGGAAATGCAGCGGGTTTTCCGCGACGATCTGGAACGTCAGATCACGCCCGGTGGCACGTATGCTTACAGGATGCGCGAGTTGATCGAATCAGGTTCGGGCGGTCTTTCACCCATCGATATCGCGCGCGAGTACCTCACGGGAAGCATGGGGGGAATGCAGGAACTTCGCGATGGATTGCAAGCGTCCGGTTTCGAATCCGCCGTCAATCTGCTCGCGAACGCAGATACCATCTGGATCGCCGGATCGCGCCGGTCATTTCCGATTGCGGTCTACCTTGAATATGCCCTGCAACATACCGATCGGCGCGTCGGACTCATTTCCGCGCTCGGCAGCATGCATCTCGGGCAAATGAATTCCGTTCGGCAAAACGATGTGATGGTCGCGATTTCCTTCGCGCCCTATGCCGACGAAACGCTGAAAGTCGCCGAAGCGGCTTTGCAGCGTGGCGTGCACCTGATCGCGATCACCGACAGCACGATGAGCCCATTGGCGCGTGAGGCTCACGCTTCTCTGGTGGTTCAGGAAAGCTCGACGTTCGGATTCCGTTCGTTGTCGAGCACGATGGCCCTGGCCCAAAGTCTTTTCATCGCTCTCGCGTATCGACTGGAGCTGTCTTACCAGGCCGGCAATGAACGGAGCGGCTCCCCCTGAAGCCGGCGACGTACCTGTTTTTCCTTGCCACGTCGATACATTCGCGTGTCGAATTCAGAATGGCGAATGGGGGTTTCCCACCATTCGCCCCGAAAGCGAGTCGATCGCCGTCACCGCGGAACGTCTTGCAGCATCCATTCGTGGGCGGGGTCATTGCGGAAAACCCAGAAGCGATTCGGACCTGCCATCACATTGAGGTAGTACAGGTCATAACCGACTGGCGCGACGACCGGATGGTAGCCCCTGGGGACCATGACCACATCGTGGTTCTCGACGGCACATGCCTCATCCAGACTTCGATCGTCCGTGTACACGCGCTGAAAGGCGAAACCCTGCGGCGGATTGAGCCGGTGATAGTACGTCTCCTCCAGCTGCGTCTCCACGGGAGGCGATTCGATATCGTGCTTGTGCGGCGGATAGCTGGAGGAATGCCCTGCCGGGGTAATGACCTCGACGACCAGGAGATGGGCGGCGGTGGGATCGTCGTGCGGAAGAATGTCGCATATGTAACGCGTGTTCGCGCCTTTTCCGCGGACGCTTCTGCGCATTCCGGCCGGATCGAGGACCTTGATCTCGCGTGTCTTTTCGTCGGACGGCGCGGTACATAGCGCGACTTCGGCATCGTCGACCGCACGGATCTCCATTTTGCGACCCGTTGGCACATACAGGGCCGCGGGTGATGTCTCTTCG
>JBPBQT010000133.1:0-4345 GCA_050955065.1 Janthinobacterium lividum | reverse complement strand
GCTCTCGCCCACGACCGCCTGGATCGACGGCGCGTGGTTCGGAAACGGCCCCACCCACTCGACCTTGATGTCCTTCGCCGCCAGGGTTTTCTCGAAAACGCCGCGTTGCTTGGCGATCAGCGACAGCCCGCCCTGGCCCCAGCCGATGCGGACCTTGTCCGTGTTGCGCGTCAGCTTGCGCGGCGCGGCCGCACGGGCAGCGGGCAGCAGGGCACTGCCCGCCACGCCCGCCAACAGGCCCGCCGCGCTCCGCAATAGCGAACGGCGGTTCATTGAGGATTCCTTCATGGTTTATTCCGTTTTTTGCAATGCTTGATGTTTTCTGCGGTTTTCTGCGGTTTCCGTGATGCTGGCCGCGCAGCCATGGACAGGCGTTCAGTGCCGTTGCACACCCAGTTCCTCGAGCAGCGAGCGCTGCAGGTCCGACGGCGCGTGATCGGCGGGACGATACGACGCGCCGATCCGACCGGCACGCATCACCAGGACCCGATCCGCCAGTGCGACCGCCTCGGACACGTCATGGGTGACGAGCAGCACGCCCGGCCGATGGCGGTCCACCAGTTCCTTGACGAGACCGTGCATCTTGATCCGTGTCAGCGCGTCGAGCGCCGCGAACGGCTCGTCCAGCAGCATCAGGCCCGGCTCGTGGACCAGCGCCCGCGCCAGCGCCACGCGCTGCGACTGACCGCCCGACAGGTTGCGCGGCCAGTCGTCCTCGCGTCCGGCGAGTCCGACCTCGGCGAGCGCGCGCGTCGCGCCCGCGCGGCCCACGGTCTTCTCGTGGCCGAGCACGACGTTTTCCCATATCCTGGCCCAGGGCAGCAGCCGGTGCTCCTGAAACACGACCGACGTGCGCGCCGCGCCGCGGATCCGGCCCGCATCGGGGCGATCGAGCCCCGCCAGCGCGCGCAGCAGCGTGGTCTTGCCGCATCCGCTTTCCCCCAGCAGCGCGACGAACTCGTTTTTGTGGATGTCGATATCCAGCGCGTCGATCACGGTGCGCAGACCGTAGCGGCGTTGCAGGCCGCGCACCGAGACCGCCAGCGACGGGTCGTCGGTACGATCGCGGGGGCGGGGACTGCCGGTATCCAGTTCGGCAAGATCGCGCGCGCTTAGTACAGGCGTGCTCATGTCGTCTCCGTTTTCGCAAAGTTCGCGTGCCAGCGCAACAGGCGGTTCTCAAGCAGCCGCGCCAGCGAATCGGCGGCGATGCCGATGAGCGCGTAAATGACGATCGTCAACAGGATCACGTCGGTCTGCAGGAATTCGCGGGCGTCCATCGCCAGAAAACCGATGCCCTTCGTCGTCGCCAGCGTTTCGGCGATCACCAGCGCCAGCCACGCATGGGCGAGCGCATAGCGCACGCCGGTCAGAATCGACGGCATCGCCCCCGGCAGAATGATGCGCCGGATGACGGCCGCCCGGCTCAAACCGACGACCTTCGCCAGTTCCATCAGTTTGGGATCGATCTGGCGGATACCCAGCACCGTGTTGATATAGATCGGGAACAGGACCGCTAGTGCCACCAGGAAGATCTTCGCGCCTTCGCCCACGCCGAACCAGACGATCACGAGCGGCAGCATCGCGAGGAAGGGCACCGCGCGGATCATCTGGATCGAGCGGTCGAACAGCGCCATGGCCAGCGGCGAAACCCCCACCGCGACGCCGAGCGCGAATCCGATCGCGCCGCCGATCACAAAGCCGGTCAGCGCCCGCAGCAGCGAGACGCCGAGATCGACGAACAGTTGCCCGGTTTTCGCGAGGCCCCAGGCGGTTTCGACCACGCGGCTGGGCGCCGGCAACACCTGCGCGGATACGAGTCCGGTACGGGCAAACGCCTCCCATAGCACGACCAGCAGGACCGGCGCGACCCAGGACAGCCCGCCATACAGCGTATTTTTGGAAACGCGCGGCAGGAGTGGTTCGCTCGCGCTGTAGGATCCCGCATCCGGCATATCACCTCGCGTTCGTTGAAAGATGTCATGCCGAAGCCCGGCATCGATGACAGGGCTCGATTAAAGCCTGCGGCGGACGGGGTGACAAACATTGGTTCGTGCTTTGGTTTCCCGGGAGGGTGGAAAGCCGGGGGCGGGGTGCTGCGACGCCCCGGTCATTTCCCGCAGAAAACTCATGCAGGCCGGCTTTGCGCGATGTCCACCCACTCCGCGTTCACGAGCTGCGCGAGTCGACCGGGCGCGATGCGCAACGCCGCGTTGACTGCCCCCGCGGCGGGCAGGACGACGTCGAAGGCTTGCAGCGTCACGTCGGTGAAGATCGTCGGTTCGCCCGGCAAACCGAACGGGCAGACGCCGCCGACGGGATGACTGGTCCAGGTCACGACCTCCTCGGCGTTCAGCATTTTCGCCTTGCCGCCGAACCGGTCCTTGTACTTGCGGTTGTCGATCCTGGCGTCGCCGCCCATCACCAGCAGGATCACTTCGTCGTCCAGCCACAGCGCCAGCGTCTTGGCGATCTGCCCGGGCGCCACGCGATGGACTTGCGCGGCCTCGGCGACCGTCGCCGTGCTGGTCGGGGTCTCCAGGATCGCGATGTCGGGCGCGCGTTCGTCGAGGAAAGTACGTACCGATTGCAAACTCATGTCAGGGGATCTCGTATGGGGGGATGAAGCGGATGCTGCTTCGATTACAGCGCGGCGGGGCAGGCTGCGCGGGAGCGTTTGTGATTGTAGGCCCGCAAAGGACCGAAAAAGCGATAACCAAAGCACGAATCCTACGTTTGCAAGCGGCAGGACGGGCCCTAAGATGCATTCCGGATACCCAAGGGGCCGGGCATCCTGCCCGCCGGACGGCGCGCAACCGTGGCGCGACATCCGGCCGGCCGCCCCTGGACGACAGGAAAAACCATGAAGGGAATCGTTTTCGCATGGGGCGCCGCCATCGGCGTGGTCGGCGCCGCGACGCTGGGCGCATGCTCACGCGCCGACACGGCCACCGACGCCACGACCGCACAGGCCGCGTCGTCCTCGAACGCGTCGGTACGCGTTTCTTCCGGACAACGGACGCCGCCGGGCGCGCCGGCCGCCGGCGGTTCGCTGACCTGGGGCGTGACCACCGAGCCCGCATGCTTCGATCCGCACCGCTCGTCGCAGCAGAACGCCTTCTGGATCATCCGCAACTTCGTCGACTCGCTGCTCAGCAAGCGCACCGACGGCCAGTTCGCGCCCTGGCTCGCCACATCCTGGGAAACGTCCGCCGACGGCATCACCTATACCTTCCATCTGCGCGACGATGTGCATTTCAGCGACGGCACCCCGTTCGACGCGGCGGCGGTCAAGGCGAACTTCGATTATATTCTCGCCAACGTCGGCACCACCTCGGCGTCCGCGTCCCTGCTTGCACATTTCGATCATGCCGAGGTCACATCGCCCCACGTCGTGCGGCTCGTCATGAAATCGCCCGATTCGACGCTGCTGGAATCGTTGTCGAGCGTCAAGCTGGGGTTCCTGTCGCCGAAGTCGCTGGCGCAGAACAAGGACCTCTGCGCCGGCGGGGCCGCCATCGTCGGTACCGGGCCGTTCGTTTTCCAGAACTATCAGCGTGGGCAGGCCGCGCGTTTCGACCGCAATCCCGATTATCGCTGGGCACCCGCCAATGCCGCGCATCAGGGGGCGGCCTACCTCGATGCGGTGACCTACCGGTTTCTGCCCGAGGCGGCGGTGCGCACCGGCGCGCTCAGTTCGGGGCAAGTCGATCTGATCGAGGGCGTGCAGCCGACCGATGCCCCGTTGTTCGATCACGTCGACGGGTTTACCTACCTGAGCGGGCCGTCGGCGACGACGTCGTTCACGTTGAACGTCAATTACACACGCCCGCCGGCGGACGACGTCCGGGTACGACGGGCGTTGCGCGACGGCTTCGACCTCGACGCCATCGTCAGGAGCGTCTATCTGGGTACGGTGCGGCGCGCATGGTCGAACATCGGCCCGGACAATCCGGACACCAACCAGGCGCTGGCGGGATCCTGGGGCAACCGCATCGCCGCGGCGAATGCGCTGCTCGACGAGGCCGGCTGGACACAACGCGACGCGCAGGGGTTCCGTACCCGCGGCGGCGGGCGTCTCTTCATCGAGGTGCAATACCCGCAGCCCTATATCCGCGACAGCCGCGACGTGCTGATCCGGGCGGTACAGTCGGCGCTGCGCCAGAATCTGGGGCTCGATCTGGGCCTGCGCATCACCACGGCTGGCGAATTCAACAGCCAGAAGGCGACCGGCGACTGGCAGATCTATCCGAACACGGACAATCCGTCCGACACCGCGATGGAACTGTGGGACATGCTGGGCGACAAGGGGTTTCTCTACAACGCGTTGCCGCATCCGGACAGG
>JBPBQT010000132.1:0-4375 GCA_050955065.1 Janthinobacterium lividum | reverse complement strand
GGACGCAATGGTTCCTATCGGGATGATGAAGCATACACTATCGGGGTTCGGGAGCGGCCGGAGCGGGGCCGCGGCAGCGCCGCAGCAGCGCATCGAGGGCGCGGTCGGGGATGCCGCCGGCGTTCAGCGCCGCGACGGTTTTCTCGACATATTCGAGCGTGCTGCCGTAATGGCCATGCGCGTGCCGGAACACCCAGCGGATGATGTCGTCGGGCAACCGCCCGGCATAGGCGCTCGATTCGCGGCGGATGACGAAGCACAGCGCCCGTACCGCGCGCCCGTCGGCCAGCACGCAGCGCAGCCAGGCCGGCCGGTATTCGCCCATCGACATCTCGCGGCGCCACAGCGTTTCGAGGTGGGGTTGCGCGTCCACCGGCGACACGCGGAACGCCACGCCGGGGCACGAGCCGCCGCGGTCCACCGCCAGCACCAGCCCGGGGCGCTCGGGCGTGCCGCGGTTGTGGCGCGACCACATGTACAGGCCGCGATGGTAACCGTTGACCCGCGCGGGCAGGGACTCCTCGACCGGCAGGCCGGGATTCCAGATCAGCGAGCCATAGCCGAACAGCCAGATGTCCTCGTCGGGTGCGTGGTCGCGAAAGCACGCCGCCAGCGACGCGGCCAGCCGCGCCTCGCTGAGAAACGCGCTGTCGCCGATGGGCGGCGGATAGCCGGCGTACAGGAAGGCGGGGGGCGGGGGCGCGTCGGCGCCATGACGCGCATGCGCGTGCTCTGCGGGGGGCACGCCCGCCGTGGCGGCAGACGCGCCCGCCGGCCCGGCCGGGAGGGCCAGCGCGTCCTCGCCGCCTTCCGGCACTTCGCGTTCGGACAGGTCCTGCTCGGCGCCGGTCATCGCGCGCGCGCGCGGCTCGGGCCGCGCGTCGATTCGGATGCCGGTTCGCCGCCCGCGCGCGTATCGGCGCCGATGCCGCCGGCCCCGGCATCGTCGTCGACGATACGTTCGGCGTCTTCTTCCGCGTAGGGGTCGGCATGGCCGAGCGCGGCCAGCAGCTCGGTTTCGATCGCCTCCATCTCGACGGCGTCGGTATCGTCCTCGTGATCGTAGCCCTGCGCGTGCAGCACGCCATGGACGACGAGGTGCGCGTAATGCGCGGCGAGCGTCTTGCCCTGTTCGGCGGCTTCGCGCGCGACGACCGGGCAGCAGAGGATGAGGTCGCCGCTGACCGGGTCGTCCGCCGATTCGGCATACGCGAACGTCAGCACGTTCGTCGCGTAGTCGCGCCCGCGAAACGCGCGGTTCAGCGTGCGGCCTTCGTCGGCGTCGACGAAGCGCAGCGTCAGCGTCGCGTCCGCGAACAGCGCCGCGCCGACCCAGCGCTTGAGCACCGCGCGCGTGAGCAGCTTGCGATGCGCCAGGTGGGCCGGCGCGGCGAACTGCACGTTCAGATCCAGACGCGGCGCTGCCGTGACGCCGGCCGCCGCGCCCGGCATGGGAGGCTCGCCGCTCATGTGCCGCGCCCCATGCGCAGCATGTGCGCATCGTAGGCGTCGACGATGCGGCCCACCAGCGGATGCCGCACGACGTCGACGCTGGTGAAGCGCGTCATCGCGATGCCGCGCACGTCGCCGAGCACTTCCTGCGCCTCGACCAGACCGCTCTTGTGGCCGCGCGGCAGGTCGACCTGGGTGGTGTCGCCGGTCACGACCGCCTTCGAGCCGAAGCCGATGCGCGTGAGGAACATCTTCATCTGTTCCGGCGTGGTGTTCTGCGCCTCGTCGAGAATGATGAACGCGTGGTTGAGCGTGCGCCCGCGCATGTAGGCGAGCGGCGCGATCTCGATCATCTGGCGCTCGAACATCTTCGCGGTGCGATCGAACCCCAGCAGGTCGTACAGCGCGTCGTACAGCGGCCGCAGGTACGGGTCGACCTTCTGCGTCAGGTCGCCGGGCAGGAAACCGAGCCGCTCGCCCGCCTCGACCGCCGGGCGCGTGAGCACGATGCGCTTGACCTGGTCGCGCTCGAGCGCGTCGACCGCGCAGGCGACGGCGAGATAGGTCTTGCCGGTGCCCGCGGGCCCCAGGCCGAACGTGACGTCGTGCGCGAGGATGTTCTTCAGGTATTCGTGCTGGGTCGGCGTGCGGCCGCGCAGGTCGGTGCGCCGCGTGTGCAGCACGATCGGCTCCGGACCGACCGGCGGCGGCACGGCCGCCAGCATCGGTTCCGCCTGCGGCGCATCCGCGTCGCCCGCCTTTTCGCCGGTTTTTTCGCCGATCGACAAGGCACCCGGCGACCCGCTGACGGTGCCGCGCTCATAGGCCGCGCGCGCGTTGGCGGACGCGCCGGGCGTGCTGCCGGCGGCGTGGCGCTTGGCGCCCCGTTCGGCGGCGTGATCGGCGTCGCGTTCCGCGTCGCCGCCGGTCCGGCGCGCCTCGACGAGACCCAGCTGCACGTCTTCGAGCGACAGCGGGTTGCGCGCGCGGTTGTAGAAATCCTCCAGTACCGCGACGGCGAGCTTCGCGTTGCGGCCGCGCGCCGCGATGCGGTGTCCGCGGCGCGCGAGCGTCACGTCGAACGCCTGCTCGACCTGCCGCAGGTTCTCGTCGAGCGGACCGCAGAGATTGGCAAGCCGCGTATTGTCGTCGCGCGGCGCGGTGAATTCTTCTTGAGTGATTTTCAAGGCCAGGGAGCCTTCCTTCTCCAGGACATCAAGGTGGGGTGAACCGCTATATCGATCGCCTGCGCGGCCTGGGCGGCGTCATGCGTGTACGACGGAGTGCAGCGGTTCGACAGGAGCGTCGGGGACGTCGGGGGCATCGGCCGTCACGATCCGGCCGCGCAACGAGTGCGGATAGGCCTGATCGATCAGAACGTCGATCATCTGTCCGGGCAGGCGCGCGAGCGCCGCCGGCGATGCCGGGAAATTGACGACCCGGTTGTTCTCGGTGCGTCCATGCAGTTCGTTCGGGTCCTTGCGCGACGGGCCCTCGACCAGCACCCGCTGCACGCTGCCGACCATCGAGTCGCTGATCCGGCGCACGTTCGCCTCGATCGTCGCCTGCAGATGCGTCAGGCGCGCGAGCTTCACCGCGTGCGGCGTGTCGTCATGCAGGCTGGCCGCCGGCGTGCCCGGGCGCGGGCTGTAGATGAAAGAATAACTGGTGTCGTAGCCGATGTCGTCGACCAGCGCCATCATCTTGTCGAAATCGCTCTCGGTCTCGCCCGGGAAGCCGACGATGAAATCGGTGGATACCGAGAGATTCGGCCGTATCGCGCGCAGCTTGCGGATGATCGACTTGTATTCGAGCACCGAATAGCCGCGCTTCATCCCCATCAGCACGCGGTCCGAGCCATGCTGCACGGGCAGATGCAGGTGATCGACCAGTTTCGGCACGGTCGCGTACGCGTCGATCAGCCGCTGCGTGAATTCCTTCGGATGCGACGTGGTGTAGCGAATGCGTTCGATGCCCGGGATCTCCGCGACGAATTCGATCAGCGACGCGAAGTCCATCTGGTCGAGACCGCCCTTGGACAGCGGCGCGCGGTAGGCATTCACGTTCTGGCCGAGCAGCGTCACCTCGCGCACGCCCTGGGCGGCCAGTTCGGCGATCTCGGTCAGCACGTCGTCGAGCGGCCGCGACACTTCCTCGCCCCGCGTATACGGCACCACGCAATAGCTGCAATATTTGCTGCAGCCTTCCATGATCGACACGAAAGCACTCGGACCCTCGACCCGGGCAGGGGGCAGATGGTCGAACTTCTCGATTTCCGGAAAGGAAATATCCACCTGCGAGCGGCCGCTGCGGCGCCGCGCGTCGATCATGCCGGGCAGCCGGTGCAGCGTCTGCGGCCCGAACACCACGTCGACATACGGCGCGCGCGCGACGATCGCCGCGCCTTCCTGGCTCGCGACGCAGCCGCCCACGCCGATGATCAGCTCGGGCCGCGCCGCCTTCAGCGCGCGGGCGCGTCCCAGTTCCGAGAACACCTTCTCCTGCGCCTTTTCGCGCACCGAGCAGGTATTGAACAGGATCACGTCGGCATCGTCGACGCTGTGGGTCCGGACGAGGCCATGCGCGGCGCCGAGTACGTCGACCATCTTGTCGGAGTCGTACTCGTTCATCTGACAGCCGTAGGTCTTGATGAATACTTTTTTCGTGTCGTTCGTCGTCATGAGCGCCGTTCGCAGTGGTTGACCTGGGGGCGGTAGGGCCGGGCGCGGTCGCGGGCAACGCGCGCACAGCACAGCCGGCCATTATAGCGTGTTGCGTGTCACATGGCCGGCCCGGCGCGCGGGCCGGCGATCGCCAAAAAGATCGGGACCCGCGCGAAGCGGCAAAGCGACAGGGCCGTGCACGAATCTTGCTCATGGTTCGATTCGGCGATCCGGTCTTCGGATCGGAAAATGCTTTCCGG
>JBPBQT010000131.1:0-4399 GCA_050955065.1 Janthinobacterium lividum | reverse complement strand
TACGTGTCGCAAGTTGCGTTGATCGAGCTCGCACGGGTCTTCGGGCGTTATTACGGTGTCGAACGCGAGCAAATGAAGAACATCATCGACTCGATGACGGGTTCAAAGGTCGCGGGGACGCAATTGATCAGGTAATTCGCAGCGGACTTAGACGTTATTTCGGCGGGCGCCGGACCAGGCGCTCCATCACGGTCACCTTGTCGAGGAATCTCGGGTTGGTCTTGGTGTAGATGATTGCAAATCCCTCGCGCTGCCAGAACGCCAGCGCCCGCAGATTTCTCGTAACAACGGCCAACTGCAGTTTTCGGTAACCCCACACTCCGGCCATCTCGTCGATCATGCTCAGTGCGGCTCGACCATAGCCACGATTCTGGCGCGCTTCAGAAAAAAGCAGCAAGCCGATGAATGCACAGTCGTCGGCAGGATATGCGCGAATCACGTCGGCGCAGCCGACCATGTCCGGTCCATCGTAGAGGCCGAATACGGTCTTGTCCGCCAGGTCCTTGCTTTCGGGCTTGCCATTGAAAAAATCGTCGACATCGTCTTCCGAGGGTGCCCGGCCTTCAACGAGTTCGGTGTAGCCCGGCGCTTCGCGGAAAATGCGCGACACGCCCGCGCGGTCGCTGATCGATTGGGCAGTGAGGGGGTGGATGGTGATCATTGGGATCGATCGGTGGTGGTTCCGCCAATGCGTTGGCGCTCGGAAAGGCCATTCAGGCGCACCGTGAGCCCAATGGCGTCGTGCATGCGTACATCGCATTGCGCATGACCGAAGACTGGCTCGCGCGCATCGATTCCTCCGATACCGCATCGGCCAAGGCCTGCGTCGCCGAGGAATTCGCCGGTTGGGCGCCGGCGCTCACGGCGCTGATCACCGATGGCGAAACGGGGCTGACATGTCGCCCCGTGTATTCGTTGCCACGTGATCACCAGTCGCATCGGGTTCCCGGGGTGACGTTGCTCGGCGACGCCGCGTACCTGATGGTGCCGTCCGGCGAAGGCGCGAATCTCGCGATGTTCGACGGCGCCGAGCTGGGAAGGGCGATCGTCGCGCATCCTGGCGACCTGGAGGCCGCTCTTGGTGCCTATGAAAGGGCGTTGTTTCCCCGCAGCGCGTTTGCCGCCGCCAAAGCCGAAGAACTTCGCGAGGCGCTTTTCGGCAACGGCGCGCCCGGGAGCCTGATGGACATGTTCGCCAGAGACCATCCCGGCGAGTGAACGCGATCGCGGCGGCCCTGCAAGGCGTCTCGAAAAGACCGGTTACCCTGCAATCCTGGAATGGCCACCTGGCAGCGGGAAAAACGACGCGCCGGCATTCGGCGAGGCGGACATGACGGGAACAGCGGCGATGCCGTCGGCCTTGTCCTGTTCGCGAAGATCGAATTCATGTTGCGCCCGCGTGATCTCCGGCATGTAGGCGACCGACCACTCATACAACGCTTGAAACGGCGCCTTCAGCGTCTGCCCCAGCGGCGTGACGCGATATTCCACCGCCACCGGCGACACGGGAATGACGCGCCGCGCCACGATGCCGCTGCGCTCCAGGCGTCGCAGGGTCTGCGTCAACGACTTCTGCGTAATGCCTTCCAGACGGCGCTTGATCGCATTGAAGCGCAGGGGCCCGTCGCAGAGCACCGCCAGGATCAGGACCGACCACTTGTCGGCGACCTGTTCGAGGATCGCGCGGCTGGGGCATGTCGCCCGCAGCGTCTCTGCCTGTTGTTCGGTCATGGTGGTTTCCTCGACGATACCTGGTGGCTTCGAAGTGCCTGATTGACATTAAGTATCGGAAGGATACTCGCTGAAGAATCGCGTGGTGATGGCACCGATGACGCGCGGTTCGCGACGCTGGGCATTCCCGACGATGCCATTGCCCAGTATTACCGGCAGCGTGCGCAGGCGGAAGTGGGATTGGTCCTGTCGGACGGGACGGTGATCGACAGACCCGCCTCGCGCAACGATCCCAAGATCCCGTTTTTCCACGGCGATGCCGCCCTGGCCGGGTGGCGGCATGTCATCGAGGAAGTGCACGCGGCGGGCGGCAGGATGGGGCCGCAACTCTGGCACGTCGGGTCGATGCCGAATTTTTTCAATGGCTGGGCGCCGGATGTGCCCGTGGAAAGCCCGTCAGGTCGGTTCGCGGCGGACCAACCCCGTGGTGAGACGATGAGCGATGCGGCCATCGCCGACACGATCGCGGCGTTCGGTCGGGCGGCGGCGGACGCCAAACGTCTGGGCTTCGACACGTTTGAAATCCATGGCGCGCACGGCTATCTGATCGACCAGTTTTTCGGCCGGATGGAGCGCGACGAGTTCGATCTGATCGCCGTCGGCCGCGCGCTGCTCAGCGACCCGCTGTGGGTGCGCAAGATACGCGAAGGCGATCAGGCCGGTTTGCAGCCCTTCCAGGCCGAGGCGTTGCAGACGCTGCGTTGACGGGTTTAAATTGTGATGTCTTCCATCCTTCGGAGAGATCGTTTTGATAGGCAGCCTGACGCTGGATCAGTTGCGCATCCTGGTGACCATCAGCGATGCCGGGAGTTTTTCGGCCGCGGGACGGTCGCTCGGTCGGGTTCAATCCGCGATCAGCCAGGCTTTCCTGCTGGCGGGTTTCGGCTGGTGCAAGATGCCGCCCTTCGTCATCGAGATGGCACGACCCTGGCGCATCGTCCGCGTCGTCAGCCCGAAGAGTACCGCCGTCGCCAGAAAGCGCCAGGGTTCCGGGGCAGTGGGCAGCGCGGCGCGCGTGCGCGCGCACGTGCCGGATGGGCAGGATTTATTTCACGAGATCGTCCAGGCGCTCGTCGTCGATTCCGGCTGGTTCCAGGTGGGCCGTCACATCGGCCGCCTGGAACAGCTGGCGTACCGCGCGCTCCGCGTTGTCCCCGATGTCGTGGCCCTCCTGAACGCTGAGCGCCCCGTCCACCTCCAGGTGAAACTCGACGAACACCCTGTCTCCGCCGTCCCGTGTACGGAGGTCGTGCACGGCTTTCACGCCGTCGCAGCCGCATACCGCGGCCGCGATGCGTGAACGCTCCGGTTCATCGAGTTCACGATCGAGCAGCTGTACCAGCGCATGCACCGCCATCCCGCGTGCGTTCCACAGCATGTACACGGATATCGCCAGCGCACCGAAGGAGTCCGCGCGCGCCCAGCCGAAAAAGCGTTCGAACAGCAGCGCCACGAGAACCGCGATATTGACCGCCACGTCGGTCACGTAGTGCGCGCGGTCGGCGGCGATGGCCGTCGAACCCGTGCGCTTGACCACCCACGTCTGCATGCCCACCAGTCCCGCTGCGGCAAGCGAACTTCCCACGATCACCCAGATGCCGAAACCCGTCTGGTTCAACGGTTGCGGGAGGATCAGACGGTGGGTCGCCTCGATGCCCAGCCCGAGGGCGGCGCCCGCCAGCAGCAGCGCCTGGACGAACGCCGCCACTGCCTCGGCCTTGCCATGTCCGTAGCGATGGCCGCTGTCGACGGGCCGGGCGGCATACCGCACGCCGGCGAAGGTCACCGAGGACGCGACGACGTCGACCAGGCCGTCCGCGGCGGAAGTCAGCATCGAAATCGAATCGGTGGCGAGCCAGGCCCATACCTTGAGCACCACCAGCGCGAGCGCGGCTGCGAGCGCAACGATCGACGCCATGCGCCGCAGCGCTTCATCAGTCTGTCTTTCAGACATCGGTTCAACCCTTGTACCGTGTTCTCACGCAGCCGGCTGCTCGATCGGCGCGCGCGGCCGACCTTCGCGCGCAGGGATCGTGCCGACACCATCGGGCATGATCTCACGGGGCAACGACCCACGACCGGACCGGCACGAAAATCGCAAATTTCCGCCCCATGCAGAGGGCATAGCGTATCGCAAAAGCGGCCCGGAACTTACGAATGCATGCGTCGGGCTTACCTGCCGATACGAAACGTTACCGGGAGTCTCCGCCGTCGCGGTGGCATATGTACCGTTTTCCGCCGCTATTCGCCGCCGGCGTACCGAAATGCCGGCCCCGGACGCCGTAACGTCTTGTATCAACACTCCTGTGCGCAACTGCTACGATGGACCTGTCGGTTGAGGCAATGGCCTCCAGCCACATCGTGTGACGAAATGGAGATCGATTCGATGAAAAAACTTGCAGCGTTGGCGGTAGTCGGCGTCCTGACGGCGAGCCTGGGCGGCTGTTGGTGGGGTCCCCCCGGCGGTGGCGGTGGTGGTGGCGGCCCTGGCGGTGGCGGTCCGGGTGGCGGCGGAGGTTCCGGTGGCGGGGGCGGGCCCGGTGGTGGTGGTGGTGGTGGCGGGCCGCAGGGCGCCGTGATCGTGCCGCAGGCATCGCAGTTGAGCTAGGTCGCATCGTCCTCTCCGCCCCGATGGGTGGGAGAGGATGTCCGCGGGAGGCAGGCCGCT
>JBPBQT010000130.1:0-4522 GCA_050955065.1 Janthinobacterium lividum | reverse complement strand
GAGAGCGGCGTCGGTGCGGGCACGGCGCCGGACGCATACGGAGCGGGCGAATCGGAGGACAAGGTGTGTCGATGCTCGAGTAAAAAAGACGGATTCCGCCAGCAGCGCGGAATTTTTCGCGACAAGCGCCGCGATCGCCCAGACAGTAAACAATCCTTAAATGCCCGTCGAGCGGTGCGTAGCATATCCGGTAATTACATATGGCGACCCTTGACCTGCCATTTTTGTCATATTAAAAGCCTTATGCACAAGGCCGACCAACATTTGATCGACGATATACCGGACAGCGGATGAGCCAGCAGCGCGAAACCATCGACACCTATCTGCTGCGCGTGCTGGACACGGTGCTGACCGAGCGCAGCGTCACGAAGGCGGCGATCCTGCTCAACCAGTCGCAGCCCGCGATCAGCGCGGCGCTGCGCCGCCTGCGCACGATCACCGGCGACCCGCTGCTGGTGCGCGGCAAGACCGGCATGGTGCCCACCGAGCATGGGCTGCGGATGCTCGAACCGGCCCGGCGTGCGCTGCACGAGATCGATCAGGTGATTTCGCACCAGAGCGCGTTCGATCCAGCCACCTCGGTGCGTGCGTACCGCATTGCCTGCCCCGACTACCTCAGCACGCTCTTCGTGCCGACGGTGGTGGCGCTGTTTCGCGCGCTCGCACCGCACGCGACGCTGGATATCCATTCGCTCGGTCCGGCGCTCGACTATGAAGTGGCGCTCGAAACGGGGAAGGTCGACGTCGTCGTCGGCAACTGGCCCGAGCCGCCGGAACAACTGCATCTGTCGAACCTGTTCGCCGACCGCATCGTGTGCCTGGTCAACCGCCGTCATCCGCTCGCCGCGCACGATGCCCTCAGCATCAACGACTATCTCAATGCCGGCCACCTTGCGCCCACGCCCTATTCGGTCGGTCAGCGTGGCGCCGTCGACCTGCACCTGATGCGCGAACGGCTGAAGCGCCGCGTCGTCGTCACGCTACCCTATTTCAACCTCGTGCCCTATGTGCTGGCCGAATCGGATCTCCTGTTCACCACCACGCAGATTTTCGCCGATCACTACGTCAAACTGCTGCCGCTCAAGGTACTGTCCGCGCCACCGGGGTTCCCGGCGATGCAGTATTACCAGTTGTGGCATGAACGCACGCACCGCTCGGACGAGGTGCGCTGGTTGCGGAGTCTGATCGCCGACGCCGCGAAACGCATACTTGCGAACAGCTCGCTGGCAACGCGCCCGGCGGAAGAAAGGAATGTCGAGACATGACCACCACGGGCAGACTGACCACCCATGTACTGGATACCGCCAACGGCCGGCCCGGCGCGGGTATCCGTATCGATCTCTACGTGCTCGACGCAGTGCCCGCACCCGCGGCACCGGCACCGGCACCGGCACCGACGCTGCGTCGGCTTGCCGTCACGCATACCAATACCGACGGCCGGTGCGATCGTCCACTGCTTGAAGGCGCCCTGTCCATCGGTACCTACGAACTCCACTTCGCAATCGGCGAGTATTTCGCGCGCAGCGGCACCGTGCTTGCCGAACCGCGTTTTCTCGATACGGTCGTGCTGCGTTTCGGCATCGCCGACGCGGATGCGCATTACCACGTGCCCTTGCTGGTCTCGCCGTGGAGCTATAGCACGTATCGCGGCAGTTGAAACGCCTAACGCCAGCGCGGCGGCATATTCGCTGCGCTATGACGCTGATAAGTAAAAATCTTTTTTTTCGGAAAAAAGATCCGCGAACATGCGAGTTACCGCTCGATGGCGACGACCCGTGCTTGTATGCCATCATCCGCCCGGGCGATGGCGACGCGCGTCGCCAGACACGCTTATCTGACAAGAACAGGAGAACCCATGAAGCCAACAGTCGGCCGTATTCCGAAGAAAACGGTCAAGGCCACCGCCCGTGCCGCACTCTCCCGCGCGGCGCTGTCCAGCGCCTCCCTGGGCATGCTGCTCGGCTGGACGGCCGTGGGAACGGCGCACGCGCAATCGAGCGTGCAACTGTATGGACAGATAGACGAATGGGTCGGCGCGACCAAGTTTCCCGGAGGCGGGCGCGCATGGAATGTCGGCGGCGGCGGCATGTCGACGTCGTATTGGGGCTTGAAAGGCACCGAGGACCTCGGCAACGGCTACAAGGCGGTGTTCGCGCTCGAGGATTTCTTCCGCGCGCAGAACGGGTCGTATGGCCGCTTCACCGGCGACACGCTGTTCTCCCGGAACGCGTATGTCGGCATCCAGTCCCCGTACGGAACGCTCACCGCCGGACGCCTGACGACGCAGCTGTTCGTCTCGACGATCCTGTTCAACCCGTTCAGCGATTCCTATACGTTCTCGCCGATGGTCTATCACGTGTTCCTCGGCCAGGGCACCTACCCGACATACGCGACGGACCAGGGTGTCGTCGGCGACTCCGGCTGGAACAATGCGATCCAGTACACGACGCCCGACTACAACGGCTTCAACGCCAGCGCGATGTACGGCTTCGGCAATCAGGCGGGCGGCAACGGGCAGAAAAAGTACAGCGCGCAGTTCCTGTATTTCCATGGTCCGTTCGCGGCGACCGGCGTCTACCAGTACGTGAACTTCAATTCGGCCGCGGGCGACCTCGACAGCCTGCTCGCCGGCTACAAGAGCCAGAGCGCAGCGCAGGCGGGCCTGTCGTACGACCTGAAGTTCGTGAAGTTCTTCGCGCAGTACATGTACACGCACAACGACGCCGGCACCGGCGGCTTCCACATCCACACCGAGCAGGGCGGCGTCACGGTACCGATCGGGGCGGGCTATGCGATGGCGTCGTACGCCTACTCGCGCAGCAACGGCGGCATGGACCAGACGCACAAGAGCTGGGCGGTGGGATACGACTATCCGCTGTCCAAGCGCACCGATGTCTACGCCGCCTACCTCGACGACCGCTACACGCACATGTCGAGCGGCAACACGTTCGGGATCGGCGTGCGGGCGAAGTTCTAGCGTTTTCAGGCGAAGCGTGCCGGCCGGTTTGGGGTAAGCTTTCGCTCATGCCAAAAACTCCCCTGCCCGCCGGTCCGCCGGACGGCGACCCCCATGAAGACGCTCCGGACGATGTGCGGGATGTGTCACCGGCGACGCGCCGGCCGCCGGACCCACGGCCGCCAGCGCCGCAACCGCCCGAGTGCCGCTTCCGGATGCGCATTCGCCATGGCGATCATGTCGTGATCGGCCCCGGCAAGGTCGCGCTGCTCGAAGCCATCCACGCCTGCGGATCGATTTCCGCGGCGGCGCGCGATCTCGGCATGTCATACCGGCGCGCGTGGCTGCTGCTCGACGAATTGAACCGGTCGCTGGCATCCCCCGCCGCGATCTCGGGGCATGGCGGCCACCATCGCGGCGGTTGTGCGTTGACCCCTGTCGGCGAACGGATCGTCGAACTCTATCGAACGATCGAGGACAAGGCAGCGGCCGGTACCCGGACGGAAGTCGCGTCGTTGATGGCGTTGATCGGCGGTTAGCCGTTGCGCAGGCAATGCGCCGCGCCTGCCGGGCGCGGCGTCTCGGCGTGAACCTGCCGCATGTGGCGCAGGAAGCTCGCCACGCTGGCGGTGCGCAACGGATGATAGGCGATCCGATAGTGATCGCAGACGCGCTTGAGCGTCTGCATCGAGCCGTGATCGATGCAATCGACCGGGAACACCACCGTGTCCGCGCCGGGCAGCATCGACGACAGCAGACCCTTGCGGTCCTCGATGCCGCCATCGTGCACCAGCAGCCTGCCGCCATACGACTCGACGAGCGCCTTCAACGGCGCGTGCGAGGCGGGCCGCCCGCCGACATAGACGATGCGCTTGCCGGCGAAGGCCCGGATCGCCGCGTCGGCTTCTTCGGCCTGCCCGGCGGTCAGCGCCCCCGACATCGCGCACTCCAGCGCCTCGGCCTCCGCCTGCACGTCGCGCAAGGTCTCGATTGCATCGGCGAGCGCGTCGCGCAATGCCTTCGCCTGCAGGCGTTCGTGCTCGGACCGGCGCTCCGCGGTTTCGCGCAGATCCGCCTGCAGCGCCAGCCACTGTTGCGTTTGCGCGAGCGCGTCGCGCAGACCGGCGGTCTCGACGTCGCCCGACAGGTCGCGCTGCCGCGCCAACAGCGCATCCTGATCGACGATCTGCGCCTGCAGCCGCCGCACCAGCGCATCGCGCGCGACGCTCGACCGCTGCAGGCGCTGCTGCTGCCGTCCGAGCTTCTCGCGGAGCGCCGCGTTTTCCTCCTCCAGCGCGATCAGACGCCGGATGTCCGCGCGGTTGGACGCGCCGACGAGATGCGACAGCATGTGGATATCGCCGAACGCGACCTGCTGCACCGCCAGCGTCGCCAGCGGATGGCACATCAGCGCCCAATAGCCGGACGCCACGTCCCCGGCCTTGACGAAACCCTTCCACGCCTGCAGCAGCGCGTCCTCGTCGTCGCAGGACTTCAACAGGCGGATCGCCCCCGCGTGACGGTCATCGAGCGTCTTCTGCAGGGCTTTCGCCCCGGGGCCGCCCG
>JBPBQT010000129.1:0-4608 GCA_050955065.1 Janthinobacterium lividum | reverse complement strand
GCCCGCCACGAAGCGTCGCGACACGCCGCGCAGACGCAGCAACGGCGCCGTCACCGCCCCGACACCTGCACCTACATCTACATCTACATCTACGGCTACACCCGCACCCAGATCGTCAGCCGCGTCAGCCGGTGACCGCGCGGACGCCGCAACGGCCTGCGACGCGAACGCGGCATGTTTGTCCGTCATCGCGGCGCCTCGCCGTCGAGCACCACCTGCTCGCCCTCCGACACCCCTTCCCGTACCTCGACGTGCGTCTCGCTGCGCAGCCCGAGGCGCACCTTGCGCACCGCGACGCCTTTCGGTCCGACGACGCGCACCTCGGCGGCGTCCGTTTCAGACGGATTCGCCAGCGCGAGGAGCGGGATCACCAGCGCCCGTGACGCGCTGGCCTGCACGATCGTGACGTTCGCGGTCATCATCGAACGCAGCCGGCCCGCGGCGTTGTCGACGTCGAACAATGCGTTGTAATAAATCGCGCCGCTGCCGTCGCCGGCGATCTTCACCGGCGACGGTTCCACGTCGCGCAGCACGCCCGCATGCCGGACATCCGGTTCGCCCAGCACGGTGAAATAGCTTTGCTGACCGGGCGCGACGCGCATGACGTCCGCCTCCGACACGCGGGCTTCCACCGTCATGACCGACGGGTCGGCCAGCGTCATGATCACCTGCGCGCTCTGCGTCGCGACGATGGTCTGTCCTTGCTGGATCGCGATCGACGCGACCACGCCGTCGATCGGCGCGACCACGCGGGTCTGCGCGAGCCGCGCGCGCGCGCTGTCCAGCACGATCCGGGCGCGCAGCATCGCCGCCTCGCGTTCCGCGACCGCCGCGCGCCGGACGTCGAACCCGGCCTGCGCCAGCTCCAGCGCCGCCTGGGAGCCGGCATCGACGGCACGCAGCGCGCGGGCCCGCGCGAGCTTCCGTTCATGCAGCGCACGCTCCGCGAGCGCCGAGCGCCGGCGCGCCAGTTCCTCGTTCAGCAGCGCCTGACTGCTGCGCACGTCGTTGGTCGCCAGTTCCGGATCGATCTCGGCGAGCAGCTGCCCGCGCGCGACGCGCTCGCCGAGCGCCACCCAGAGGTGCCGCAACTGCCCGCTGGCCTGGGTGCCGACATCGACCTGGCGGATCGGCCGGATCAGGCCGGTCGCGCGCACCGACGCCTCGATATCCGCCCGATGCACGGACACCGAGGGCGCCGTCGTGCCCGAAACGGCGAAGTAACGCGAGTAGATGGCGAAACCGGCGCCGGACAATATAGCCACGAGCAGAAGCGCATAGCGCGTCGGTCGCCTGATACGCATGCATGCGCCTCGTCGGATGAGTACGATGGCGCGCGGGCGTCTGCGGGGCGTGACGTCGCGCCATCCGGTGGATGGGCAGCCGCCAATATCGGGCAAAGCGGGTGAGCGCGCCATCAGACTCGTCTGGAAAGTACCGCCCCCCGGCCCGATGCTCTCGCCGCTTCTGAAGTAAACTACAAGTCTAGGCGAGCCCGCATGCGCTCGGCGGGATGCGGGCCCGCCCTATCGACAAGCCCCACAGCGGGCCACAGCTTCCTCGGAGAAGAAGATGAGCAAACAATCCATCGGTGTCGTCGGCCTGGCCGTCATGGGCCGCAATCTCGCGCTGAACATCGAAAGCCGCGGTCACGCGGTCTCGGTGTTCAACCGCAGCCGCGAGAAGACCGACGAGCTGATCGCGGAGTACCCGGACCGTAAACTGGTGCCCGCGTTCACCCTCGAGGAATTCGTCGCGTCGCTCGAAAAGCCGCGGCGCATCCTGCTGATGGTCAAGGCGGGCGCGGGCACCGATGCGACGATCGATTCGCTGCGTCCGCTGCTGGAACCGGGCGACATCCTGATCGACGGCGGCAACACGCACTTCACCGATACGATCCGCCGCAACGAGGCGCTGGCGAAGTCCGGCCTGCATTTCATCGGCACCGGCGTGTCCGGCGGCGAGGAAGGCGCGTTGAAGGGCCCGTCCATCATGCCGGGCGGGCAGCGCGAGGCCTACGACCTGGTGGCCCCGATCCTCACCGAGATCGCCGCCAAGGCACCGGACGGCGAGCCCTGCGTCGCCTACATGGGGCCGAACGGCGCGGGCCACTTCGTCAAGATGGTCCACAACGGCATCGAATACGGCGACATGCAGCTGATCGCCGAGAGCTACTGGGTGCTGAAGCAGGTGCTCGGCCTGTCGAACGAGGAACTGGGCAAGACCTACGTCGAATGGAACCAGGGCGAACTCGACAGTTACCTGATCGAGATCACCACGAAGATCTTCGCGAAGAAGGACGAGAAGAGCGGCAAGCATCTGGTCGACGTGATCCTCGACCGCGCCGCGCAGAAGGGCACCGGCAAGTGGACCAGCCAGAACGCGCTGGACCTGGGCGTGCCGCTGCCGCTGATCACGGAGTCGGTGTTCGCGCGCGTCCTGTCGTCGCTGAAGACGCAGCGCGTGGCCGCCAGCAAGGTGCTGTCGGGTCCGCCGGCCAAGCCGTTCGCCGGCGACCACGCCGCGTTCGTCGAAGCCGTGCGCCGCGCGCTCTATCTCAGCAAGATCGTCTCGTACGCGCAGGGGTTCGCGCAACTGCGCGCCGCGTCGGACGAGTACAAGTGGGATCTCGACTACGGCACCATCGCGAAGATCTTCCGGGCCGGCTGCATCATCCGCGCGCGCTTCCTGCAGAAAATCACCGACGCGTATTCGAAGGATGCGGACCTCGCGAACCTGCTGCTCGACCCGTACTTCAAGGACATCGCCGACAATTACCAGCAGGCGCTGCGCGACGTGGTCAGCGCGGCGATCCAGGCGGGCGTGCCGGTGCCGGCGTTCTCCTCGGCGATCGCCTATTACGACAGCTATCGCGCGGAAACGCTGCCGGCGAATCTGGTGCAGGCGCAGCGGGACTTCTTCGGCGCGCACACCTTCGAGCGGATCGACCAGGAAGGCAGCTTCCACGCCGACTGGTCGTAAGGGCATCGGGTCGCGCGGGCACACGTCGGTCGCGTGCCCGCCGGCATGCCGGACGCACCGTCTTCCCGTTCGCGCGCGGTTCCTCCGACGCCCGACGTCCCCGATCCACCGCTGCCTGTTCCCGTCAGCGCTTCGGCGAAGCGCCGCTGGGAAGACCTGCCCCCCGAAATCCGGGGCATGATCGTCGCGGATCTCCGGGGACGCGACCTGAGCCGCTTCGCGCGTTCGGCGCATTCCAGCAGCCGGTCGAGCGCCGCATCGCTTCTGCACCGCGAGCCGCTTGAATGCAATGCCCGGCTGGCCCGGCTCGTCGAGTGCGGGGCGGCGCCGACGATCACGACGTTGCTGCAAGGCGGGACGCCTGCGCGCCTGCTCGAGCGCGGCAGCAGTGACGAGCAGGACGAGGCGGGTGAAGCCATCCGCGGCTGTTATGCCCACTACGAGAATCATGCGTTGCTGGCCCGTGCGCGCATCCATGACGGGGCGTTGATGCCCGTCCCGGTGGCGCCTCCCGCTCCCGCGGCCGCACTGTTGCAGCCGTACATCGCCCCCGACGCCGCTCGATAGGTTGCTAACGAATCATGGCTATAATGGCGGCATGTCAGACAATCTGCAACGCATCCATCTCGCCCTGAGCAGCGAAATCGTGGTCTCGGCGCGCGCCTGGCGGCGTACGGCCGACCAGGCGCTGAGCGCTTTCGGAATCTCCAGCTCGTCGGCGCTGCCGCTGTTGATGATCGGCCGCCTCGGCGATGATGGCGTGCGTCAGGTGACGCTTGCCCAGGCAGTGGGCATCGAGGGCCCGTCGCTGGTCAGGGTGCTCGACCAACTCTGCGCGGCGCAGCTGGTGCGACGCGACGAGGATCCCGCCGACGGACGCGCGAAGATCGTCTCGCTGACCCGTGCGGGGCAGCGCATGGTGAAGACGATCGAGTGCCAGCTCAGCGACCTGCGCGCCCGCATCCTGGAGGGCGTCAGCGACACCGAACTGGAAACGGCGCTGCGGGTGATACGGCGCTTCACCAACGATACCGCGGCCGGCGTTCCGGCGGCCGGCGTTCCGGCGGGCACCGGAGCCTCGACCGACGCATCGGCAATCGGCGCTCCCGTCCCCGCTGCCGTCGACGATACGCTGTCCGACGAACGCACCTCGACCGCCACCGTCCGACCACACGACGCTTCGTGATCCCCGTTCCTCGCTGACGCCGCTACGTGATTTATCCATCCAAAAGAGACTGGCTGTTTTCCGTCAAGACATTTGCCGCGGCAATGCTTGCGTTGTATCTCGCCTTGCTGTTCGAACTGCCGCGCCCTTACTGGGCGATGGCGTCGGTCTACGTGGTGTCGAACCCGTTCGTCGGCGCGACGCGCTCGAAAGCGCTGTACCGGGCGCTGGGCACGCTGCTGGGCGCGTCGGCGGCGGTGTTTTTCGTGCCCTTGCTGGTCGACATGCCATTGGTGCTGAGCCTGGTCATCGCCATCTGGACCGGCTCGCTGCTGTTTCTCGCGCTGACAGACCGGACCGCGCGCAGCTACGTGTTCATGCTGGCGGGCTACACGCTGCCGCTGATCGCCTTTCCGGTGGTCAACGATCCGGCCTCGGTGTTCGACGTGGCGGTGGCGCGC
>JBPBQT010000128.1:0-4700 GCA_050955065.1 Janthinobacterium lividum | reverse complement strand
TGGGGATGCCGTGGACATCGCCCAGCCGGGGCCGATAGGCGAGCACCACGATCCGTTTGGCCAGGCTGCAGCCTGCGCGCACGAACTCGGCTTCGTCGTCATCGGCGACGGTCGCGCCGCCGCGGGTGTCGATGCCGTCGGCGGCGACGATGCACAGATCCACGGTGCGCGAGGCGAGGGAACGCAGTGCGTCCGGCCCCGTCAGCACGGTCGAGCCGTTTCGGAGATGCCCGCCGCACAGCGACAGTTCGCACTGCACGAAACGCTGCGCGGTGGCGACCATCGCGACGTCGTGCAGCAGCAGCGAGAGGTTCACGCGTTCGGCCAGCAGCGGCAGGACCTTGTGCGGCAGGGTGCCTGCGCCCAGCAGCACGATCGCGCCGTCGTCGACCGAATCGGCCGCCAGCCGCGCGATCGCCATCTCGGCGCTCTTGCGGGTGGCGATGTCGTCGACCGGCGTCAGGTGCTGGCTGTCCTGGCGTTGCGGCAGATAACGCGCCTTGCCGAACGCGCGGACCAGGTAGCGTTGCTGTTCGAGGTAATTGAGATCGCTGCGGATCGTGACGCTGGACACGTCGAACAGCTGGCTCAGTTCCTCGACCGACACCTCGCCGCGCTTGCGGACGGTCTCCACGATCTGGAGGCGGCGACGGAGGGAGGTTTTGCTTCCAAGCATGGGCATCGGTCGATTCGTTTTCGTTTCGAAAGATTGTAGTTTCGAAACGAAAGCACGTCAAAACCGATTGCGGCGTTTTCGTTAGTGGTTTTCCCCTAGCCGATGCACAGGCCAGGAGGGAACGCTAGGCGTTCTGGCGGGATGAATGGCGCGGGATTTCTGATATGAGAAGAGCCAAGCGGGAATGTACACATGCGTATTTACATTGTCGAACGAATGGCTTAACGTACATCCATCGTACACACGTCACGAGGACTGCAATGCGTACTACCCGTGTGTTCAGGAATGGCAATTCGCAAGCCGTTCGTATTCCGGCCGATCTTGCCTATGACCGCAATGACATGGATCTGGAAATCGAACGGGTGGGTGACGAGATTCGCATTCGTCCGGCTCGTCGCTCGCTGAACGGTGTCTTGGAAAGATTCGCGAGGTTCGGATCGGATTTCATGGCAAAGGGGCGTGAGGAGCAAGAGCAGGCGGATCGGGAGGGTTGGTGATGCCGCGCTTCATGCTGGATACGAATATGTGCATTTACCTGATTAAAAACCAGCCGGAACAGGTAGCAAGGCGATTCGCGGAGTGCTACGTCGGGGATGTTGTCATGTCCGCTGTGACATACGCGGAGCTTCAATACGGTGTAATCATCTCGGAGAATCGCGCTCGCGAGCGTCGCAATCTTGCTGCATTGATCGAGGATATTAATGTCGTGCCGTTTGACGCCGCTGCCGCGACGGCCTATGCGCTCGTTCGTGAAGCGACGCGCGAGCGAAAGAAAGACGCGCTCGATAAACTGATTGCCGCTCATGCGATCGCGCTGGATGTCGTTCTGGTCACCAACAACGAGCGTGATTTCGTGAGTTATCCGGGTATCAGAATCGAGAACTGGATCAACGGATAGCGGACCGCTTGCTATAACGTTCCCCCCGTTCCGCGCGCGACGGCCAGTAGTACCCCGAAACTCACCAGCAGCCCGCCGAACGCACGGTCGATCCCATGCCGCACCGCAAGCAGTCGCTCCCGCATCGCGTCGGCCGCGAAACACCATGCCACCAGGCTGAACCAGCCGATGTGCGCCAGCGAAATGAAGGCGCCATAACCCGATCTGTACCATCCGAGGCGTGTCGGGCCGCACGACCTGCATGAACAGGCTGACGATGAAGATCGTCGTTTTCGGATTCAGCGCATTGGTCAGAAAACCGGTACGTCATGCGGCCAGATCCGACAATGGCGCAACATTGCCGACGGCGGCCGTACCGCCGGGCTTCGCGAGGAGCATCCTCACACCGAGGTAGACGAGGTAGACGGCGCCGACGAGTTTGATCGCGCTGAACAGCCATAGTGATTGCCGGATCAACAGGCCCACGCCGACTAGTGTGTAAGTAATATGGACGAGTACGCCCAGGCCGATCCCCAGGGCGGTGAGCACACCGGCCCGGAACGGACGTGCACCTGGTAGCCGGAGGTGGACCTTTCTCTTTCGGCAGCGGTATCGACCTGGCAATCCGTCGCAACGATTTTTCCTGGCCCGAGGACTTCCACGCAGCGTTTCTGTTTGCCGAGAAGGTGGGCCCCGTCTGCCATTCTGCCAAAGTGGCGGCCTGGTTCACTTCGCAAGCCGACGCTACCGCGCTGCAGGCGGAGGCACCACGCTTGCACACGCGCACTCGACGCGGCTTTCGATCCCTTTTCGGGCAATGCGCGCCGTAATGTTTCGTCGGCGTAGGTCAGCTCGACATCGACGACAGTCGTAGCCTTTGTCGGCGTGTAACTTGTCGGGGCGTTTTCGCGGGCGACCATCAAGGCCAGACACAGCGGGTATGGCATCCAGCGTGGACTCGAAGGCAATCGAATCGTGTCGGTTCGCCCGCGTCACGGTGAGTGCTAACGGCACACCGCGTGCATCTACAACGAGATGGCGTTTGCGGCCGACCTTGCCCCGATCTGTTGGATTGGGGCCTGTTTCTTGGCCTCCCGGGGGCTGGCTACATTCGCGCCATCAATGCCCGCCCGAGACCAATCAATCCGGTCGTGTTCCCGCAAGCGGGCAAGCATCGCGAGATGGAGCCGCTCCCACACACCTGCGGCCTGCCAATCTCTCAGTCGACGCCAACACGTCATGCCACTACCAAATCCCAGCTCCTGGGGCAGGCCTTCCCAAGGAATGCCGGTATGTAGTACATAGAGAATGCCGCTCAATGCAGCCCGATTCGACACCGAACGACGTCGACCGCGGCCGCCAGGTACTGGCACCGGAATCAAGATGCGTGGAGTCGGGTGGCGCGCGGACCGTCAGTCCGTCGAGGTGGCCTGTAACGGCAGGCTAGGCGCGTCGATGTAACGCCGGACGACGACCGTCAACAGCACACCCAGCAGCAGCACCCCCGCCGCCAGAAAGTATAGCCCGTCCGCAAGATTGCCCGTGTACTGCTTGATCGCCCCCACCGTGAACGGACCGAGATACCCTCCCAGGTTGCCGATCGCATTGATCATCGCAATGCCGGCGGCGGCGCGCGCGCCGCTCAGGAAGCGGCCGGGCAACGTCCAGAAAATGGGCTGCGCGGCGTACAGGCCGAATGCGGTCACGCACAGCGCGGCGAGCTGCACGACATGCGAATGCGCGACCGCGGACACGGCCAGCCCGATCGCGCCCAGCGCCGCGGAACCGGCGATGTGCCACATCCGCTCGTTGTGTCGGTCCGAGCTGCGCGGAACGGCAAGCAAGGCCACGACCGCGAAGCAATACGGAATCGCCGACAGGAAACCCGTCTCCAGATTGGAGACGCCGAAGGCCTTGATGATGGTGGGCAGCCACATCGACATGCCATACACCGCCAGCGGATAGGGCAGGAAATACAACGCGAGCAGCAGGATGCGGGGATCCTTGAAAGCCTGCAACGGCCGCGCATGCGCGCCGGCGGCATCGAGGACCGGGCCGCGTCCGGTATCCGTTGCGCGCCGCTCGTGCGCCAGTTCGGTTTCGAGCCAGGCGCGGTCGGCGTCAGGCAGCCAGCGTGCGTCGCGCGGACTGTCCGGCAGCAGGCGCAGGGTCGGCCAGGCAAGCAGCATCGCCGGCAGGCCCGTGAGGATGAACAGCCACTGCCAGCCATGCATTCCGGCGATCCCTTCCATGCCGAGCAGGCCGCCCGAGAGGGGACCCGTCACGATCAGCGCGAACGGCTGCGAAAGCAGAAACAGGCCGAAGATGCGGCCCCGGTGGCGCGCCGGGAACCACTGACAGAGAAAGTACACGACGCCGGGATAGAAACCGGCCTCGGCCGCACCGAGCAGAAAGCGCAACAGGTAGAAGCTCCGGGGCCCGCTGATCAGTGCCATCGCGACGGTGATCGCGCCCCAGGTGACGAGGATGCGCGCGAACCATCGGCTCGCGCCAATGCGCACCAGGAAGACATTGCTCGGCACCTCGAACAGGAAGTAGCCGATGAAGAAAAGTCCCGCGCCGAAGCCGTATGCCGCATCGCTGATGCCAACGTCGGCATTCATCTGCAACTTCGCGAAACCGAGCGTCGAGCGGTCGATGTACGCGGCGAGATAAAGCAGGATCAGAAACGGCACCAGCTTGAGCGTCGTGAGGCGGATCGTACGGGTTTCCTGGTTGCCGGTCTCTTCCATGGCCGAAATCCTGTCATGAGCCCTGTGTCTGGCCGGCCATTATAGTCATACTATTTTGAGATGAACGTTCGGGTATACGCCGTGGGCGCCCGTCAGCGGCTGGCGGTACCCATCGGCGCATGTCAGTGCCGATTCAGGCCCGTTTCTGCGCCTGGGTCCGCCGTTGCGTCGTTCCTATGCCTTGAACGTCACGATGATCCGACTGAACGGCACGGTGCGATCGACCTGGATGGATCCTTCACCGAAACCGGCATAGGTCTTGACCAGCCGCATGCCGAGGCCCGTTCCCTGCGGTTTGGGAAAATGGTCCGGAAATCCCGGTCCTTCATCGGCCACGGTGAGCCTGACCGCGTCGCCCGTGCGCTCCAGATCGACGGTGATCCGGCCCTTGCCG
>JBPBQT010000127.1:0-4823 GCA_050955065.1 Janthinobacterium lividum | reverse complement strand
ATTCCGTTATTGCGCGGGACAAGCCGGCTTTCCTGATTGCCGAGATTGGAAACAACCGTGACGGCAGCGTCGAACTGGCGCGTCGCCTCGTCCACGAAGCTGTCGCAGCCGGCGCGGAGTGCGTGAAATTCCAGTTGCGCAGCATGCGGCAGGTTTATCGTAACGCGGGTGACGCGTCGGATGCGGGCGAAGACCCTGGCGCGCGATACACGCTGGATCTTCTTTCTCGTTTCCAGCTTGCGGTCGACGACATGTTCGTCGTTTTCGATTACCGCAAGAGCCGGGGAATCCTGCCACTGTGCACGCCATGGGACGAGGAAAGTCCGGATGCCCTGGAGCTGGAGGCCCTGGCGCGAACGGGAAAACCGTTGATTTGTTCCACCGGGATGTCGATGCGCCGACGGCGACCGCGCGAGCCCGTCGGTTCAGACGGCCTTTTGGCATAACGGTTCGTTATCACGACATGGACGGCCCTGGAACGCCTCGAACGATGGTTTTGACGTCGGCTCGAAAGCGGTCGCGTGAGCATGGCCGCGTCACGGCGCTGACGCCTGCCGGTCCTATCTCGCAACCGGTGCGTTGCACGCGATGACCATCGTGCGCTTATGTGTGGAACTCTCGAAATAGGAGCCGTAACCGCCATTTGCGACCTGGCTCTGTTCGCCGCCCTGTCCGATGATCGTATAACCCGATGTTCCGCATTCCTCGCCGGCGCGTGTCAGGCAAGCGTCCCAGGACCGGGCGCTGCCGCTGCAATTGATGCCGATGACCGGTCTGCCATCGGACCCGTAGGTCTTGGTGGCGCTTGCGCACCCGGCTGTCGCGACGATGATCGCGACGCTCAATGCAGCGCCGAGACAGGAGGCAGGCGATGGCGTGCGCAGGGTCATTTCGAACGGTTTATAAGAGACTGCTGTTGATCACGGGATGACGTCGTCGCGGTCGCGGCGGCGTTCGGCGAGGTCGACGCACGCTACTCGTCGATCGGTTGTATCAGGTCCGGCGAATCATGGCGCGCATCGTTCACCGCGCGGCTTACCTTGAACCACTCGAAATCCTCGATCGACCGACTCGCCGTGCGCGCGATTTCCGCCGCGTGTTCGACCGTCGTATCGGGGTCGAGCCAATGTTGCGCGTCCGCCGCCGTCAACGCCACGGGCCGGCGGTCATGGATGTCCACCATCCCCGCGTCGGCGGCATCGGTCACGATGACGACCCCGTCGACCATGCCCGCACCTTGCGCGGCGTCACGCGGACCGGATACGCCGTCGGGCTTGACGTTCGTCAGTCCGGCCAGGAAGAGCGCGACCCCGTCGCGCGAACGCAGCAGATACGGTTGCTTGCCGGCTTCGTCCTTCACCCACTCGTACCAGCAGTCCGCGGGCACGATCACGCGGCCGGAACGCAGCAGCGGCTTCCAGGTGGCGGAGACGATCTTGTCGGCACGGGCATTGATCATCTGCGGAACATTTCTGTCGACCGCCCAATGCGGCCGGTATCCCCACCAGGTGCGCTGGGGGGTGCCGTCGGCCCGCAGGACGAGCGCGCGCGTTCCCGGGCCGACGTTGAAGCGCGGCCGCGCATCGGGCGGCATGGCCAAGTCGCCGCCGAACGGGTTCGCATAGACCTGCCAGGGTGAGAACTGCCCGATCCGACCGCACATGTCCGGTTCCTGTTGAAGTGGAGCACCCACGAATTATGCGCGTCGACGCGTGAATTCACAGGCGCGGCCGGACCGCACGGGCCGGGCCGGGCGAATCGCGACGAAAAGGGATGCGTGTCGCCCCCCGGGGCCGCATCACGTCACATTGGCGAGCCCCGGTAGCCCCTTGAACGCGGGCTTCGCGAACAGATAGCCCTGCATGAGCGTCACGCCGATATCCGCGAGAAAATCGCGCTCGCCGGTCGTCTCGATGCCTTCCCCGATCACGCGAACCCCCAGATCGTCGCAGATGGACACCACGCCGGCGACGATGCGTTGCCGGACGTCATCGGTATCGATGCCGCGCAGCAACGCCATATCCAGCTTGATCAGGTCCGGCTGAAAGTCGGTGAGCAACGTGAGGCCGGAATAGCCCGAGCCGAAATCGTCGATCGCCGTCTGAAAACCGAACGACTTGTACGAACGGAAGATGTGCACGAGGTGTTCGCGGCTGATGATGTTCTCGCCTTCGGTCGTCTCGAAAATAATCCGGTCCACCGGAAAGCCGTATTTCTCGGCCGCCTCGAAGGTGCTGCGGATGCACGCGGCGGGCTGGTAGACCGCGTTCGGCATGAAGTTGATCGAGAGGAAACTTTCCATGCCCAGCTCGGCGGCCTGCATGATCGCGGTGGTGCGGCAACGCTGGTCGAAGCGGTAACGGTTCGCCTCGTCCACCTGCGACAGCACCGACCACGCGGATTCGCCGTTTGGTCCGCGCACCAGCGCTTCGTGCGCGTAGGGGAGGCCCGATGCCATATCGACGATCGGCTGAAACGCGAAGGCCATTTCGATCGCAGTGGTTTCATCGGTGCTGCAACCGGTGCAGCGGGTGGGACGGTCGGACGGCTGATCCGCGTTCCGGATTTCAATCATGTTCGACGCACTCATAAGATGGTTCAAGGCTGAAACTTTTATCGCGTTGTAGTTCCCTATAGCGGAAGCATGCCGTTGCGACTTTAGCGAAATTTCGCGTCTGTCCGAAACATCGCTTTTATCGTAGCGAATGCCGGGCTGGCGCGAAAGTTGCTGATGTGGGCTCACTCCCCAACGAGCCCCTCATGACGAACGATCTCACAGACACCGACCGCATGGGTCGCTTAGCGGCGCTTGGCATTCTCGATAGCCCCGCCGAGGTGTCCTTCGATCGTCTGGTCGAGTTGGCGGCGCACGTGATGAATGCGCCGGTCGCGTTGATCAATTTCATCGACGACCAGCGCGTCTGGTGCAAGGCGGCCTGGGGCCGGCGGCGCGGGGAAGCGCCGCGCGCGAAGTCCCTGTGCGGGGAGGCGATACGTCGCGATACGGGGTTGTTGCTGGAGAATGCCCGGCAGGACCCGGCATTCAGTCAGTTCAAGGACGTCATCGACGAGCGACAGGTGGTCTTTTATGCCGGTGTCCCGTTCAAAAGCGCGGATGGGGTCGTGCTGGGCACCTTGTGCGTCACCGACAGGATCCCGCATGCCATCGACGAGCGTGCGGTCGCGGCACTCGAAGTGATCGCCCGGCAGGTGACCGAATTGCTCGAAGCACGCCGTCTGCAGCAGGAAAACGCGCGGCAGCAATCCCGGATCGATCAGGAGCAGGAAAAGCGCGACCAGTTTCTGAGCATGCTGGCGCACGAACTGCGCGCGCCGCTCGCGCCGATCCTCACGGCGGCGCGATTGCTCAACGCGGACAACACCACGCACGAGCAGCAGCAATGGTCGAAGCAGGCCATCCTGCGGCATGCGACCCACATGGGCGAAGTGATCCAGCATCTGTTGTCGGCCTCGCTGGTGGCGAGCGGGACGGTCGACCCGAAGCTCGAGCCCGTGCCGGTCGCGGCGTTGTTGCAGAGCGCGTATGAAATGAGCGAGTTGTTCATCCGCGAACGCCACCATGCTTATATCGTCGCCGACACGTCGGAATGGGTGATGGCCGATCAGGCGCAGCTGGCGGTGGTGCTGGGCGATCTGCTGAAGAACGCCGCCCGGTACACGCCCGAGCGTGGCAGGATCCAGGTGCGCGTCGATGCGGGGGCGGAGCTGGTGAATATCCGCGTATCGGACAACGGCGCGGGTATCGCGCCGCACGACATCGACGAGATATTTCAGATTTTCGGGCAGTCGCGGCAACCGCTCGACCGGGCGAAAGGCGGGATCGGGCTGGGCCTCGCGCTGGGTCGCCGCATTGCGCAGTGGCATGGCGGCACGCTCACCGCCTACAGCCAGGGTCCGGGCCGGGGCAGCGAATTCACGCTGACCCTGATGCGCGCGACGCCCCAGGTCGCGCAGCGCGCACCGGTCCGCGAGGAGGGCTGGGCGTCGCTGTCGCCGCCGCTCGAGATTCTGGTGATCGACGACAATATCGACACGGCGGAAGCGCTCGCGATGTACTACGAGTCCCTGGGCCAGCGCGTGCGCCTGGCGCACACCGCCAAGGATGCGCTCGCCGCGATGGACCGCTGGCACCCGGATGTCGTGCTCAGCGACATCGGATTGCCGGACATCAGCGGCTATGAGCTGGCCAAGCGCCTGAGCCGAAACGATACCATGGTGGAAACGCTCCTCATCGCCATCAGCGGCTACGCCGACGCCCGCGCCCGCGCGGCGTCGAAAGCGGCCGGGTTTCATGCGCACTTCGGCAAGCCGGTGGATCTGCCGGTGATGGACCGGTTGATCGTGAATCATTTCCTGCAGTCGGATTCGTCAGCGTGAGCCGCGCAGGCCGGCGGTGTCTGCGGCCAGGACGGCGCGACCGGAAACGATTCGATGGCGCAAGCGCATGACGCATCCTCGCAGGGCTGGCGCCAGGGTCAAAGTGCACCCAACTCGACGATCGTCAGGCGCCCGCCGCGAAACACCGCGCCCGTATCGATGAACACGACGTTGCCCAGGGTCTTGATGCCTTCGAGCATCGGCGTATGGCCCACGATCAGGCGATGCAGGTCGGGGACGCCGGCGTCGTCATCGTAGGCGGCGCGGGCCCGCGACCAGAGCGCCGTGTCGGTGATCGCGCGCAGGCGGCTCCTCGACGGCGCGTCGAGCAGGCTGGCGCGGAACGCGGCCCATGTCCGTCCGGCGATGTCGGCGTGAACGAGTCCGACGCTCCCGTGCAGGGTGTCGACTTCGATCGCGATCGG
>JBPBQT010000126.1:0-4842 GCA_050955065.1 Janthinobacterium lividum | reverse complement strand
GCGGCCATCGCCGCGCTCAAGGCCAGCGACCTGGTGCTCGACCTGATGACGCTGCTGTTCTCCCCCGAACAGCACGACATCCTGAAAAGCGGCACGAAAATCCTGCTGGCGGTCGAGCCGCCCGAGATTCTTGCCCGTCTGGTGCCGACGCTTGCCGACAAGGCGCGCGTCACGGCCGCGGCCGCGCGCATCGAAGCGGCGCGCGAGATGCGCGTGACGTCGCCGGCCGGCACCGACCTCGCCTGCCCGCTCGGGCAGTTCCCCGTCATCTCGGAATACGGCTTCGTCGACGCGCCGGGCCGCTGGGACCACTGGCCGAGCGGCTTCGTGCTCACATTCCCCGACGACGGCAAGGCGAGCGGACGCATCGTCATCGACCGCGGCGACATCCTGCTGCCGCAGAAACGCTACGTCGCCGAGCCGATCACGCTCACGGTCGAGAACGGCTACGCGACCCGCATCGAGGGCGGCATCGACGCGGACCTGCTCAGTGACTACATGGCCTCGTTCGACGACCCCGAAGGCTATGCGATCTCCCATATCGGCTGGGGGCTGCAGCCCCGGGCGCGCTGGTCGACGCTCGGCCTGTACGACCGCGAATCGACGATCGGCATGGACGCGCGGGCCTTCGCCGGCAATTTCCTGTTCTCGCTCGGGCCCAACAACGAGGCCGGCGGCACCCGCACCACCGCCTGCCATATCGATATTCCGCTGCGGCACTGCGATGTTTTGCTCGATGGCGAAGCCGTCGTGCGCCGCGGCGTGGTGCTCGCCGCGAACGCCACGACGTCCGGCGCCTAGACACCCGGACGCACGGGCACATCAACGCCCGGCGAGTCGACACCTGCCGCAGCACCGCCGCGCCGCGCCGTTTGCGCTTATGTTTTTGGTTGCGTACTTTACCGATGTTTCCGCACGCGGTTCAGCGTGTCCCCGTGCGCCTCAACGTTCCTTACCCAGAAGGTCAACGACATGTCCACTTCCACCCAGGGCGGCGCTCCGGGGCTGCCGCGCACGGACTCGGCGGCGATCGACCCGCTCTATCGCAAGCTGATGTGGCGGCTGATCCCCTTCTTCTGCCTGTGCTATTTCTCCGCATATCTGGACCGGGTCAACATCGGCATCGCGAAACTGCAGATGCTGAACGCGCTGCGCTTCAGCGACACCATCTACGGCCTGGGCGGCGGCCTGTTCTTCGTCGGCTACATTCTCTTCGAGGTGCCGAGCAACCTGATCCTGCAGAAAGTGGGCGCGAAGATCTGGATCGCGCGGATCATGGTCACCTGGGGCATCCTGTCCGGCCTGACGATGTTCGTGAAGACGCCGGGCCAGTTCTACGCGCTGCGCTTCCTGCTGGGCGTCGCCGAGGCGGGTTTCCTGCCCGGCGTGCTGCTCTATCTCACGCAGTGGTTCCCCGACGCGCGGCGCAGCAAGGTCGTGGCGCTGTTCATGATGGGACTGCCGCTGTCGAGCCTGATCGGCGGCCCGCTGTCGGGCTGGATCATGACCCGTTTCAATGACCTCCACGGCCTGCAGGGCTGGCAGTGGCTGTTCGGGCTGGAAGCGCTGCCGTCGATCGCGCTCGGCATCGCGGTGTTCTTCTATCTGCCGAACACGCTCGACAGCGCCCGGTTTCTCGACACCACGGAACGCACGCGCCTGAAACGCGATCTCGCGCGCGATTCGCAGGACGGCAAGCGCCATTCGCTGCGCGCCGCCTTCACCGATCCGAAGGTCTGGGCGCTCGGTCTGATCGACCTGTGCGTGCTGCTGGGCACCTACGCGATCAGCTTCTGGCTGCCGAGCATCATCCGCGACTCCGGCGTCAGGAGCGTGCTGGAAATCGGTATCCTGACCGCGATTCCGAACGCGCTCGCCATCGTCATGATGCTGATCACCGGCGCCAGCTCCGACCGCTTCCGCGAGCGCCGCTGGCATATCGTCGTCCCGTTCGCCTGCACCGCGTTCGGTCTGATCGCCAGCACCTTCTTCAGCGGCAGCACCGCCGCCACGGTCATCCTGCTGTCGATCGCCAATGCCGGCGTGGCCGCCGCGATGCCCGTGGTCTGGGCGCTGCCGTCCACCTTCCTGCGCGGCACCGCGGCCGCGGCGGGCATCGCCTTCGCCTGCTCGATCGCCAATCTCGGCGGCTTCGCCAGCACCTACGCGCTCGGCTGGATGAAGGACCGGACGCACAGCATGAGCGCGGGCCTGATCACCTTCGGCGTGTGCATGCTGCTGGGCTGCGCGCTGGCCCTCGCGATGCCGAAGCGGATCGTCAACCGGTAGGCGCATGCCGGCGTCGACCCTGCCCGATGCGCCCGCCGCCCCCGCGCCGCCCTCGCGCCGCGAACTGCTCGCCCGCGACGGCTGTCTGAGCATCGTCCGGCAGCCGCCGGCGCCGGTCATCCCCGCGCCGGGCCAGCCCGGCAGCGGCTCGACCTACGTCCCGGACCTGCCGGAAATCTTCGTCGCGGTGCTGGATGACGGCCGGATCCTGGCATTCAACGGTCATGTGGATCTGGGCACCGGCATCCGCACGTCGCTCGCGCAGATCGTCGCCGAGGAGCTCGACGTGCCGCCCGCGCGGGTGCGGATGATTCTCGGCGATGCGAGCGAAACGCCGAACCAGGGTCCGACCATCGCCAGCGCGTCGATCCAGATCAGCGCGGTGCCGCTGCGCCGGGCCGCCGCGCAGGCGCGGCAGGTTCTGGTGGAGCTGGCCGCGCAACGCTTCGGCGTCGACGCTGCACATTGCCGCACCGAGGACGGCGCGGTGTTCGCCGCCGACGGCCGATGCCTGGAATTCGGCGCGCTGCTGGCCGGACGCCGCGTGTCGCTGCCGCTCGATCACGACGTCGCGCTCAAGGATCCGGCGCTGTACCGCACGGTCGGCCGCTCGGCGCCGCGCGTGGATCTGCCCGCGAAGGCCACCGGCGCGCGGGTCTTCGTTCACGACATGCGCGTGCCGGGCATGCTGCACGGCCGCGTCGTGCGGCCGCCCTACGCCGGCCACGACAGCGGCCCCTGCGTCGGCCGCTCGCTGCGCGCGGTGGACCGGGACAGCGTCGCGGGCCTGCCGGGTTTTCGCGCGCTGGTGGTCATCGGCGACTTCATCGGCGTGGTGGCCGAGCGCGAGGAACAGGCGATTCGCGCGGCGCAGACGCTGCGCGCGAGCTGGCATCCCGCCGAACACCTGCCCGACCTGCGCGACCCGGCCCGCGCGATCAAGGCGGCTCCCGCCACTCCCCGGCTGCTGCTGGAAAGCGGGGATGTCGCCGCCGCCGCGCGTCAGCCCGGCGTCACCACGCTGACCCGGCGCTACGTGTGGCCGTACCAGATGCATGCGTCCATCGGTCCGTCCTGCGCGCTCGCGGACTACCGGGACGGCGGGGACGGCGGGGACAAGGGGGACGAGCGCATCACCGTCTGGTCCGGCACGCAGAACCCGCAGTCGCTGCGCCACGATCTGGCGACGCTGTGCGGGCGCGGCGAAAACGAGATCGATGTCGTGCGGATGGAAGCCGCCGGCTGCTACGGGCGCAACTGCGCGGACGACGTCGCGGGCGACGCGCTGCTGCTGTCGCGCGCGGTGGGTGCGCCGGTGCGCGTGCAGCTGTCGCGCGCCGACGAACACCTGTGGGAACCCAAGGGCGCCGGCCAGGTCATGGACGTGACGGGCAGCGTCTCGGCCACGGGCGACACCGTCGCCTACGACTTCGAAACCCGCTACCCGTCGAACGACGCGCCGCTGCTCGCCGCGCTGCTCACCGGCGTGCGGCCGGCGCGCGCGGGGGTTTTCGAGATGGGGGACCGCACCGCGGTCACGCCCTATACCTTCGCGCGCACCCGCTTCGTCTGTCAGGACCTCGCGCCGCTGGTGCGCACGTCGTGGCTGCGGGGCGTCTCCGCGCTGCCCAATTCCTTCGCGCACGATGCCTTCCTCGACGAACTCGCCGCCCAGGCGCGGGCCGACCCGCTCGCGTTTCGCCTGCGCCATCTGGCGGACCCGCGCGCGCGGGAACTGCTCGATGCCACCGCGCGGCGCGCCGGCTGGCAGGCCCGCACGCGGCCACGCCATCTGGAGCAGACCGGCGAACGGATCGTGCGCGGGCGCGGGCTGTCCTACGCGCGCTACGTCCACAGCCGCTTTCCCGGCTTCGGCGCGGCCTGGGCCGTGTGGATCGCCGATATCGAGGTCGACCGCGAGAGCGGCGCGATCCGCGTGCTGCGCGTGACGGTCGGCCAGGACACGGGGACGATGATCAACCCGGACGGCGTGCGCCATCAGATCCACGGCAACGTCATCCAGTCGTTGAGCCGCGTGCTGAAGGAAAGCGTGCGCTTCACCGATGGCGTTGTCGCTTCGCGGGAATGGGGCAGCTATCCGATCCTGACGTTTCCCGAAGTGCCGGAGATCGACGTGCTGCTGATGCCGCGCCAGGGCGAGCCGCCGCTGGGCGCCGGGGAATCGGCGTCCGTGCCCGCGCCGGCCGCCATCGCCAACGCGCTGTTCGACGCGACCGGCGTGCGCTTCTACGCGCCGCCGTTCACCCCGGAGACGGTGCGCGCCACGTTGCAGGCGGCGCGCAGCGGCGCCGTGGCGGCGAATGTCTGACGATGGCCGGATCCTTGTCCGGGTCAGCATCGTCTTACACGCGATTCAGCCAAACCACACTGGTTGCCGGGCGAGCGCACGGATATTCTGAACACATCGGCAGCAAGCAGGTACCTCAAACAAAGGAGATAAGCATGAACAAGGCACAAACGGAAGGCATCAAGGACCAGGTCAAGGGCAAGGTCAATGAAGTCGTCGGCAAGGTGACGGGGGATACGACCCAG
>JBPBQT010000125.1:0-5019 GCA_050955065.1 Janthinobacterium lividum | reverse complement strand
TGATCAGCAGCGGCGACGAACGTTCCTCGAAACGCGCGATCGCCGACAGCGGCACCTGGTCGGTGCTGCCGCTCGACGACGGCAGGCGCAGCGCGCCGAGCGCGGCAATGCTCTGCTGCAGCGTGGGTTCGGCCTCCAGGATCACGCGGTACTGGTTCGACTGCGTGTAGATCGTCGAGATGATGCGCTGGCCGAACGCGTCGTACAGCGCGTTGTCGACGGTGGCCGGCGTGATGCCGAAGCGCGCCGCGGTGCTGCGGTCGATGTCGACGTAGATCGAGCGGCCGTTTTGCTGCAGATTGCTGCTGACGTCGGCGAGCACCGGCGACGCCGCCAGTTTCGCGACCAGTTTCGGCATCCAGGCGTCGAACGCGTCGGCGTTCGGGTTCTGCAGGATGAACTGGTACTGCGTGAGGCCGGCGCTCGATTCGATCGTCAGATCCTGCACCGGCTGCATGAACAGCGAGACGCCGGCGACGTGCGCGGCCGCGTCGTTGAGGCGGCGGATGATCGCGCTCGCGGTGGCGCTGCGGCTGTCGCGCGGTTTCAGATTGATCAGGAAACGGCCGCTGTTGAGCGTCACGTTCGTGCCGTCGACGCCGATGAACGACGACAGGCTCTCGACGTCCGGGTCCTGCAGGATGACCGCCGCGAGCGCCTGCTGGCTGACCGCCATCGCCTGGTACGACGTCGACTGCGCGGCCACCGACACGCCCTCGATCTGGCCGTTGTCCTGCACCGGGAAGAAGCCCTTCGGCACGAGGATGTAGAGCGCGATCGTCGCGGCGAGCGTCAGGACGGCGATCAGCAGGGTCAGCGGCTGATGATCCAGCACCACGCGCAAGGCCCGGTCGTACTGGCCGATCACGCCCTCGAAAAAGCGGTGCGACGCGCGTTCGAAGCGGCTCTGCGCGGCCGGCAGCGGCCGGCCGTCGGCATCGGTGCGTATCGGCTGGTGCCGCAGCAGTTTCGCGCACAGCATCGGCACCAGCGTGAGCGAGACGATCGCCGAGATCACGATCGTCACCGCCAGCGTCACCGCGAACTCGTAGAACAGCCGGCCGACGACGTCGCCCATGAAGAGCAGCGGAATCAGCACCGCGAGCAGCGACACCGTCAGCGAGATGATCGTGAAACCGATCTGCTGCGCGCCCTTGAGCGCGGCCTGCAGCGGCGGCTCGCCCGCCTCGATGTAGCGCGAGATGTTCTCGATCATCACGATCGCGTCGTCGACGACGAAACCGGTGGCGATCGTCAGCGCCATCAGCGACAGGTTGTCGAGCGAGAAGCCGAACAGGTACATCACGCCCAGCGTGCCGACCAGCGACAGCGGCACCGACAGGCTCGGGATCAGCGTCGCGTACCAGTTGCCGAGGAACAGATAGATCACCAGCACCACCAGCGCGACCGACATCGCCAGCTCGAACTGCACGTCGCGCACCGATGCGCGGATCGTCGTGGTCCGGTCGCCGAGCAGCGTGACGTTCACCGCGGCGGGCATCGCGGCCTGCAACTGCGGCAGCATCCGCTTGATCTGCTGGGCCACGGCGATCACGTTCGCGCCGGGTTGCCGCTGGATGTTCAGGATCACCGCGGGCGTGCCGTTCATCCAGGCGCCGAGGTACTTGTTCTCCGGCCCCTGGGCGACGGTGGCGACGTCGGTCAGCATCACCGGCCGGCCGTTGCGGTAGGCGATCACCGCGCGGCCGTACTCGTCGGCGCTTTGCAGTTGGTCGTTCGCGTTGATCGTGAACGACCGGGACGGGCCGTCGAAGCTGCCTTTCGGGGTATTGACGTTGAGGTTGGCGATGGTGGTGCGCAGGTCGTCGATGCTCAGCCCGTACGCGGCGAGCGCGCGCGGGTTCGCCTGGATGCGCACGGCCGGGCGCTGCCCGCCGCTGATGCTCACCAGCCCCACGCCGCTCACCTGCGAGATCTTCTGCGCGATCCGCGTGTCGGCGTAGTCCTCGAGCTGCGTGAGCGGGAGCGTCTTCGACGTGATCGCGAGCGTCATGATCGGCGCGTCCGCGGGGTTCACCTTCGCGTAGATCGGCGGCGCGGGAAGGTCGCTGGGCAGCAGGCTGTTCGCCGCGTTGATGGCCGCCTGGACTTCCTGCTCGGCGATGTCGATCGGCAGGTCGAGCGCGAACTGCAGCGTGATGACCGAGGCGCCCGCCGAACTCTGCGAGTACATCTGGTTCAGGCTGGCCATCTGCCCGAACTGCCGCTCCAGCGGCGCGGTCACCGAGGTGGTCATCACGTCCGGGCTGGCGCCGGGGTAGAGCGTCTGCACCTGGATGGTCGGATACTCGACCTGCGGCAGCGCCGAGACCGGCAGGAAATGCAGCGCGAGCAGGCCCGCGAGCAGGATCGCCGCCATGAGCAGCGCCGTGCCGACCGGGCGCAGGATGAAGATGCGGGACGGGTTCATGCGGGCTCAGGCGGCGCTGTCGGCATGCGGATGATGGCCGCCGTGCCGGTGCCAGGCGCCGCTCGCGGGCTGCGTCCCGGAGGCGGGGGCGGGGCTCACGCCGGCGCCGGGGGCCGGGCCGTTCGCCGGCGCGCCGGCGCGGGTGCCTGCGCTGGCACCTGCGCCGGCATTGGACACGCTGATCTTCGCGCCTTCGCGCAGCCGGTCGACGCCGTCGATGACGACCGCTTCGCCCGCCTGCAGCCCCTGGCCGACGGCGGTGCGTTCGCCGTCGACCGCGCCGGCGACGATCTTGCGCACCGTCACCGTATGGTCGGGCTTCACGACATAGACGAAGGTGCCGATCGAACCGGTCTGGATCGCCGCGCTCGGCACGACGACGGCATTGCGCAACACGTCGACCAGCAGGCGGATGTTGACGAACTGGTTCGGAAACAGCGCCTCGTCGGTGTTCGGGAACAGCGCGCGCAGCTTGATCGTGCCGGTCGCGGTATCGATCTGGTTGTCGACGGTGGCAAGCTTGCCGACCGCGATCTGCGTCGTGTTGGTGCGGTCGTACGCGGAGGCCGAGAGCACCGTGCCGCCCGCCACGCGCGGCATGATCACGCGCAGGTCGTCCTCGGGCAGCGTGAACAGCACGCTCATCGGCTGCATCTGCGTGATGACCACGACGCCGTCGGTATCGCTCGTCTGCACGTAGTTGCCGACATCGACCTGGCGCAGGCCCACGCGCCCGTCGATCGGCGCGACGATGCGCGCATAGGTCAGGTCGAGCTTGTAGGTGTCGACGGACGCCTGGTCGGCGGCCACGGTACCCACATACTGGTCGACCAGCGATACCTGGTCGTCGTAGGTCTGACGGGCGACCGAGTCCTGCGCGAGCAGGGTCTTGTAGCGCTGCAGGTCGAGGCGCGCCTGCGTGAGCAGCGCCTGGTCGCGGCGCAATGCGCCCTGCGCCTGGCGCATCTGGATCTCATACGGGCGCGGGTCGACCTGCGCGAGGAAATCGCCCTTGCGCACGTGCTGGCCTTCGGTGAAGCCGATCTTCTGCAGGGTACCGGCGATCTGGGTATGCACGGTCACCGTGGCGAGCGGGGTCACGGTGCCCAGCGCGTTGCGGATGATCGGAATTTCGCCGATGACGGCGCTCGCCGTGCGCACCGTCTGCGTCTGGTCGGCGAGCGGACCGGCGCCCCGGCCGTGGCGGCCGCCGCCGCCGCCGGGGCCCGCGCCGTGCCGCGCACCGCCTGCCTGACCCCAGGGCCGTACCGCGATCAGCACCACCGCGGCGATCACCAGCACCAGGACGATCAGCCAGACCGCGCGCCGCGACTTGCCACCCTGTCGGGGGGGACGCTGTTCGGGCGGCAGGGGCGGCGCGGGCGGTGCCGGGGCGGGGCGGGACGTGGGTGCGGCAGAAGGAGCGGCGGGCGTGACGGGAGCAGCGGAATCGGGCTTGGTTTCGTCCATCGCTAGGCTAGTGAGTACGGCGGTCAATACAGCGATCGATACGGCGACGGGAGAGGCGATGAAGGTGGCAATGAGAGCGGAACGGCGGCCGCACGCGTCGAATCGACAAGATAACGAATCCTACGGAACATTCCGATGCGCGTCCATCTACGCTACTTTGCAATAGATTACAGCGATGCTGGCGGGCCACATCCGGCGTATTGGTCGGCCACGTAAGGGCGAGGCGGGAGGCGGGCGGCCGGATGCAAACCGGGGACGAGCCCGGGACGGACCCGAGACGAGCCCGGGCCGACGGGGGACGAACCGGGACTGACGGGTGACGAACCGGGACTGACAGGCAATAACCGGGGGCCGACAGGCAATGAACCGGGGGTCGGCAGGGGGCCGGCCGGAGTTCGGCTAAGATGGGGCCCCGCCGTTTTTTCGAGATCGCGCATGACGATCGATGCCGCATCGACCCTGGCGCGTTGGTTCGCCCGTGCCTGCCGTTCCCGCCATGCTTCCTCTTTTCCCCTTTTTTCCCGCGCCTTCCATGTCCTGTCGCGCGTGCGGACGCTCCTGCTCGGCGCGTCGTTGGGCGGGGCCGTCGCGCTCGCACAGGCGGCGCCCGCGCCGGTCATGCGGGTGCCCGACCTGCATGTGCCGGCGGCGCTTCAGGCGTTGCTGGCGCCCCCCGCCACGCCCGCCAGCGACGTCCGCGCGGCGTCGGGAGTCGGACCCTCGGGCACGACGGAGGACGACGCGGGGAGTGGAACGAAAAGGACGGCGAAGGGCGCAAAGGGTGGTGCGGCCGGGGTAGGCGCCGACGCCGGGCATGCCGGCGGAGACGACCGGAATATCGGCGGCGGGCGGGATGCGGCGGGCGATGACGCGGCGCCGGACGACGCCGCCCGCGCGCGCGCCGCGCGCGCGGCCACCCGGGACGCGGTGTTAGCGGGTTCGCTCGACCGCGTGATCGCCACGCTGGAAAGCGATCGGCAGCGCGCCGCGCGCCTCGCCCAGCTCAGGCAGTTGCGCGCCGCGACCCGGGAGGCGCGGGGCGCGGCCGCGATGCAGGCCGGAGTGCCGGTCACCGGAGTGCCAACCGCCGGGTCGCCAACCGCCGGGTTGCCGGCCGC
>JBPBQT010000124.1:0-5035 GCA_050955065.1 Janthinobacterium lividum | reverse complement strand
GCTCATTTCACATTGCTCGAGCCGTTGGTTTCTTACGCAAGACCCCGTTGCGGCTACTGAGCAGCGGCCATGAGGCAGTCTTGCTGTTTTTCATATTGAGCGGCTTCGCTTTGACGCTTCAATTGAACAAAAAATCCTCTTTCCTATTCCCAATATGTGGTGCGGCGCATCTGGCGCCTCTATTTTCCCTATCTCGCGGCCGTCGCCATTGGCGTGGTCGTCTTTTCAGCATGCTTCAGCGACAAGGTGAAGTGGGCGGGATCCTGGTCCAATGCGCCCTGGCCCGTTTCGCTGGGCATTAACGACATCAGCAATCATCTGCTGTTTCTTGGCGAGTTTCCGACCGAACGTATCGTTCCCGTGATCTGGTCGCTGGTTTACGAAATGCGGATTTCGCTGATATTCCCGCTCGTGGTGGCGCTGCTCATGCGCATGCCGTCAGCGCTGGCGTTCCTGATCGCGATGCTGGGGTCGGGCAGTGTCTACGCGATTTTCGCCGTGGCCGGCACCCACCCGATGGATGCCAGCATCGGTGGGAACTGGCCCCTGCACTACCTGCTCATGTTCGTCGTGGGCGGGATACTGGCAAAGCACCGGCATGCACTGGCTGCCTATTTCGACACGACGCGCCGCAATATCGCATTGCTGCTCGTGAGTCACAATCGCCCTGGCCGGCATCTTGATGCTGCCGGTCTGTGCTCTCGCCTATCATTTCATCGAACGACCGACGATGCGGATCGGCGCGGACCCGAGCCGTTCGGACAGCCCTGTCGGCAGGACCACTAAGGGTGTTTGAGGCGGAATTGTGTGATGCATGATGCAGGTCGAACAAAACCGTTCGCCTGCGCGAAATACGTGGTGCCGAGGACCGGACTTGAACCGGTAAGCCCGAAGGCGGCGGATTTTCGTCACACTACGCCTTTTGGCGCCGGTGCCATGCAGGTCGCAGGATCGCCAGGAAGATGCCCTGGGGTCCGGCCCGCTGACGGCCCGTTCGTGCGCTGGACTATGCCTTCACCGTACGCGACGCCCGATGCTGCGATGGCGCGACGCTTAGGTGCCCTCCGTCTAGTCTCTACACCTTCCGTCCCGAAACGTTTCCAGGGCGGCTTGGCTCGGTGTTGCCTCGACCACGAGGGTCAGGGGGTTCGCCGAATTTGAAGGGTTCTACTCCACCCGTTTCCAGGCAGGCACTCAATGATTCAAGTCCGCTATGTTTACCAATTTCATCACCCCGGCAGGGGAGGAGGCGATTCTATCACCACCGGCGGGTTCGCTCCACCGATGTCGGCGCGGCGACGTTCACGAAGCACGCTTATACTGTCACGCTCGCTGTCGTATTTGCCGTTTGTCGTCTTCGCCGTTACATGAATCGGCGCTTTTCGTGCCGCCCTGCCGCCCGGCCCGCCCGTTCCATCGCGGCCCTGGCGCCGACACCCGCCTCGTCACGTTATCACGCCATCGCCAGGCTGCTGCAACCTTCCTGCCCCAATGCCCTCTCCTTCTTCCGCATCCCCTTCCGTCGGCTCGCGCGGCACACTGCTGTTGCTGGCCACGATCGCCGGCCTGTCCGTGGCCAACATCTATTACATCCAGCCGTTGCTCGACGTGCTGCGCGAGGCATTCCCGCACGATGCGCGCTGGGTGGCGATCGTGCCGGCGGCAACCCAGCTCGGCTACGCCACCGGCATGTTCTTCGTCGCGCCCCTGGGCGACCGGATCGCCCGGCGCACCATCATCCTCTGGCTGATCGCCGGGCTCACACTGACGCTCGCGGCGCTGGCATGGTCGCCCTCGCTGCTGTGGGTGGCGGCGCTGTCGGTACCGGTCGGCGTGCTGTCGACGATCGCCCAGCAGGCGGTGCCGTTCGCTGCCGAGATCTCCGCGCCCGAAAACCGCGGACAGGCGGTCGGCACGGTGATGAGCGGTCTGTTGCTCGGCATCCTGCTCGCGCGCACCGCGGCGGGCATCATCGCGGAGCACGCGGGATGGCGGGCCGTCTATATCGCGGCCGCGCTCATCATGCTGGCGCTCTGGTTCGTGGTGGCCGCGCGGCTGCCGCATCGCACGCCCGCCGACGCGCCCCGCTACCCCGCGCTGCTGGCGTCGATGTGGACGCTGTTCCGTACCGAACCGGTGCTGCGCGACACGTCGATCACCGGCGCGGCGATGTTCGCCGCCTTCAGCGCGTTCTGGTCGCTGCTCGCGTTGCTGCTCGCCGGCGCGCCGTTTCACATGGGCGCGCAAAGCGCCGGCCTCTTCGGTCTGGCCGGCGCCGCGGGCGCCCTGATCGCGCCGTTCGCCGGCAAATCCGCCGACCGGCGCGGGCCGCGGCGGATCATTTCGATCGCGATCGCCGTGACGGCGCTGTCCTTCGTCATCTTCGCCTGCTCGGCGCATAGCCTGCTGGGGTTGGGAATCGGCGTCGTGGTGCTCGACGCGGGCGTCCAGGCCGCGCAGATTTCGAATCAATCCCGCATCTACGCGCTGCGGCCCGAGGCGCGCAGCCGCCTGAACACCGTCTATTTCGTCTGCTCGTTTCTGGGCGGCGCGCTGGGCTCGGCGCTCGCCGCGCTGGCGTGGGCCCACACGGGCTGGCTTGGCGTGTGCGCGGTAGGACTGGCCTGCACGGCGATCGCCGGCGCGAATCACGCCCGCACACGTGGCATGGCGCTTCCCGTTGCAGGCAAACCATGAAGCTTTTCGCCGACCTGCCCGACGACGACGGCCTCCCCGGTCGGGAACGACGCCTGGCGATGGCGGCGGTCATGCTGGGAACGACGATGGCCGTCCTCGACGGGTCGATCGTCAATGTCGCACTGCCGACGATCGCGCATGCGCTGCGGGTGGACGCGGGAGACGCGATCTGGGTCGCCAACGCCTATCTGCTCGCCACCGCGATGCTGCTGGTGAGTTTCGCATCGCTAGCCGACATCGTCGGCTTCAGGCGGCTCTATACGGCGGGTCTGCTGGTCTTCACGCTGGCGTCGCTGGGCTGCGCGCTGTCGGGGTCGCTCGGCATGCTCGCGGCGATGCGGCTGTTGCAGGGGGTCGGCGGCGCGGCGATGTTCAGCATCGGCCCGGCGATTTATCGCACCGTGTTCCCGACGCGCCTGCTGGGCAGCGCGCTGGGCATCAACGCGCTGACCGTGGCGGCGGCAACGGCGGCGGGCCCGGCGATCGGCGGCGCGATGCTGGCGGCGCTCGGCTGGGAATGGCTGTTCGCGGTCAACGTGCCGTTGGGCATCGTCGCCGTCGCCCTGGCGCTGCGCGCGATCCCGCAGCGCCCGGAAGACGGGCGTCATCCGGCGGCCACCGGCGGCGCGCAGGCCGGCCACGCCGCGGCGCGATCGACGCGATTCGATCTGGCGGGCGCGATCCTGTCCGCGACGGCGATGGGCATGCTGCTCCTGGCGGCGGACGCCTGCGCGCAGCTGACGCTGCCGGGGAACCGCTCGCATGCCGGGGCATACGGACTGACCGCGCTGGTCGCGACGCTTCTCTTCGTCTGGCGTCAGCGGCGCGCGGCGCGTCCGCTGCTGCCGCTCGACATCTTTGCGTCGGGGCGTTTCTCGATGGCGGTTCTGACGTCGTTCTGCTCCTTCGTCGGGCAGGGCATCACCTTCATCGCGCTGCCCTTTCTCTTCCAGGGCGCGCTCGGCTATTCGGCACTGGAATCGGCGTTGCTTTTCACGCCCTGGCCCCTGGCGATCGTGCTGGCCGCACCCTACGCGGGCCGCCTCGCGGACCGCCATTCTCCGGCGGTGTTGTCGAGCATCGGCCTGGCCGTGCTGACGGTGGGCGTCGCCCTGCTCGCGGGGCTGCCGGCGCATGCGACGGCGGTGAACATCTGCTGGCGCGGGTTCGTCTGCGGCCTGGGGTTCGGCTTCTTCCAGAGCCCGAACAACCGCGAGATGCTGGGCAGCGTCGCCCGTACGCGCACCGGCGCCGCATCCGGCGTGCTGGGCATCGCCCGCACCTTCGGGCAGTCGCTGGGCGCGGCGGTCGTGGCGCTGGTGCTGGCGATCGTGGCGTATCGCATGGGGATGGCCGGTGCAGGTGCGACCGGCGCAGGGGCGGCCGGCATGAGCGTCGCGGGACCGGGTACTGCCGTATCGGGGGCAGCGTCGGTCGCCTTGCGCGACGCCGCGGCCATGCATGCCGCGCTGTGGATCGCGGCTGCGGCGACCCTGCTGGCGACGCTGCTCAGCGTCTCCCGAATTCCGAGAAAGGCGCCGAAGATCGTCTGAAGCCGTGGCCGGGGCGCAAGCCGCCGCATCGAAAAGCGACGTCCCGTCCGGCGGCATTCCCCCGGCTGGTTGCCGGCATCAATCGATCAGGCGATTCTTGATCGCATAGTACGTCAGGTCGGCGTTGTTGTTCATGGCCATCTTTTCCAGTACGCGCGCGCGGTAGGTACTGACCGTTTTCACGGAAAGATGCAGCTCCTCGGCGATCTCCGTCGGCAGACGCCCCGAGGACAATTTACAGAACACCTGGAATTCCCGCTCCGACAGCAATTCGTGCGGCAACTGGTCCGCCGGCTGTGAAAGCTTGTGGGCAAGCGCGTCCGCGGTGGACTCGGAGAGATAGCGGTGACCGCGCGCAACGGTGCGGATGGCGCGCAGGATCTCGTTCGGCGGCACGTCCTTCGCGACATAACCGTCCGCGCCCGCCCGCAGGAGGCTGATCGCGTACTGACTTTCGGGATAACCGGAAAGCATCAGCACGGCCTGGTTCGGCCGGATCTGCTTGATGATGCGCAAGGTATCGATGCCGTTCTTGTCCGGCATGGCGATGTCGAGCAACACGACATGGAAAGCGACCTCGCGAACCTTGGCGATGGTTTCGTCGCCTGTCGCCGTTTCCGCGGCCACTCGCATGTCGGCTTCTTCGGAAACGATCTGTGCGAGACCACTACGAACGATCGCGTGGTCGTCCGCAATCAGGATCTCGATCATGGGCGCTGTCCAAATGGAAAGCGCCATTCTATCAATTCGCCTGAGCGCGCGGCGTGAAAGCGCAGAAGCGCGCC
>JBPBQT010000123.1:0-5069 GCA_050955065.1 Janthinobacterium lividum | reverse complement strand
GGGCCGGCGAACCTGGTGTGCGCGCCGGCCGCGCCATTCATGCCGTCATCAATCAATGCTTGTCGTGGGCCTGGCCGAGATACACCAAGGTCAACATCATGAAAATGAAGGCCTGCAACAACACGATCAGAATGTGAAAGATCGCCCAGACACTTCCTGCGACGACGTTGCCGAAAAAGCCGAGCACGCCAAGATCCGCATGGAAATGCCAGATACTGCCAAGCAGGGCGATCAGCAGAAACAGCAGTTCGCCCGCATACATGTTGCCGAACAGCCGCATACCGAGCGACACCGTTCTGGCGACGTATTCAATCACATTCAATGCAAGATTCGGGATCCACAGCAGGATGTGGTTGCCGAACGGCGCCGAGATCAGTTCCTTCGCGAAACCGCCCACGCCCTTGATCTTCACGCTGTAATACAGCATGAGGATCAGCACGCCGAGCGCCATGCCCATCGTGCCGTTCAAGTCCGCCGTCGGGACGATGCGGTGATGCGGAATCGCCGAACTCAGGCCCAGCCAGCCGATCACGTGGCTCGGCAGGTCGACCGGGATGAGATCGAGCGAGTTCATCAGGATCACCCAGACAAACACCGTCAGCGCCAGCGGAGCAATGAAGCGGCGGTCTCCGTGCACGATCGACTTCGACTGGTCTTCCACCATCTCGACCAGCAGTTCGATCAGGCACTGGAACCGCGTCGGCACGCCCGGCGACGCGCGACGCGCGGCCAGCGTCAGCACCACGAGCGTGACGATGCCGGTCAGAACCGACCAGAAGATCGTATCAATGTTGATGATCGAAAAATCGATCAGCTTCGTCTGATGGCCCGTCGATAGATTTTGCAGATGATGCGCGATGTACTCGGACGGAGTCAGCGCGGTTTCTGATCCAGCAGCCATAGGTTCAACCACCAATTTATAGAATTCGGACAGCCCGCGAGACATGCGCCGCCAGACGCGCACCCTCTCCCGGGCCCTGCAACCTTTGCTACCGCCAGGCCAGCGCGAGCCAGTAGACTTTCAGCGCCAGCACGTACGTGACGAGCAGCGGCAACCACCGCACGTCCCTGAAATACACCGCGATCACGATGAACAGCGCGATCGTCACGCCGAGTTTGACGCCCTCGGCCATCATCCATGCACCGACCGAATCCCGGCCCTTTCGCCTTGAACTATGACGTCCAAGATACAAGGCGAAGCCGCCGCTCGGCACCCAGCAGATCATCCCGCCAATCAGGGCGGAAAGTGCTGCCGGAAGCCATTGTTGCGAAAGCAAGGCGCACATCAGCGCCGCGAAAAAGGTGAGAACCACCTGCCCCGCCACCACTCTCATCGGCGTGACCCGCGACGGACGACTCACGTCTGGGCCAAACAGCCGCTCGGCATCGGCGCGAGTGAGTGGGATGGTCTGTTCTTCAAGCGGCTCTTCCCAACCAGCATGCGCGTCATGCTCACCTTGTGGGGAGCCATTCGACGCCTGGGTCACGCGGACCACGGTAGGTCGAGCCGCATTTGCCGACACTGGTTCAGGCTGATGCGCTTTGTCGGCCTCATCCGCCATTCCCGTCTCCATTGCTCGCGGCTTTCAGCGCGCTTTCGATTTTGCCAAGTCGACAAATCCGGGCGATTGTAAGCGATTATCCAAGGCGACTCAAGAGTTTACTGGCGCCCTGCTGCATGGCACCCATACCGCCTTCTGGTAATCCCTGACGCTTGAAAAAAGCGCAGCCCGGATCTCCGGATGGCGGAAGATTTCCGCAGTTTCGACGAAACGCCACGGTTTGGGAGAAATGCTGGAAATCCCTGCAATAACAGCGGGCCTGTCGAACCGAAACCACCGGATCGGCGTGCCCTGTCGCCGCAGCGAACGCAAGAGTAAACGGAGACGGTCGTACTGACATTGCGGCAGATTGCCGCAGCATGGAAGGTGGCATGGCGCGGCCATTTTGCCACTGCCGCCCTGCCCTTCCGGAAGGCGCCCGGAAGTGTTCGGAGAGAAGGCTTTACGCGTGGCGCTCGTCGTCTTCTGCGTCGCGGGACACCGTGTCGCGCAACCGGGCAAGGATGCCGTCGAGCGCATCAAGGCTGCCAAATTCGATGTTCAGATGGCCACGGCCACCACGGCCCAGCTTGATGTTGACTGCCGCCGACAGTGTATCGGCAAGTTCATCTTCGAGACGCGAGAGGTCGCGGGACTTGCGCTCACGCGCAGGGCGATGCGTTTTCCCTGCCTCGTCTTTTGTTGCGTTAGCAACCAGTTTTTCGGTCTCGCGTACCGACAGTCGCCGATTGACCACTTCGTTTGCCAATGCGATCTGCGTGGCGGCATCGACGGCCAGCAGCGCACGCGCGTGGCCCATATCCAGATCGCCGGCCAGCAACATGGTCTGCACCGGTTTGGCGAGATTCAACAGCCGCAACAGATTGGACACCGCGCTACGCGAGCGACCAACCGATTCGGCGGCCTGTTCGTGGGTGAAGGAAAATTCGTCGAGCAATCGCTGAATCCCCTGTGCTTCCTCGAGCGGGTTGAGATCCTCGCGTTGAATGTTTTCGATCAAGGCCATCGCCGCGGCGGCTTGATCGGAAACATCCTTGACCAGCACGGGAACCTCGGCGAGCCCGACCAGACCCGCGGCGCGGAACCGGCGTTCGCCCGCAATGATCTCGAAAGATTCGGCACCGATCGGCCGTACCAGAATCGGCTGCATCAAGCCTTGGGCACGAATGCTGGCCGCCAGATCCTGCAGCGCGCCTTCATCCATGCGCGTACGAGGCTGATATTTGCCAGGCACCATTTTGCTTAAAGGCAGAACAGTCGGCACGGCGTCCTTTTGCAGCGCTTCGGCGATGTCGGCATTTCCACCCAACAGCACCTCCAGCCCTCTTCCCAGACCTTTCTTTTTCAAAACAGGCGGCTTCATGTCGTTCCTGCTCCGGTCCGGGTCTTCGTCTGTTCGATCATTTCCGCGCCGAATTGCGTGTACGCCTGCGCGCCACGTGAATTGCGGTCGAATACCACGCCCGGCAAACCGTAACTTGGGGCTTCCGCCAACCGGACATTACGCGGAATGACGGTATCGAACACCTTGTCCCCAAAGTGTTGTTTCAACTGCTCGGAGACCTGCTGCTGCAGCGTGATCCGCGGATCGAACATGACGCGCAACAGACCGATGATTTTCAGATCGCGGTTCAGGTTTGCATGCACTTGCTTGATCGTATTGACCAGATCGGACAGACCTTCGAGCGCGAAATACTCGCATTGCATGGGAATGACGACGCCATGTGCAGCACACAGGCCGTTGAGCGTAAGCAACGACAAGGCTGGGGGGCAATCGATCAGGATGAAATCATACTTTTTTGCGATGGGCGTGATTGCCTCGCGCAAACGGCGTTCGCGTCGTTCGAACTCAACCAGTTCCACTTCCGCCCCGGCCAGTTCGCGATTCGCGGGAAGAACGTCATACCCCGCCTCTGCGGCGTGGACGATCGTCTCGCTCGCCGCCGCTTCGCCCAGCAGCACTTGATACACGGTATTCGTCAGTGTCTGCTTGTCCACCCCACTTCCCATCGTGGCATTTCCCTGGGGGTCGAGATCGATCAGAAGCACACGCTGCTTCTGCGCAGCAAGACTGGCGGCCAGGTTTACCGTGGTCGTTGTCTTGCCGACGCCGCCTTTCTGGTTAGCCACGCAAAAAATTTGGGTCATATTCCTTTTCTTCCCGCCGACCTGCTTGGCCTTGCTTTCCGTTGGCGGTTGTTTCACGTGAAACAACCGCCATGTTGCGGCGTATCCGGGATGGCTACGTCCGGTCGACCATTTTTGCACCCGGCAATTTTTGCCCGTTGAGCGAAAAGGATCCGTCTGCTTGTTCGTCTGCTTGTTCGTCTGCTGTCGTATTTCGGCTCCGGTTTCCGAACTCCCGGCCTTCATTTTCCTGGCCGCCGCTCTTCAGGTATCCGCTTCCGGATGTCCCTCTACTGCTTAAATTTCACAGGCGTTTTGCATCTAGCCACAGCAGACCGGGTCGGACCGGGCCTGATTCGGCTGCTTCACATCACCCGATTCAATCCAGCCCCGCCGGACTCGCCTGCAGCAGTACCCGGGAAAGGACGCGCCGCTTTGCTGCTTCGCCGCTTCGGGACGTACCTTCGCCACCACCTCGCATATGACGTCCCTATGACGTCCCATCGTGGAATTCGACATGCCATGCAAAATCGGTATCACCGATTTTCTACCATGCGTTCGGCGAAGCCGTCACCTGGACGACAACCAGATGGCGCGCCGCGTCGAGCCTTGGAACACGCAATGCCACGAGCGTTTCCACGCGCGTGCCTTCCGGCAGCCGGGCGATTTCTTCATCGGGGCGCTGTCCTTTCATTGCAAAGATCGCGCCGTTTGACGACACCAGGTGACGTCCGAGAGCGACGAATTCCGCCAAGTCCGCGAACGCGCGGGATACGACGGCATCGTATCCTTCCGGATCGCGCAATGCTTCAACGCGCCCCGTGTGTACCGCCACGTTGTCGAGCCGAAGTGCCCCTTTCGCCTGTGTCAGAAATGCCGTCTTTTTGTGCACGATGTCATTCAGCATGACACGCCACTGCGGCCGCATGATGGCGAGAACCACGCCGGGCAGCCCTCCCCCGGTGCCGACATCAATCACGCTGCGAACGCCGCGTCCATCGAGTTGTGGCAGGATCGCCAGCGAATCGACCACATGCTGCACGCGCATCTGTTCCGGGTCCCGGATCGCCGTCAGATTGTAAACACCGTTCCACTTGTTCAACATGCCCAGATAATCGACCAGGCGCCGAGCCTGAACCGTATCCAGGGCGACATCGAGTGCCATTGCGTCCTCGATCAGACGCGCTGCGAAAACAGCTTCGTCGAAACGGCTCATTGAATTTCAGGACCCGCCATAGGAGCAGGAGCCAGACCGGCCTCGGCATTCGAAACATTGGCACGGCCCGATCGTTTTTTCAGATGCACCATCAGCAGTGAAATGGCTGCGGGTGTCATGCCGGACATGCGTGATGCCTGTCCGATGGTTTCCGGCCGGTGGTC
>JBPBQT010000122.1:0-5218 GCA_050955065.1 Janthinobacterium lividum | reverse complement strand
GCTCGGCGCAGGCGGCGAAAGAAATCAAGTCTTTGATCACGCAGAACGTGACGAGCGTCGAGCACGGAGCGGGTTCCGTCAGAAACGCGGGGGAAACGATGTCCGAAGTCATGGAAAGCGTGTCCCGTGTGAGCCTTTTGGTGAGCGAGATCAGCGCGGCCACCATCGAACAGAGAAAGGGCATCGTGGAGGTGGACTTGGCGGTTTCGCAACTGGACCAGGTGACCCAGCAAAACGCCGCATTGGTGGAGGAGTCGGCAGCGGCAGCGGGTAACCTGAGAGAGCAGGCGAACCATCTCGAGCAACTGGCCTCCCGGTTTAGACTCGCCCCCGCAAACGGGCGTTGAGGACCGAGTGTCAACTTTCGGGCGGGTGCAGGCGGGCAACGCTTTGTGCGGGATGTGATGCGCCCAACGCCGAGGAGCGTCCGAAAGAGCCGAGACAGAAATCCACGAAACTGCGCAATTTCGGCGTCTTGAACCGGTCCGCCGGATAGACCAGATGCATCGGCCGCGACGGCAGCCGGTAGCCGTCCATCAGCGACACGAGCCGGCCCGCCGCCAGGTCTTCGACGACCAGCGCGTCGGGCAGCATGGCGATGCCCAGTCCGCCCAGCGCCGCGCGGCGCAATGCCTGCGCGTTGTTCACGCTCACGCGGCCGCTCACGTCCACGCAGACGTCCTCGCCCGCCGGCCCCTGCATCCGCCACTGCTTTTCGGTCCAGCGCCATTCCGTCCCGGCCGGGTAGGCAAACGAGAGACAGTCGTGCGCGGCGAGGTCGAGCGGACCGGACGGCGCGCCGCGTCGCGCGAGATAGGTGGGGGCGGCGCATACGGTCAGCCCGTAATCCATCAGCGGGCGCGCCACCAGGCTCGACGCCGCCAGCGTGCCCAGCCGGATCGCGGCGTCGAAGCCTTCCTCGACGAGGTCGACGATCCGGTCCGTGAGCACGACGTCCAGCCGGATCGCGGGATGGCGCGACAGATAGCCGTCGAGCCGCGCCATCAGATATTCGGCGCCGAAAGCGGGCGGCGCGGTGATGCGCAGCGTGCCCTGCGGCGTGGCGTGCGTCGTCTCCGCCATGCGCTCGGCATCGGCGACGAGCGCCAGGATCTCCAGGCAACGCTGGTAGTAGGCGGCGCCGAATTCCGTCAGGCCCTGCCGCCGCGTGGTCCGCCGCAACAGGCTGACGCCCAGCCGTGTTTCCAGCCAGCGCAGATGGTTGCCCACCATCGTGGTCGAGATGCCGCTCTGCTCGGCCGCCGCGGTCATGCTGCCGCCGTCGACCACGCGCACGAACACCGCCATCGCTTCGTACAGATCCATTGTGAACTCCGGGTGCAAGGTCCTGCAAGCGCGCCGCCGTTTATCCCGGCGAACTTGTCAAAGATACTGGAATCCTCACCAAAGGAGAGAAAAATGGATGATGCAACGGTGGATCTCGTGGACGTCCCGGACATGGCCGGGCAGGGCGGTGGCGCGGAACTCCGGCCGACGATCGCCACGGTGCGGCCGGTTCGGCGCGTAGCGAAGCACTTGGCGCAGGGGTGGGTGAAGGAGCCGGCGCAACAGGCGGCGCAGATGTCGAATCCGCAAGCGAACGTCGGGGGGGCGTCGCGCCTGATGCGCACCTACGCGCCGCTGCCGGTGACCTTCGTTCGAGGCGAGGGCGCACGGCTCTGGGACAGCGCCGGTCGGGAGTATGTGGACGCGGTCGCGGGCGTCGGCGTCAACGCGGTCGGCCATGCCCACCCCCGCGTCGTCGAGGCGATTCGCGAACAGGCGGGTCTCGTGCTGCATACGTCGAATCTTTACGAACAGGTCTGGCAGCAACGCCTCGCCGAGCGGTTGACCGCGCTGTCCGGCATGCAGGCGGCCTTTTTCGCGAATTCCGGCGCCGAGGCGAACGAGGCGGCGCTCAAGCTCGCCCGTTTGCACGCAACCCGGCGCGGGATCGCCCGGCCGCTCGTCGTGGTCATGGAACACGCCTTTCACGGCCGCACGTTCGCGACCCTGTCGGCCAGCGACAGTCCCGCCGTGCAGGCCGGATTCGCGCCGCTGGTCGACGGCTTCCTGCGCGTGCCGTTCGGCGACATCGACGCGTTGCGGGCGCTCACGGCAACGTGTGCGGACCGGGTCGCCGCGGTCCTGGTCGAACCGGTACAGGGCGAAGGCGGGGTGCAGGTTCCGCCCGATGGCTATCTCCGGGCGCTGCGCGCGCTATGCGACCGGCACGACTGGCTGTTGATGCTCGACGAAGTGCAGACCGGCCTCGGGCGCACCGGCAAGTGGTTCGCGTTTCAGCACGAGGGGATCGTGCCGGACGTGCTGACCCTGGCTAAGGCGCTGGGCGGCGGCATTCCGATCGGCGCCTGTCTTGCCGCCGGCGCGGCGGCGGAGTTGTTCACGCCGGGCAGCCACGGCTCGACGTTCGGCGGCAACCCGCTGGCGTGCCGGGTGGCCTGCACGGTGCTCGACATCATCGCGGACGAGGCGCTGGTGGACAACGCGGCGCGGCAGGGGGCGGCGCTGCTCGACGGTCTGCGCGAAGCGTTGCGCGGTGTCACGGACGTGTGCGACATCCGCGGCAAGGGTCTGATGATCGGGGTCGAGATGGCCGCCCCGTGTGCGTCCCTGGCGACGGCGGCTTTGCAGACGCAGCGGCTGCTGATCAACGTGACGCGTGCCCGCGCGGTCCGGTTGCTGCCGCCGCTCATTCTCGACGATGGACAAACGCGGCGCATCGTGCAGGCGCTCCGTTCGATGCTGGTCGATACGCGCTAGAAGAGAGCCTTCCTCTCTGCGATTCAACCCATACGGCGGCTCGGCACCTGCCGGCCTCGCGCGCTGCCTCCCATCCCGTCTTTAGTCCTACCACGCCGTCGCGGAAGCGCGGCGTGGCCCCTGTCGCGCTGGAACCTTGATTCCGATAATTTCACCAAGGAAGGTCTCCAGCGGTACCGGTCGGTTCGGGCGGTCAGGTGATGACGGGGCCGGGCGGGGACCGGAAAGTAATGTATGAGAAAGCGGAACCGCGGACTGAGCGCTGCGGTGCTTGCTGCCTGCTGTCTGTTGCCCGGCATTTTTTCGAGACAGCAACGCTTTCATCATCGTCGATTGATACGGATGACTGAATAAATTTGAAAAAGATGTTTGCCGTGAAAGTCGTGCAGTCGGCAGCGCATTTCTCCCAATGAATCATTCAAGGTTTACATGGACCGTACAGCGCTGTATGCGTTCGCGTTGAGCATGGCCGTCATGCCGGGCCTGGTCAGCGCAATGCCGTTGGAGGACGCCGTGCGCATCGCGGCGTTACGCGATCCGGTGGTCGCCGCATTGCAACAGGACGTGGCGCAGCAGGAAACCAATATCGAGATCATCAAGGACGGCGCGCGCCCGCGTTTTTCGGTGAACGTCGGCCGGGCGAAAGCGCTCGGCGCGGATCAGTCGGTGGCCTTGCAGCGCAACGTCGGTTCGCAAGTGGTCGTGTCGCAGTTGCTGTTCGACTGGGGCAAGGTGTCCGCGCAGATCGAAGGTGCGAACGACGATCGCGTGCAGATCGTGTCGGATCTCAAAAAGCAGATCGAAACGGTGATCTTCACGATTTCCGGTCTGTATCTGGATACCCAGACCGCGCAGGCGAAACTCGAAGCCACCGACGAATACCGAAAGAACGCGCTCCGGCTGGGTGCAATGACCCGGGAGCGCGCGCAGGGCGGCCTCGGCGACCTGGCGGAAACCGCGCGCGCGAACCTCGAGCTGTCCCGCGCCGATGAGCGTTTGCAGACGTTCGAATCCGATCGCGACGTGGCGCGTTCCCAGTTGAACATTCTGCTGGGCGTACAGGACATCGCCCCGCAGGCGGTGCCCGACCTCGACTATGGCCCGCGCATCGGTTCGGCCGAGGCGATCGACGCGTCGCTCAAGGAAGCGCCCGACTACCTGAAGGCCTACGCGACGATGGAATCGGCGCGCACCGGCATCGCTGTCGCGAAGGCCGCGACGAAGCCGGCATTGCGTCTCGAGGCGGCCGGGCATCCGGCGTTTTCCGGGGGCGGGCCGACGAGCGGGTCGCTCGGACTCGCACTCGGTGTGGATCTCGGCATGTCCGATCTGTTCGGGCGTCAGGCGCAGGCCGCGGAACAAAAATACCAGGGCAGTTACCAACGTCTGCAAGGCGTTGCGCGCGACCTGAAGAACCAGAGTCAAAGTTACGCGCGCCAGTTGCAGACGCTGGCGGCGAGTGCGGCGTCGCTGAAGCTGCAGATAGGCCAGGCGCGCAACGTCGTCGCAACGTATGAAGAACAATTCACCACCGGCCTGCGCAATATGACGGATTTGTTTACGAGCATCCAGGAGCTGTACAGCACGCGGCTGAACTGGATCGCCGCCGCGGACCAGCTGCAACGTACCGAGTACCGGGCCGCGCAGGTGCTGGGCCTGCAAGGCACGTTGCTGCAGGAAAAAACCGGCGCCACGCTGCCGGATGTGTCGAATTTCCTGCTCGACGCGCAACCGGCCGAACAGGTGCCGCTGCCACTGCCGCAACCGCTCCCGACGGCGCCGTTCGACGATTCCGGACACCCCGGCACGTTGCCTTCCAAAGACCGGGAGGCCGGACGGTGAGCGCGATCGATATGTCGATGTACGAACGGGGCCTGCTGGCGGGGCTGGTGCGTCTGTGCGCGGTGCATGGCGTGGCCACGTCGGCCGCGCGCCTCGGCGACGGCCTGTCGAGCGCGCCCGGCGTGCTGCCGTTCACCGAGGCCGAGCGCGCGTTGCGCCGGGTCAACATGACGTGCGGCGTGGTCGCGGTGCCGCTCGAACGCATCTCCACGCACGCGTTGCCCGTGCTCCTGATGATGCGCGACGGCAGCTGCCTCGTGCTCGAAAAGCTGACGTCGACCACCGCCGAGGTCTCGTATCCCGAATCGGGCGCGGGGCGCAGCGCGTTGTCGATCGACGCGCTGAAGGAAGGCTTCGCGGGTCTGCATCTGATCGCGAAACACATCGAGGTCGTGTCGCCGCACCTCGACCGCGGCTTCGACGACACGCCGCGCCACTGGATCCTCGGGCCGGTGCGGGCGCAGTGGCCCGTGTATCGCGACGTGCTGCTCGCGTCGCTGCTGGCGAATCTGCTGGCCGTCGGCACCTCGCTGTTCTCGATGCAGGTGTACGACCGCGTGCTGCCGAACGCCGCGTACGACACGTTGTGGGT
>JBPBQT010000121.1:0-5575 GCA_050955065.1 Janthinobacterium lividum | reverse complement strand
ACAGGAGCTGATACGCGAGGAGGCGGCCCTCCCGGTCCATGACCGGTTGGCGGGCAATGTAGACGTCGTCCATGTTTTCTGCATCGGAAACGTCGACGCGTTGTTTCGTTTTTGCCATGAGTTTTTAATTGTCAACGACCTGGAACATCCAGGCCGATGGATTTCAGGCCGAAGTCCTGCTTTCGGAAAAGAGCCGATGCGACGCGCAGTCCGGCCGCGCTATGCATGCATGAGCGCCGATTCGACGAAAACCCGGTTTCTGCCGCGTAGTTTAGCCTCGTACAGCGATCTGTCCGCGCGCGCGACCAGCTCGCGGATATCGATCGCCGACATCCCGTCGTAGGTGACCACACCCAGACTGATCGTCACGTTTCCCGACGGTGCCAGCGCATGCTGGATGCGGCACGCATCGACGGCGTGCCGGATGCGCTCGGCCACGACCTGGGCGACGGCGCTGGACGTATCGCCCAGCACCAGAACGAACTCTTCGCCGCCATACCGCGCGGCGAGATCCCGGCTCGAACGCACGCCGTCGGACAGAACCCGGGCAATGCGCTGCAGTGCTGCGTCACCCGCCGTGTGCCCGTAGGTGTCGTTGTATTTCTTGAAATGATCCACGTCGATGAACATCAGGGTCAGCGGCCGTCCCGTACGGTGCGCGATGTTTTTTTCACGGTGCAGCGCCTCGTCGAACACCCGGCGCGTGGCCAGCCCGGTCAGGCTGTCCGTCTGGGCCAGGACGCGCATGGCGGCCTCGCCGGTGACGCGGCTGCGCAACTCGACGAACAGGAGGAGCGAGACGCACTGCAGCGTCACGCTGAACACGACGATGAGGATGCCGACCACCGCCGCGCGAGACCACCAGGCCGCGAAGACATCCTGCATGGCGGGCGCCATGACGATGATCATCCCGAACCGCGGCAGATGGCGAAACACGTACAGACGCTCGACCTTGTCGACCGCGGCCGTGCGGACGAAGGCGCCTTCGTTCGCGATGGACAGTTGCCGCATCAGCGGCGCGCTGCTTTGCGACTTGCCCGCGATCGCCTTGTCGTGCGTGGGCACCCGCGCCAGAAACATCCCTTTCTCGTTGAGGAGCGCCGCGATCCCTTGCGACTGCAGCGCCAGACCGGAGAGCAGATGGTGAAAATAGCGCAGATCGATCGGGATGCCCACCACGCCGGCGAACGCGCCGTCACGCGCGGTGATGCGGCGGCTGAGCACGATGACGGGCAGACCGGATGCGTCGTCGAGGACGACAGGCTGGCTGATATACAGACCCGCGGCGGCGGACGCGCGGTGCGCCTCGAAAAAATCGCGGCCGGCGTCGTCGACGGGAAGCGGCGCGGTGTTTTTGTCGTCGATGATCAGCTTGCCGTCCCGGTCCAGGACGAACATGCCTGCAAGATTCGATGCGTGCGCCGATGCATCGAAGAGGAGGGCGTTGCGCAGGCGCACCGGCAGCCGCATGACCGCCGGATCCTGCGTACCCTCGGCGGCAGCACGCAGGGACAGGTCATACAGCTCGATGTTGCGCTCGATGTCCTTTTGCACCATGGTCAGCAGATTCGACGACGTCGCGATCGCATGCTGACGGGTGTCGAGCCGTTGCTGCCACAGGGACAGTCCGCACAGCGATGCCATCACGAGACACAATGCCGACGTGATGGTCAGGGTGAAACGGGGATGCTGTCGTATGGCCAGGCATCCCTGCCTGAAGGCACGGGGGAAGAACGAAAAAAACGACCGGTCGAAACGAACCTCGCGCCTGACCCGTTTTTTTTCATTGGAAACGGGAGGGTCTGCAGCCGCGGGCGCGCAGTTGCCGAACACCAGCAATTCGGCAACATCCTTTGTTTCCAACTGCTCCAGGTTCTCCGCAACCCATTTCGACAGATCCACCGCGTTGCGATCGACCGGTGGCACGCTGCGGTTTTTCAGATGGAACATGGCGCCCCTGTGTCTCGGTGCCTGGCATCTGGCGGAACGGACGCCACGCCGCCGGATTCATTCGGCGGCGCGCGGCCGGGTGGTGTTGGTAAGCGTGATGCGCCTCGTCATGCCGCGGTCCTCCGGCGCAAGATCACATGGCTTCAGGGAGAAGAGTAATGGAAGTCCGGGCAGACCAAATGCGGGAACAAACGGAGGATCCCCGGCTATATCGCGCGTACGCGGCGGCACACGATCAAGCGGCCAGGGAGATGAACGAGGTGAAAACCCGAAGTGGATCCCGTTCCCGAAGCTGGCGCGCGAGCGGACGGCGTGCCATGCGGGGGCCGTGGTGGACTAGATCACGTACAGATCGACATAGTCGTTCACCGCGAGGCCTTCCAGCTTCGCCTGATCGAGCGATGCCGCGAGAATCGCCTGCTGCTGCTTGGGCGGGAAACGACGCGCCAGATTGGTCTTGAATTTCTCGACCAGCAGCGGAATGCCGTCCTGGCGGCGGCGCCTGTGCCCGATCGGATAGTCGACGACGACTTCGTCGAGCGCCGAACCATCGTCGAATTCGATGGTGAGGGCGTTATTTGCCCGCCTGTTGCAGCCGCCGATGCAGCGTCATCGCCGCCTCGACCGCCGTCTGCGCGTGGAACTCGGCCGGGAACGCGATCTTGAACAGCACGTTCTCCATCACGTAGGAACCGTACGGGCGCTGGAACGTAAACGGCTTGCCCTTGAACAGCACGTCGTAGAAACCCCAGGTCTTCGCCGTGAGTACCGACGGATAACCCATCTCGCCGGTCTTCGCGATCAGCGCGAGGCGCACCGCGCGGGAGGTGGCGTCGCCGGCCGCCCACGATTTGCGCGAACCGGTGTTGGGAGCGTGCCGATAGGTGCGCAGCGCCTGCCCGTCGACGAAGGCCAGCGACACCGCGTTGATCAGCTCGTCGCGCGTGAGGCCCAGCAGCTGGCCGACGACGGCGGTGGAGGCGACCTTCACCAGCAGCACGTGGTCGATTCCCACCGCGTTGAACGAATTCTCGAGCGCGATGCACCCCTGGATCTCGTGCGCCTTGACCATGCCCGTCAGCACGTCCTTCATCGTCAGCGGTCGCCTGCCCGCGGCTATCGCGTTGCGCGACAGCCAGTCGGCCACGGCGAGGATGCCGCCCAGATTGTCCGACGGATGGCCCCATTCCGCGGCGAGCCAGGTGTCGTTGAAGTCCAGCTACCGAATCATCGTGCCGATGTTGAACGCCGCCTGCACCGGGTCGAGCGTGAAGGACGTGCCCGGCACCCTGGCGCCGCCGGGCACGACCGTGCCCGGCACCAGCGGCCCCATCAGTTTCGCGCAGGCGGGGTAGGTCAGCGCTTCGAGACCGCGGCCCAGCGTGTCGATCAGGCAGTGGCGCGCGGTTTCCAGCGCGAGCGGGCTCCTGATCTCGTAGTGCAATACGTAATCGACGATGTCGGCCAGGACGCCATCGGGATCGGGACGAACGTTCGAGACAGGGGCGGACATGGCGGCTGTCAGGCGCGCTTCTCGAGCGCCTCGAAAGGCAGATTGTCCGGCCCGGTGTAGTTGGCGCTCGGGCGGATGATCTTGTTGTCGATGCGCTGCTCGATGATGTGCGCGCTCCAGCCGGCCGTACGGGCGATGACGAACAACGGCGTGAACATGGCCGTCGGCACGCCCATCACGTGGTACGACACCGCGCTGAACCAGTCGAGGTTCGCGAACATCTTCTTTGCTTCCCACATGACCGATTCGATGCGTTCGGCGATATCGAACAGCGCCGTGCTGCCGTCCTGTTTCGACAACTGGTGCGCCACGTCCTTGATGACCTTGTTGCGCGGATCGGAAACCGTATAGACCGGATGACCGAAACCGATCACCACTTCCTTGCTCGCGACGCGTGCCTTGATATCCGCCTCGGCCTCGTCGGGCGATGTGTAGCGCGACTGGATCTCGAAGGCGACCTCGTTCGCACCGCCGTGCTTCGGGCCGCGCAACGCGCCGATCCCGCCCGCCAGCGCCGAATAGATGTCGCTGCCCGTACCGGCGATCACCCGCGCGGCGAAGGTCGACGCGTTGAACTCGTGCTCCGCATACAGATTCAGCGACGTGTGCATCGCCTTGACCTGCACGCGCGACGGACGCGTGCCGTGCAGCAGATGCAGGAAATGGCCGCCGATCGAATCGTCGTCGGTCTCGACGTCGATGCGCTTGCCGTTTTGCGAATAGTGATACCAGTACAGCAGCATCGATCCCAGCGACGCCATCAGCCGGTCGGCGATGTCCCTGGCGCCCGTCTGGCTGTGATCGTCCTTTTCGGGAAGGAGGGTGCCGAGCACCGAGACCCCGGTACGCATCACGTCCATCGGATGCGCGGCCGCCGGAATCAGTTCGAGCGCGGCCTTCAGGTTGGCGGGCAGACCGCGCAGCGCCTTGAGCTTCTTCTTGTACCCCGTCAGTTCGGCCACGTTGGGCAGCTTGCCGTGCACCAGCAGATAGGCGATCTCCTCGAATTCGGCATTGCCGGCGATATCGAGAATGTCATAACCGCGGTAGTGCAGATCGTTGCCGGTCTTGCCGACGGTGCACAGGGCGGTATTGCCCGCGGTCACGCCCGAGAGCGCGACCGATTTCTTCGGCTTGAAGGGCGTGGCCGCGGGACCCGATTCCGTTCCTGCCTGGTCGGCGGTGCCTTGCTTGTTACCTGTCTCCAATTCGCTCATCTCCGTTCTCCTGTTATTTTTGCGCAGCAAACAGCTGGTCGAGTTTGTCTTCGTACGTGTGATAACCCAGGTACTGGTAAAGATCGGCACGCGTCTGCATCGTGCCGACCGCGGCCTTCTGCGTGCCGTCGCGCTTGACCGTCTCGTAGAAGTTGAGCGCGGCCGCATTCATCGCGCGATAGGCGCCGCAGCAATACAGCGCGATATCGACGTTCGCGTCGCGCAGTTCGTCGATCGTGAAGAACGGCGTCGAGCCGAATTCGGTCAGGTTCGCCAGGATCGGCACGCCCACCGCCGCCTTGAACCGACGGTAATCGTCGAGCGACTGCATCGCTTCGGGAAAGATCATGTCGGCGCCGGCCGCCACGTACGCGACCGCGCGCTCGATCGCGGCGTCGACGCCCTCGGTGGCGGCGGCGTCGGTACGCGCCATGATCACGAACTGGTCGTCGGTGCGCGCGTCGACGGCGGCCTTGATCCGGTCGACCATCTCCGCGGTCGTCACCACCTCCTTGCCCGGACGGTGGCCGCAGCGTTTCTGTCCGACCTGGTCCTCCATATGCACCGCCGCCACGCCGGCACGGATGAAGGACTTGACGGTGCGCCCGATATTGAACGCGCCGCCCCAGCCGGTATCGATGTCGACCAGCAGCGGCAGCGACGATGCTTCGGTGATGCGGCGCGCATCGGTCAGCACATCCTCCATCGTGCTGATGCCCAGATCGGGCATGCCGAGCGAATTCGCCGCGACGCCGCCGCCGGACAGGTAGAGCGCCTGAAACCCCACGGCCTCGGCCATTTTCGCGGCATAGGCGGTGATCGCGCCGACCACCTGCAGCGGCGTTTCCTGGGTCAGGGCGGCGCGGAACGCGGCGCCGGCACTCGTAACGGATCG
>JBPBQT010000120.1:0-5782 GCA_050955065.1 Janthinobacterium lividum | reverse complement strand
TGAGCAACGCCTGCGCATCGATGTACGGCGCGGCGGCGACCACTTCGCGATTGCGCAGCGCCTCGGTCGCCGTCTGGCGCCAGTCGGGCATCGCGCCGGTGGGCGAGTAGATCTCGACGTGCGCCAGCACCGACAGCATGCGGTCGCGCACTTCGCGCTGGAAGCCGTTCATCACCGACAGCACGATGATCAGCGCGGCCACGCCCAGCGCGATGCCGACCATCGAGATCACCGCGATGAAGGAAATGAAGCCGTTGCCGCTGCTGCGCTTGCCGGCGCGCGTGTAGCGCCAGCCGATCTGCCATTCATAGGGGAGTTTCAAATGCTGCCTTCCTGGTGATAACGGGGTCAGCCGGCAAGTTTGCCATACAATGCGGTGATCTATGCGCGAACCTACTCTTCCCTTTCCGACCCTCCACTTTCTCCTGCCGTTCGCGCTGCCGGCCGCACAGGAAGGCGCCGCGGTGTTGCCCGCGCGCGCGACGCCCGGACTCGACCAGCTGGTGCGCCGCGCGTCGTTGCGCGAGCAGGTGCCCGGCGAGGATTTCCAGCGCGGCCTGCCGCACGCGCAGTGGCTCGCCGCGCGGCATGGCATCGCGGTGTCCGACGGCGACGACCCCCCGCTCGCGCCCTATATGCTGCTGGCCGACGGCGGTTCGCCGGGACAGGCGACCTGGGCCTGCCTGCAGCCGGCGCACGTCGCGGTCACGCACGACCATCTGGTGTTGCTCGACCCCGATACGCTGGCGCTCGACGACGCCGATGCGCGCGCATTGCTCGCGCATGCCCAGGCGTCGTTCGACGAGCGCGGCCTGACACTGCTCGCGCCGACCCCGTTGCGCTGGTACGTCGCCGGCGACGCGCTGCGCGACCTGGTCGGCGCCGCGCCGCTGCGGGCGATCGGCCGCAGCATCGACATCTGGTTGCCGCAGGTCCGCGCGACCGGCGTGCGCGCACGCCCCTGGATGAGCCTGCAGAACGAGATCCAGATGGCCTGGCACGAGCATCCGGTCAACGAGGCGCGGGAACGGCGCGGGCAACTGGCGGTGAATTCGGTCTGGCTGCATGGCCAGGGGGCGCTCGCGACGCTGGCGCATTCGCCGGGTCGGGCATCGGGTCGGACGCCGGATCGAACGCCGGGTCGGGCATCGGGTCGGACACCAGACCGGATATCGGGCTCGCTGCCGGCCTCGTCGCTGCGCCGCGCGTTCGTCACGCTCTATTCCGACGCGTGCGCGACCCGGGGGCTGGGCCTCGCGACACAGGCCGGGGTCGCGCCGCTGCCGTCGACGTTCGCGGCCCTGCTCGCGGCCCTGGCCAACGCCGCGCCGGGGTCGACACCCGCCAAAGGCGCGTTCGACACCCGCGCGGAGGCACTGCCGATCCTGGTCGAGATCGGCGGCCTCGCGCAGCCCTTCGTCGGCCAGGACTGGGGCGACTGGCTGGCCCGACTCGCCGACATCGACGCGCGGTGGTTCGCGCCGGCGTTCCAGGCCTTGCAGGCGGGCCGCCTGGCCCGCGTGCACCTGACGCTGGGCAGCGACACCGGCATCGTGACACTGACCGTGACGCGCGGGGATTTGAAGAAATTCTGGCGTCGCCGCACCCTCCTCTCCCTGCTCGCCGGCGCGCACGCTGTCCCGGCGCACGTCTGAGCAGCGCACCCCACGACCTCTCCATGACCCAGATCCAGACACGTTCCTGCGCGCCCGCCGACACCGAGGCCCTGATCCGGCACGGCCTGCATCCGGTCCTCGCCCGCCTGTACGCCGCGCGCGGCATCCGCACGGCGCTCGACGTCGAGACCGGCCTCGACACGCTGCTCGCGCCGCAGTTGCTGCGCGGCATCGACGCGGCCGCCGCCCGGCTCGCCGACGCCATCGCCGAGAACCGGCGCCTGCTGGTGATCGCCGACTACGACTGCGACGGCGCGACCGCCTGCGCCGTGGCCGTGCGCGGCCTGCGCATGCTCGGCGCCGACGTCGACTACCTGGTGCCGAACCGTTTCGAATACGGCTACGGACTGACCCCGGAGATCGTCGCGCTCGCGCTGTCGAACACGCGCCGCCCGCCCGAGCTGCTGATCACCGTCGACAACGGCATCGCCAGCGTCGACGGCGTCGCCGCGGCGAAGGCCGCCGGCGTCGACGTGCTCGTGACCGATCACCACCTGCCGGGCGACGAACTGCCCGATGCGTGCGCGATCGTCAATCCGAACCAGCCGGAGTGCGAATTTCCGAGCAAGCATCTCGCCGGCGTCGGCGTCATCTTCTATGTGCTGCTCGCCACCCGCGCGGCGATGCGCGCGCGCGGCGTGTTCGACGCGGCGAGTCAGCCGAAACTCGTCCGCCTGCTCGATCTGGTGGCGCTGGGCACCGTCGCCGACGTGGTGCGGCTGGACCCGAACAACCGGGTGCTGGTCGCCCAGGGGCTCGCGCGCATGCGCGCCGGCAACGCGCAGCCCGGCGTCGCCGCGCTGTTTCGCGCCGCCGGGCGCGAGGTGCGCACCGCCGGCGTGCAGGACCTCGGTTTCGCCGTCGGCCCGCGACTCAACGCCGCGGGGCGCCTGGCCGACATGTCGCTGGGCATCGAGTGCCTGCTGACCGACGACCCGGGCCGCGCGTGGGAACTCGCGCAGGAACTCGACGGAATGAACCGCGAACGCCGCGAAATCGAGACCGGCATGCAGCAGGAGGCGCTCGCCGCGCTCGACAGCATCGATCCGGCCGACCCGGGCCGCACCACGCTGACGATCTACGACCCGCTGTGGCACCAGGGCGTGATCGGCATCGTCGCCTCGCGCCTGAAGGAACGCTTCTACCGCCCGACGATCACCTTCGCGCCCGCCGCCGACGACGGCGAGCTGATCAAGGGCTCGGGCCGCTCGATTCCCGGCTTTCACCTGCGCGACGCGCTCGACCTGGTGTCCAAGCGCCACCCCGGCCTGATCGTGAAATTCGGCGGCCACGCGATGGCCGCGGGTCTCACGCTGCGCGCGGACGATTTCGCGCGCTTCTCCGAGGCGCTGGAGACGGTCGGCCGGGAATGGCTGCCGGCGGCCGCGCTGCAGCGGGTGCTGGAGACCGACGGCGAACTCGAGGACGCGTATTTCACCGCGCAGGTGGTGGAAATGCTCGACGCGGCGATCTGGGGCCAGGGGTTTCCGGCGCCGGTGTTCTCCGGCGCGTTCGAGGTGCGGGCGCAGTCGCTGGTCAAGGACAAGCACCTGAAACTGCAGCTCTTTCGCGGCGCGCGGCGCTTCGACGCGATCTGGTTCAACCGCACCGAGCCGCTGCCCGAGCAGGCGACCGTCGCCTACCGGCTCACGCGCGACACGTGGAACGGCGTGACCCGCGTGCAGATGATCGTCGAGCACGCGCACGGCTAGCGGGGTCTCATCGGCTGGTGAACGGCTGGCGATCGGCTATAATCCTCCGCTTGAAGAATCCTGTAAAAACCTAGCTTTTTGGAATGAAACGACATGGAAGCGGAACGTCTGAACGCAATCGACTCGACCATCGCCGATTTGCGCATTCGTGCGTCCGACCTACGGGGGTATCTTTGACTTCGATGTCAAGCACGCGAAACTGATCGAAGTCAACAAGGAACTCGAGGACCCGACGGTCTGGAACGATTCGAAACACGCGCAGGCGCTGGGTCGCGAGAAAAAGCTGCTCGACGGCGTGGTCACCTCGCTGGTGAAGCTCGACGAGGACCTGCTCAACGCGCAGGAACTGTTCGAACTCGCGCGCGAGGAAGGCGACGAGGACACGCTCGGCTCGATCGAGGAGGAAGTCGCGGAACTGTCCTCGCGCGTCGAGGGCATCGAATTCCGACGGATGTTCAGCAACCCGGCGGACCCGAACAATGCGTTCATCGACATCCAGTCGGGCGCGGGCGGCACGGAAGCGTGCGACTGGGCGGCGATGCTGCTGCGCCAGTACCTGCGCTATTCGGAGCGCAAGGGCTTCAAGGCCGAGATTCTCGAACAGTCCGACGGCGACGTCGCCGGCATCAAGAGCGCGTCGATCAAGATCGAGGGCGAGTACGCGTACGGCTATCTGCGCTCGGAGACGGGCGTGCACCGGCTCGTGCGCAAGTCGCCGTTCGACTCCTCGGGCGGGCGGCACACGTCGTTCAGCTCGGTGTTCGTCTATCCGGAAGTCGACGACTCGATCGAGGTCGACATCAATCCGGCGGACCTGCGCATCGACACGTACCGCGCGTCCGGCGCCGGCGGTCAGCACATCAACAAGACCGACTCGGCGGTACGGATCACGCACGTGCCGACGAACATCGTCGTGCAGTGCCAGAACGACCGCTCGCAGCACCGCAACCGCGCCGAGGCGATGGCGATGCTGCGCTCGAAGCTGTTCGAGGCGGAGATGCGCAAGCGTCAGGTCGAGCAGGACAAGCTCGAAGCGGGCAAGACCGACGTCGGCTGGGGTCACCAGATCCGTTCGTACGTGCTGGACCAGAGCCGCATCAAGGATCTGCGCACCGGCGTCGAGATCAGCAATACCCGCTCCGTGCTGGACGGCGATCTCGACGAATTCATCGGCGCCAGCCTGAAACAGGGCGTCTGAGCGGTTCGGGACCGCCGCCCTTGCGCGGGCGGCCCGGCAAGGCGCGGGGATGTCTGCGCCGTGCCACTGCCGGCCCGCCGCTGCGCCGCCGCCGTTTCGTTTTTGCTCGATTGCGGCGTCATTGCCGCGCCATACCTGCCCCACCGCTCCACCGCCGCTTTGCCGGGCCCGCGCGTTCATTGCGCGTCCGGCACGGCCGGCCCGAATAATGCACTCGCTTGCCCGACGCTCACGCCGCAATGACCGATACCCAGAACACGCCCGCTCCTGATTCCGCCGCCGCAAACCCCGCTGCCGTCGCCGAGGACCATTCGATCCTCGCCGAACGCCGCGAGAAACTCCACGCGATGCGCGCGGCGGGCCCCGCCTACCCGAACGATTTCGCCCCCAGCCATCACGCCGCGCAGCTGCATGAAGCGCATGGCGAATCGGACAAGGACACGCTGGAGGCCGCCGCGCTCGACGTCGCGATCGGCGGGCGCATGATGCTCAAGCGCATCATGGGCAAGGCGAGTTTCGCCACCATCCAGGACGACGGCGTCCAGATCCAGCTCTTCGTCACGCCCGCCGACGTCGGCGCCGAGACCTACGACGCGTTCAAGAAGTGGGACCTCGGCGACATCGTCGCGGCCAAGGGCAAGCTGTTTCGCACGAACAAGGGCGAATTGTCGGTGCGCTGCGAAAGCCTGCGCCTGCTCGCCAAGTCGCTGCGCCCGCTGCCCGACAAGTTCCACGGTCTCGCCGACCAGGAAATGCGCTACCGGCAACGCTATGTCGATCTGATCGTCACGCCCGAGACGCGCCGCACCTTCGCGAACCGCACGCGCATCATCGCCGCGATCCGTCAGCAGATGGACGCGGCCGGCTTCCTCGAGGTCGAGACGCCGATGCTGCACCCGATCCCGGGCGGCGCGACCGCGAAGCCGTTCACGACGCATCACAACGCGCTCGACATGCAGATGTATCTGCGCATCGCTCCCGAGCTGTACCTGAAGCGCCTGATCGTCGGCGGCTTCGACCGCGTGTTCGAAATCAATCGCAATTTCCGCAACGAGGGCGTGTCGCCGCGCCACAATCCGGAATTCACGATGATGGAGTTCTACGCCGCGTATGCCGATTACCGCTGGCTGATGACCTATACCGAGGACCTGATCCGCGGCGTGGCCACCCGGGTGCTGGGCAGCGCGACGATCACC
>JBPBQT010000119.1:0-6224 GCA_050955065.1 Janthinobacterium lividum | reverse complement strand
AACAGCCGCAGCAGGCTGCGCCGACGCCACCAGCGATAGCCGATGTACAGCAACAACACGGCGCCCGCGAGCAGCGCCGCGCGGCCGCCCGTGCGGGCGATCAACGCCAGCACGAAATTGATGTTCGGGGCGAAGACCGTGCCGGCCAGCAGGCCGACGCCCGCCCACAGCGCGGCGCCCAGCAGGTCGTAGCCGGCGAAGACCGCCGCGCGCACGCCCATCGCGCCCGCCAGCGGCACCGCCACCAGCGACAATCCGGGAACGAACTTCGCCACCGCCAGCACACGTGCGCCGAACCGGGTATAGACGTTCTCGGTCTGCCGCACGCAGGTGTCCCGCGACAGGGACAGCGAACACAGCGCGCGCAGCGTGCGGCTGCCGAAGTGACGTCCGAGCAGGTACCAGACCGTGTCGCCGATGAGGCTGGCGAGAATCGACGCCAGCCAGGCGAGCAGCAGCGTGCGGTGGCCGCCGTCGGGATGCAGCGCCAGACCGGCGGCGACCAGCATCAGGGTCGGCAGGGCCGGCACGGGCAGACCGAGCGAGGTCGCCAGCACGCTGCCGAACACCAGCAGCGCGCCGGCATGCACGGGAAGCGCGTCCAGCACCATCACGCCTGCGGCCCGACACGAGCCGCCACGATGGCCGGATCGAGCGCGCTCGCTGCCGTGGCGTCCACGATGCCGGGCGCGGGCACCGACGCCACGCGCGCCAGCACCGGCCCCAGCGCGGCGCCGGTATGGCTGCGCGGGTTCGCCGCGAGCGTGACCGGATCGGTCGCGGCGACGATTTCGCCGCCCAGGGAGCCGCCCTCCGGACCCAGGTCGATGATCCAGTCGGCCTCGGCGATGACGTCCAGGTCATGCTCGATGACGATGACGCTGTGCCCGGCCTGCACCAGCCGGTGCAGCACGCGGATCAGTTTCGCGACGTCGGCCATGTGCAGGCCGACCGTGGGCTCGTCCAGCACGTAGAGCGTATGCGGGATCTTCTGTCCGCGCCGCGCCACGTCGTCGCGCACCTTGGTCAGTTCCGTCACCAGCTTGATGCGCTGCGCCTCGCCGCCGGAGAGCGTCGGCGACGGCTGCCCGAGCGTCAGGTACCCCAGCCCGACGTCCTTCATCAACTGCAGCGGGTGCGCGATGCCGGTCATCGCCGCGAAGAAATCGACCGCCTCGTCGACCTCCATCGTCAGCACCTCGCCGATGTTCTTGCCGCGCCACGTCACGGCCAGCGTCTCGGGATTGAAGCGCTGTCCGTGGCAGACGTCGCACGGCACCTTGACGTCCGGCAGGAAGCTCATCGCGATCGTGCGCACGCCCTGACCCTCGCAGGCGGGACACCGCCCCGCGCCGGTGTTGAACGAGAAGCGCGACGCCGTGTAGCCGCGCGCACGCGATTCGAGCGTGTCGGCGAACAGCTTGCGGATCGTGTCCCACATGCCGATGTAGGTCGCCGGGCACGAACGCGGCGTCTTGCCGATCGGCGTCTGGTCGACCTCGAGCACGCGGTCGATCGTCTCCCAGCCGGTCACGCCGCTGCAGCCCTGCCACGCATGCGTGACGTCGAACTGCAGGCGCGGCGCTTCGCGCGCCAGCACGCTGGAGCGCGCCTTCGCCGCGTCCCGGGTCGTGCCGGAGGCGGCCTGCGCGCTCGCGCGGGCGCGCCGCGTCGCCGGCGACGACAGCACCGAGCGGCCCACCGCGTCGAGCAGGTTCGCCATCAGCACGTCGCGCGCGAGCGTCGACTTGCCCGAACCGCTCACGCCGGTGATCGCGACCAGCCGCGACAACGGCAGGCTCGCGGTCACGTTCTTGAGATTGTGCAGGTTCGCGCCTTCGACCGTCAGCCAGTGCTCCGGCACCGCCGCGCGGCCGCCCTTCGCCGGGCGCACGTCGCGGCGCGCCTGCAGCGGGTGGACGATCGGATGGGCGAGGAACTGCCCGGTCAGCGAATCCGGCTGCGCGGCCAGGTCCGCGACGCTGCCCTGCGCGACCACCACGCCGCCGCGCTTGCCCGCGCCCGGGCCGATGTCGATGATGTGGTCGGCGCGCCGGATCGTGTCCTCGTCATGCTCGACGACCACCAGCGTGTTGCCCTTGTCGCCGAGCTTGCGCAGCGCGTCGAGCAGGATCCGGTTGTCGCGCGGATGCAGGCCGATCGTCGGCTCGTCGAGCACGTAGCACACGCCCTGCAGGTTGCTGCCCAGCTGCGCGGCCAGGCGGATGCGCTGCGCCTCGCCGCCCGAGAGCGTGGGCGCGGCGCGCTCCAGGCTCAGATAGCCCAGCCCGACCTCCTCCAGGAACTGCAGGCGTCCCTCGATCTCGCTCAGCACGTCGCGCGCGATTTCCGCGTCGCGCCCGTGCAGCGTCAACGACGCGACCCAGGTGCGCGTTTCGCTGACGGTCCATTGCGCCACGTCGGTGATCGCCTCGTTGGCGAAATTCACCGCGCGCGCCACCGGATTGAGCCGGGTGCCGCCGCAATCGCCGCACGGCTGGTCGCCGACATCGTCGGGTTCCTGCTGGGCGGAGGGAATCGTCTGTTCGCGTCCGCGGTTGTCCTCGGCGAGGAGCGTATCGTCGTAGATGCTGCGTTGCTCGCCCGTTAGTTGCAAACCAGTGCCGACGCAGGTCGTGCACCAGCCGTGTTTGCTGTTGTACGAGAACATGCGCGGGTCGAGTTCCGGATAACTGGTGCCGCACACCGGGCACGCCCGCTTGGTCGAGAACACCTTGATCGCGCCGATGCCCTTGCTGCGCGCGCCCTTTTCCATCGCCGCGCCCAGGCCGTCGAGCGGCGCGAGCAGGTGCATGACGCCCTTGCCCAGTTCGAGCGTGGCGTCCAGCAGCGCGCGCAGCGCCGGCTCGTCGGCCGCCGCGACCAGGATGTCGCCGACCGGCAGTTCGATCGTGTGCTCCTTGAAACGGTCGAGCTTCGGCCAGGGATCCACGCTCAGGAACTCGCCGTCCACGCGCAGATGCGTGTTGCCCCGCGCCTTCGCCCATTTGGCCAGATCGGGGTAGATGCCCTTGCGGTTGATCACCAGCGGCGCGAGCAGGCCGACGTGCTGCCCCTTGTGGTCGCGCATCAGCTGCGCGAGGATCGACTCGGCGCTTTGCGCGGTCACCGCCGCGCCGTCGTGGATGCAATGCTGGATGCCGAGTTTCACGTACAGCAGGCGCAGGAAGTGCCAGACCTCGGACGTGGTCGCCACGGTGCTCTTGCGTCCGCCGCGCGAGAGCCGCTGCTCGATCGCGACCGTCGGCGGAATGCCGTACACCGCGTCGACTTCGGGACGTCCCGCGGGCTGCACGATCGAACGCGCGTAGGCGTTCAGCGATTCGAGATAGCGCCGCTGCCCCTCGTGGAACAGGATGTCGAACGCCAGCGTCGACTTGCCCGAGCCCGACACCCCGGTGATCACGTTGAACTTGCCGTGCGGGATGTCGACGTCGAGCGACTTCAGATTGTGCTCGCGCGCGTTGACGATGCGCACCACGTCCTCGCCCTGCAACGCGCGGCGCGCGCGCACGACCTCGGCCGCGTGCTGCAGCGCGATGCCGTCGCCCTCGTTGCGGCTCGCGGCCAGCCGCGCCGCCGCGCCGGGCGCCATCGCCGCCTCGTACGCGATCAGCGCCTGGCCGGTATGCGACTGCGCGCAGCCCTGCACGTCCTGCGGCGTGCCCACGCACACCACCTCGCCGCCGGCGTCGCCGCCCTCGGGACCGAGATCGATGATCCAGTCCGCCGCGCGGATCACGTCGAGGTTGTGCTCGATGACGATCAGCGAATGACCGCGTTCGAGCAGGCGACGCATCGCCTGCATCAGCTTGGCGATGTCGTCGAAGTGCAGGCCGGTGGTCGGCTCGTCGAACATGAACAGGCGCGCCGCGACCGGCTTGCCCGCGCCGCCCGATGCCCTGCCCGTCTTGCCGGCCTTGACGACGGCTGTCGACGACCTGGCGGCTTTTCCCGCTTTACCGGCAGCAACCGAGCGGCCCTCCGCCGCGGCCGCGCCGTCGTCACGCGCTACGGCATCGATCTCGGCGTCGTCGCCGTCGGCGCTGCGACCGCGTGGCGCGTCGGTGGACGTCTCGGCGAGAAACCCCGCCAGCTTCAGGCGCTGCGCCTCGCCGCCGGACAGCGTCGGCACCGGCTGCCCGAGCTTCACGTATTCGAGCCCGACGTCGACGATCGGCTGCAACACGCGCAGCACCGCCGCGTCGCCGGCGAACAGCGCCACCGCTTCGCTGACCGTCAGTTCGAGCACGTCGGCGATGCTCAGTTCGCGGGTTGCCGGCGCGGCGGCCACCGCATCGGCCGCCTTGTCGGTGACCGCCGCGGCCGCGCCACCCGCCGCACCCGGCATCGTCCGCGCGATCTTGACGTCGAGGATCTCGGCACGGTAACGGCGCCCGTCGCAATCCGGGCAGCGCAGGTAGACGTCGCTCAGGAACTGCATCTCGACATGCTCGAAGCCCGAGCCACCACAGGTCGGACAGCGCCCGTCGCCCGAATTGAAGCTGAACATGCCGGCGCCATAGCCGCGCTGCGCGGCGAGCGGCGCTTTCGCGAACAGTTTGCGCAGCTCGTCGAAGGCCCCCACATAGCTGGCGGGATTCGAGCGCGCGGTGCGCCCGATCGGCGACTGGTCGACGAAAACGACGTCGCTCAGCGCGCCCTCGCCGGACAGCGCGCGAAACGCGCCGGGCGTCTCGCTGGCCTTGCCGAAATGCCGGGCGAGCGCCGGCGCCAGCACGTCCTGGATCAGCGTCGATTTCCCCGAACCCGACACCCCCGTCACGCACACCAGCCGCTGCAGCGGGATCTCGATCGTGACGTCGCGCAGGTTGTGCGCGTTGACGCCTTCGAGCACCAGACGCGGCGTGGCCGCGTCCACCGCCCGCCGCTTCCAGTTCGCCGCGCTCGCCACGTGCTTGCGCCCGCCCAGATACGCGCCGGTAAGCGTGTCGCTCTGCTCGATGTCCTCCGGCCGACCGTCGTAGACGATCGCGCCGCCGCGCTCGCCGGGGCCCGGGCCCATGTCGATCAGCCGGTCCGCGGCGAGCATCACCGACGGGTCGTGCTCGACCACCACCAGCGTGTTGCCGGCGTCGCGCAACCGGTGCATCGCCTCGACGATGCGGTTCAGGTCGCGCGGGTGCAGGCCGATGCTCGGCTCGTCGAGCACGAACAGCGTGTTGACCAGGGACGTACCCAGCGCGGTCGTCAGATTGATGCGCTGCACCTCGCCGCCCGACAGCGTGCGGCTCTGGCGGTCGAGCGTCAGATAGCCCAGCCCGACATCGCACAGGTAGCGCAGACGCGTGCGCACCTCGTCGTGCAACAGCTTCAACGCGTCGTCGAGCAGGGTGCTGGGCAGCGTCAGCGCGTCGAAGAACCGCCGGATGCGCTCGATGGGCATCAGCATCAGGTCGTGCACCGTCAGGCCCGGCAAGGCCGCGAGCTGCGCCGGCGTCCAGCTCACGCCGCGCGGCATGAAGCGCTCGGCGGGGGCCAGCACGGCGTCCGCCTGGGGCTTCGTGCCCAGGCGCCAGAGCAGCGATTCGGTTTTCAGGCGCGCGCCGTCGCACGTCGGACAACGGGTATAGCTGCGGTACTTCGACAGCAGCACGCGGATGTGCATCTTGTACGCCTTCGACTCCAGATAGTCGAAGAAGCGCCGCACGCCGTACCACTGGGTCTTCCACTTGCCCTTCCAGTCGGGCGCGCCGTCGATCACCCAGTCGCGCTCGCGCTGCGTGAGCGCGCTCCACGGCACCCCGCAGCGCACGCCCGCCGGCCCGGCGTGGCGCAGCAGATCGTCCTGATTCTCCTTCCAGGCCGGCGTCTGCAGCGTCTTGACCGCGCCTTCGCGCAAGGTCTTGCGCTCGTCCGGGATCACCAGCCCCAGATCGACGCCGATGACGCGCCCGAAGCCGCGACAGGTCTCGCACGCGCCGTATGCGGAGTTGAAGGAGAACAGCGCCGGCTGCGGCTCCGCGTAGCGGATGTCGCTGTCCGGACTGTGCAGGCCGGTGGAGAAACGCCAGATCTCCGGCTCGGCCTCGTCCCCCAGGCAATACACGTCGACGCGGCCGGTGCCGCGCAGCAGCGCCCCTTCGATCGCCTCCATCGCCCGCACCCGCTCGGTGCCGTGCAGCCGGAACCGGTCCGCCACCACGTCGAGCAGTTGCCGCTCGCCGCTTTCGGTCGTCACC
>JBPBQT010000118.1:0-6236 GCA_050955065.1 Janthinobacterium lividum | reverse complement strand
CTGCCGAAAGACGTCTGGTGACGCGCGGGGCCCGGCATGGCGCGCGGCAGCGCCGATCGCCGGTCCGCTTTAGAATAAGGCCTGTGTTCCGGCACCGCATGCCAGCCGCTTCGCCGCGCAATCCGTCGGGTCATCCATCGGGAAACTCCCGGGCGACCCCGCCGACGGACCTCCGGCATACGGCGCCCGGCGTTCCCCGCTTTGTCACCAGGCCGCTCCATGTCCATTCAGACGCCCCCGTCGCGCGATAGGGCCGCTGCTCCCCGCGCTCAGATCCCGATCTCCTCCCGCCTCGCGGGCAGCTTCGCCGAACTCGGCAGCGTGTTCCATACCCGCCTGCCCGCGCAGGCGCTTCCGGATCCGTATCTCGTCTGCGTCTCGGACGATGCGCTGCGGGACTGCGGCTTCGCCCCCGATGCCGCAGCCGATCCCGCGTTCATACAGCGTTTCGCGGGTGCGAACGCGCCGCCCGCGGCCGCCGACGCGACGGCCCTGCCGACCGATCTGCCCTATGCCACCGTGTACTCCGGACACCAGTTCGGCAACTGGGCGGGACAACTGGGCGACGGCCGTGCGGTGTCGCTGGGCGAACTGACCGCCCCCGACGGCCGCCGCCTCGAGGTGCAGCTCAAGGGCAGCGGCATGACGCCGTATTCGCGCATGGGCGACGGCCGCGCGGTGCTGCGCTCGTCGATCCGCGAATTCCTGTGCTCCGAGGCGATGGATGCGCTGGGCATCCCCACCACCCGGGCGTTGTGCGTGATCGGCTCGGATCTGCCCGTGCGTCGCGAGACCCTCGAAACCGCGGCGATCGTCACGCGCTACGCGCCCAGTCTCGTGCGCTTCGGCCATTTCGAGCATTTCTGGTCGACCGGACAGCACGACGCGCTGCGCCAGCTCGCCGACCACGTGATCGCCCGCGCCTATCCGGCGTTGCGCGACATGGCGAACCCCTACCTCGCGCTGCTGGGCGAGGTCGGCGTGAAGACCGCCGACCTGATCGCGCGCTGGCAGGCGGTGGGTTTCTGCCACGGCGTGATGAACACCGACAACATGTCGATCCTGGGGCTGACGATCGATTACGGCCCGTTCGGCTTTCTCGACGCGTTCGACGCGAAGCACATCTGCAACCATACCGACCAGCAGGGGCGCTACTCCTACCAGAACCAGCCGCAGGTGGCGTACTGGAATCTGTTCTGCCTCGCGCAGGCGCTGCTGCCGCTGATCGCCGCGCCCCGTGCGGGCGACGCCCAGCCGGACGACGACAGCGACGCCGCGCGGGACGCGATCGAACAGGCGAAAGCCGCGCTGGAACCGTTCAAGCCGCGTTACGCGGAACAGTTCGCCGGGTTGATGCGCGCCAAACTGGGCCTGACGACGGCAGCGGCCGACGACAGCGCGCTGATCGACCGCCTGTTGCAGTTGATGCACGCCAATCGCGCCGACTTCACCTTGACTTTCCGACGGTTGGCCAACATATCGGTGGACGCGGAAGCGTCGGTGTCGACGGGCACGGCGGCAGGTATTGCGGTCGACGTGGCGGCCGATGCGGCAACCGATGCGGCAACCGATGCCGCGGTATCGGGCGTCGACCGTGCCGCAGCGCGCGACCTGTTCCTCGACCGTCCGGGCTTCGATGCCTGGCTGGCGGATTACCGCGTGCGGCTGGCCGTCGAAGGCCGCGACGACGCGACCCGCCGCGCGGCGATGAACCGGGTCAATCCGTGCTATGTGCTGCGCAATCACCTCGCCGAAGTGGCGATCCGCGCCGCGCAGGAAAAGGATTTCAGCGAAACCCGCCGACTCCTCGACGTGCTGCGCCACCCGTTCGACGAGCAGCCCGAGCATGCGGCCTACGCCGCGCTGCCACCGGACTGGGCGACGTCGCTCGAGGTCAGTTGTTCGTCCTAGGCAATATGCCGCACTTTCACGGGTCCGTCCTGCCGCCTGTCGCGACAGGACGGACACCGCGCTTCTTTCACCGGTCCCCCTGACAGGACCCACACGGAGTCATCGCATGGCCGAGCACGATCGCACCCCCCCCGCCACGCCCGCCGTCGCGCATGTCGAAAAACCCGATGCCGCCTGGCGCGAACAGTTGAGCGACATCGAATACCAGGTTACCCGGCACGCGGCGACCGAGCGGCCGTTCACGGGCAAATACTGGGATCACACCGAGACCGGCGTGTACCGTTGCGTGTGCTGCGGCGCCGAGCTGTTCGAGTCGGCGACCAAGTTCGATGCCGGCTGCGGCTGGCCGAGCTATTTCAAGCCGATCAACGGCGAGGTCATCGCCGAGAAAACCGACCGCTCGCACGGCATGCTGCGCATCGAGGTGCAATGCAAGATCTGTCACGCGCACCTCGGCCATCTGTTCGAGGACGGCCCGGCGCCGACCGGTCAGCGCTACTGCATCAACTCGGCTGCGCTACAATTCGAACCCGGAGCCGATTGACGCGGGATGCGCCGCGCGGCGGCTCCATCGGTCCTGAATTCGCGCCCGGTCGAGCGCGCGCCACCCGGCGCGCCCGTCACGCCGCGCGAACCGGTCACGTAACCCCGCATCACGAACCCCCTGTCCCCAGCGAATGAAATTCCTTTTCGATCTTTTCCCGGTCATCCTGTTTTTCGTCGCGTTCAAGGTCTGGGGCATCTTCGTGGCCACGGCCGTCACCATCGTCGCCACCGTGGTGCAGATCGCCTGGACCGCGTACCGGCACCGTCGCGTCGATCCCATGCTCTGGGTCAGCTTCGCGATCGTCGTGGTATTCGGCGGCGCCACGCTGATCCTGCACAACGAGACCTTCATCAAATGGAAGCCGACCGTCCTGTACTGGGCATTCGCGATCGGCATCGTCATCGCGCATCTGCTCGGCAAGAATCCGATCGAGAAGATGATGGGCAAGCAGATGACCCTGCCGCCTCACGCCTGGCGACAGTTGAATATCGCCTGGGCGATCTTCTTCGCGGTCATGGGCGGGCTGAACCTGATCATCGCATTCAACTTCACGACCGATGTCTGGGTCAATTTCAAGCTGTTCGGCGGCACCGCGCTGATGGTGCTGTTCGTGATCGCGCAAAGCCTCTGGCTGAACCGGTATCTCAAGCATGAATGACATGAAGCAAGACGCAGCAGCAGACGTAAGGGCGGCGGACCCGGTGCCGCGCGGCAGCGCCCTGGCGCCCTGGATCGAAGCGCGCCTGCGCGCGACGCTGAGCCCGACGTCGATCCTGGTCGAGGACGACAGCGCCCGTCACGCCGGTCACGCCGGTGCGGCCGAAGGCAGCCATTTCAACCTGCTGATCGTGTCGGCGGCGTTCGCCGGCCGCAGCCGGGTGGCGCGTCATCGGCTGGTGTATGATGCGCTCGCCGACGCGATGCGCAATGGCATCCACGCGTTGGCGATCATTGCCCATACGCCAGAAGAATTCGCAACCAGGACCGCCAGATGATTTCCAGGAAGACCCGCCAGGCCCGGATCCGGGCCGGCCTCGCAGGGGCCGTACTGCTCGCGTGCGCACCCGCTTTCGCGCAGAACGTCGCCATCGTCAACGGTACGCCGATCCCCTCGGCCCGCGCCGATGCGCTGCTGAAGACGGTCCCGCCGCAGCAGGGCCAGGCCGACCCGGCGCAATTGCGCCAGGCCGTGCGCGAGGAACTGATCAACCGCGAAGTGCTGATGCAGGAAGCGGTGCGCGAAGGCATCACCAACGATCCGGACGTCAAGCAGCAGATGCTGATGGCGTCGCAGGCGGTGGCGATCCGGACGATGCTGGAGAAATACCTGCAGGCGCACCCGGTCACCGACGCCGAACTGCAGACCGAGTATCAGCAAGCCGTCCAGCATGTCGGCGACAAGGAACTGCATCTGCACCACATCCTCGTCGACAACGAGCAACAGGCGAAGGACCTGACCGCGAAGATCAAGGCGGGCGGCGATTTCGAAGCGTTGGCGAAGCAGTATTCGAAGGACACCGGTTCGGCGAAGAACGGCGGGGATCTGGATTGGGCGAACCCCCGCGCCTATGTGCCGGAATTCGGTGCGGCCGCCGCGCAGTTGCAGAAGGGCCAGATCACCGACGCGCCGGTGCATACGCAATTCGGCTGGCATATCATCCGCCTCGACGACGTACGGCAGAGCCCGCCGCCGCCTTTCGAGTCGGTGAAACCGCAACTGGCCCAGCAGCGGCAGAAAGCCATGGTCCAGGAGTTCGAGGCGAAACTGCGTAGTCAGGCGAAAATCCAGTAACGCTTCGGCATGCATGTGTAACCCATGAAAAAGGGACTTCGATCGAAGTCCCTTTTTTTGCATGCCGCCGCGCGCGCCGGCCAGGCGCGCACGGCGCCGTTCTCAGCCCACCCAGCGGCGCGCGTTCTGGAACAGGCGCATCCAGGGGCTGTCGCCCTCCCACTCGACCGGATGCCAGCTCATCGTCACCGCGCGCGCGACGCGCTCCGGGTGCGGCATGATCACCGTGAAACGCCCGTCCGCCGTGGTCACCGACGTCAACCCGCCCGGCGAACCGTTCGGATTGAGCGGATAACGTTCCGTCGCCTGCCCGAGGTTGTCGACGTAGCGCAGGCCCGCGAGCACCTGCGCCGCATTGCCCTGCTTCGAGAAGTCGGCGAAGCCCTCGCCGTGCGACACCGCCACCGGGATGCGCGAACCGGCCATGCCGGCAAGGAAGATCGACGGCGACGCCAGCACCTCGACCGTCGCAAAACGCGCCTCGAACTGCTCGGACCTGTTACGCGTGAAATTCGGCCAGGCCTGCGCGCCCGGAATCATCGACGCGAGGCTCGACATCATCTGGCAGCCGTTGCACACGCCCAGCGCGAACGTATCCCCGCGACCGAAGAACGCGGCGAACATGTCCGCCAGCACCGGGTTGAAACGGATCGTCTTCGCCCAGCCCTCGCCCGCGCCCAGCACGTCGCCATACGCGAACCCGCCGCAGGCCACCGCGCCGGCGAAGTCCGCCAGCGTCGCGCGACCCCCGATCAGGTCGCTCATGTGCACGTCGCGTGTCTCGAAACCCGCCCGGTCGAATGCGTGCGCCATTTCAAGATGCGAGTTCACGCCCTGCTCGCGCAGCACCGCGACCCGGGGCCGCGCGCCCAGGTTGACGAAGGGCGCGGCGACATTCTCGGCCGGATCGAAGCTCAGATGCACCGAGATGCCGGGGTCCGTGACGTCGGCGATGGCCTCGACCTCGGCGTCGGCGCACGCCGGATTGTCGCGCAGGCGCGCGATCCGCCAGCTGACGTCGCTCCACTCGCGCTGCAGTTTTACGCGTGGCGACGTGTAGATCCGCTTCGCGTCGCGATAGATCTCGATATCGCCGCGCTCGTTGGGCTTGCCGATCACATGACTGCATGCCGACAGGCCGAATTCCCGCAATACCGCGAAGACCGCGTCGCGTTCGGCGGTACGCACCTGCACCACCGCGCCCAGCTCCTCGTTGAACAACGCGCGCAGGGTGCGGTCGTTGCGCCGTCCCGACGTCTGCGTCGCCCAGTCCTTCGCGTCGCCGACATCGGATTCGTGATCCGGGTCGAGCGTCAGCATGTCGACGTTCAGCGACACGCCCACATGCCCGGCGAACGCCATCTCGCATACCGTCGCGAACAGACCGCCATCGGAGCGGTCGTGGTAGGCCAGGAGTTGCCCGGCGGCGTTCAGGCGCTGGATCGCGTCGAACAGGTTCTTCAGGTCCTGCGCGTCGTCCAGGTCGGGCGCGACGTCGCCGACCTGATGGATGACCTGGGCGAGAATGCTGCCCGCCATCCGGTTGCGGCCGCGGCTCAGGTCGATCGCGATCAGCACGGTGTCGCCGGCCTCGGCCGTGCGCCGCAATTGCGGCGTCAGATGCGCGCGCACGTCCTCGAGCGCGGCAAAGGCGGAGACGATCAGGGTCACCGGTGCCACGACTTCCTTCGCGCCGTCCGCGTCGCGCCACTGGGTGCGCATCGACAGCGAATCCTTGCCGACCGGAATCGCGAGGCCCAGCGCCGGGCACAGCTCCATGCCGACCGCGCGCACCGTGTCGAACAGCGCCGCATCCTCGCCCGGCGTACCGCAGGCGGCCATCCAGTTCGCGGAGAGCTTGATCGTGGACAGTTGCGCGATCGGCGCGGCGGCGATGTTCAGGATCGCCTCGCCGATCGCCATGCGGCCGGAGGCCGGCGCATCGATCACGGCGAGCGGCGCGCGCTCGGCGATCGTCATCGCCTC
>JBPBQT010000117.1:0-6321 GCA_050955065.1 Janthinobacterium lividum | reverse complement strand
CCTGCTGATGTCGGGCATCGTCGGCCGGCTGTTTCGCGAATTCGCGGTGACCTTGTCGGTATCGATCGGGGTGTCGCTGCTGGTCTCGCTCACGCTCACGCCGGTGATGTGCGCGCTGTTGCTGGGCGGCCCCGCGGAGACCGCCGAGCGCGCTCGCCAGGCCCGCGCGCCCGGTTTCTGGCACCGTTGCGGCGCCACGCTCTCTCGCTGGGGCACGCGCGTGAGCGAGGGGTACGGCGCGACGCTCGACTGGTCGTTGCGCCACCCGCCCGTGGTGCTGGTCCTGCTGCTGCTGACGATCTGCCTGAATTTCTACCTCTACGTGAAGATCCCGAAGGGCTTCTTCCCGCAGGAGGACACGGGCCGCCTGATGGGGGGCATCCAGGCCGATCAGAACATCTCGTTCCAGGCGATGGAGGGCAAGTTCGCCGAGATGATGGCGATCGTGCGCTCCGACCCCGCGGTCGAGAGCGTCCTCGGCTCGACCGGCGGCACGTCGTCCAACGGCGGCATGGTGTTCGTCGCGCTCAAGCCCCGCTCCCAGCGCAACGTCACCGCCGATCAGGTGGTCGCGCGGCTGCGCCCGCGGCTGGAGCGGCTCGCGGGCGCGCGTCTGTTCCTGCAGTCGGCGCAGGACATCCGTTCCGGCGGCAGGCAGAGCAACGCGCAGTACCAGTACACGCTGCTCGGCGATTCGTCAGCGGAACTCTATCAATGGACCACCAAGCTCACGCAGGCGCTGCAGGGCGCACCGGAGCTGAGCGACGTCAATTCGGACCTGCAGCAAAAGGGCCTGGAAACCGACATCCAGATCGACCGCGCGACCGCGGCACGCTACGGCATCCGCCCGGCGCAGATCGACAACACGCTGTACGACGCGTTCGGGCAGCGCCAGGTATCGACGATCTACAACGCGATGAACCAGTACCACGTGGTGCTGACCGTCGCGGAAAAGTACTGGCAGAACCCCGAGATCCTGAAGCAGATCTGGATCAGCACGTCGGGCAATACCTCGGGCACCAGTTCGACCAATTCGACGACCAGCTCGTCCACGTCTTCCGCCTCTACGGGCAGCGGCTCGGGCAGCAGTTCAGGCGCCGTCACGACGTCGAGCACCAGTGCCGACACCGCGCTCAGCGCCGCGGCGACGCAGAATCAGGCGACCAATTCGATCGCCTCGTCCGGCAAGAGTTCGACCTCGACGGGCGCGGCGGTCAGCACGTCGAAGGAAACGATGGTGCCGTTGTCGGCGATCGCGCATTTCAGCACCGGCAACACGGCGCTGGCGGTCAACCATCAGGGCCAGTTCGTCGCGACGACCATTTCGTTCAACCTCCCCCCGGGCAGGAATCTGAACGACGCACTGGCGGTGATCCGGCAGAAAATGGCCGAGATCGGCGTCCCGGGCACGATCCAGGGCTCGGCGAGCGGCACCGCGGCCACGTCGCAACAGTCGCAATCCGACATGCCGCTGCTGATCCTGGCGGCGATCGCGGCGGTGTACATCGTCCTCGGCGTGCTCTACGAGAGCTACGTGCACCCTATCACCATCCTCTCGACGCTGCCCTCGGCGGGCGTCGGCGCGCTGCTGGCGCTGCGGTTGTTCAACGTCGAGTTCGGCATCATCGCGCTGATCGGCGTGATCCTGCTGATCGGCATCGTCAAGAAAAATGCGATCATGATGATCGACTTCGCGATCGTCGCGTCGCGGGTGCCGGGCACCACCGCGCGCGAGGCGATCTACCAGGCCTGCATGCTGCGGTTCCGGCCGATCATGATGACGACCTTCGCTGCGGTGCTGGGCGCCGTGCCGTTGACGCTGGGCATCGGCGAAGGCTCGGAGATGCGCCAGCCGCTGGGGATCTCGATCGTCGGCGGGCTGCTGGTGAGCCAGTTGCTGACGCTCTACACGACGCCGGTGGTGTATCTCGCGCTCGAATGCCTGCGCACCCGCTGGACAACGGCGCGCGAACGGCGCCGCCTGCGGCGCGCGGCGCATTGACCGCCGCCGATACTGACTGGCGCCGTGCTGACCGGCGCTTGCCGACCGGCGCCGTGCCGACCGACAGCGCACCGTCGGGCGGCACGGCCTTTCCCCTCTTTACCGCCCTCCGGGCGCCTGGACGCCATGACCCTTCGGACCGACGACCTGCTGCAACATGACGCGACCGCCGCCGGGGCGCCGCCGATCCGTACCGACGTGCTGGTCGTCGGCGCCGGCCCGGTCGGCCTGTTCGCCGCGTTCCAGGCCGGGGTGCTCGGGCTGAGCTGCACGCTGGTCGAGGCGCTCGACGAGCCGGGCGGCCAGTGCATCGAACTGTATCCGGACAAGCCGATCTTCGACATCCCGGCCCTGCCCGTGTGCACCGCCCGCGAACTGGTCGAGCGCCTGCTCGAACAGGCGCGGCCGTTCGGCGCGCCGATTCATCTGGGGCAGCGGGCGCGGACCCTGACGCGCGGTACCGACGGGCGCTTCACCGTGCGCACCGATACCGGCACGGTGTTCGACGCGGCGAGCGTATTGATCGCCGGTGGCAACGGCGCCTTCATGCCGCAGCGCCTCGCGGTGGAACAGGCCGCCGCGCTCGAAGGCCACAGCATCCATTACGCGGTTCGCCAGCTCGACGCGTTGCGCGGCCGGCGCGTGGCCATCGCCGGCGGCGGCGATTCGGCGCTGGACTGGGCGCTGGCGCTGCGCGACGTCGCCGCGAGCGTGACGCTGATCCACCGGCGCGACACGTTTCGCGCCGCGCCGGCGACCGTCGACGCGCTGCGCGACGCCGTGGCGCGCGGCCAGATCGCGCTGGAGATCGGCGTGATCGAGGACATCGAGACGCTCCCGCCGGTGACTTCCGGCGCATCCGGCGCATCGAGCGGTCAGGCCCTGCCGGTCGCGGACGCGTTGCCCGCGCTGACGGCCCTCCAGATCAAACGGCGCGACGGCGACGCCCGCCTCCCGGCCGATCAGCTCATCGTTTTGTACGGACTGGTCGCCAGTCTGGGACCGATCGGCCAGTGGGGCCTGACGATCACGGGGGGGCGCGCCGAGGTGGACACGAACCGCTACCAGACCTCCCTGCCCGGCGTTTTCGCGGTCGGCGACATCGCCCATTACCCGAACAAGCAGAAGCTCATCCTGTCCGGGTTCCATGAAGCGGCGCTGGCGTTGCGGGCGGCCTACCGGATCGCCAGACCGGATCAGACCCGCACGCACATTCATTCGAGCTACGATCCGCGCCTGGCCGCGACGGTGCTGGGCAAGCCGGCCGATGAAGGCGGACCGCGCTCGGCCGCCACCTGATGCGGGACCGCCTCTCGGGTGGCCGGCTTGGATGTCCGGGTTTGTCTGTGATCCAGCCTTGTTTGTCTGTTAGTTGCGAATTATTGATCCTGTCAGGTGCGGTTCCCGGACCCGGTATGATGGGCGCTGGGTTCCTTTCCACCATCTGTCACCGCCGCTCCAGCGCCGCCCCGCCGCCGTGCCGACCGTCCCATCCCGCCGATTACGACTCGCCCGCGCGCTGCGCCTTCCCGAAGGCCATGCGATGCTGCTCTGGGGCGCGCTGGCCGGAGCCGCCGGCGCGCTCGCCACCATCGCGTTCCGCGATGCGATCCGCCTGCTGCAGGGGTGGCTGGCGGCGGGCGATCTCGGCGGCGCCAACAGCGATTCGGTCGTCGAGCTCGCGCGGCACCTCGCGTGGTACTGGCGCCTGCTGCTGCCCACCGCGGGCGGCATCCTCGCGGGCGTCTTCATCCTGCTCGCGCGTCGCATCGAGGCGCCCGCGGCCGGCGTCGACTACATGAACGCGATCGCGGTGGGCGACGGCCATGTCCCCGCCCGCCAGAGCGCGCTGCGCGCCGCGTCGTCGCTGTTCACGATCGTCTCCGGCGGCTCCATCGGCCGCGAGGGATCGATGGTGCAGATCGCCGCGATGTCGGCCTCGCTGATCGGCCGTCTCACGCGCTTTCGCCCGGAGCGCCTGAAACTGCTGGTCGCGTGCGGCGCCGCCGCCGGCATCACCGCGGCCTACAACGCGCCCATCGCCGGCGCGTTTTTCGTTACGGAAATCGTGCTCGGCTCGATCGTCATGGAGCGTTTCGGCCCGATCGTCGTCGCCTCGGTGGTGTCGAACATCGTGATGCGGGCCTTTCCCGGTTATCGCCCGACCTACGAGATGCCGGCGTTTCCCGAGGTCTTCGGCATCGAGCAGGTGCTGTTCGTCGTACTGGGTCTCGTCGCGGGCGTGTTGGCGCCGCAGTTCCTGCGCCTGCTGGAGACCGCGCGCCGGGAGTTCGCGCGGCTGCCGCTGCCGTTGCCGCTGCGCCTGGCGCTGGGCGGGCTCGCCGTGGGCCTGCTCTCGATCGCCGTGCCCGAGGTCTGGGGCAACGGCTACAGCGTCGTCAACTCGCTGCTGCACCACGACTGGCTCTGGACCGCGGTGCTCGCGATCCTGTTCTTCAAGGTCCTCGCCACCGTGATGACCGTGGGCTCGGGCGCGATCGGCGGCGTCTTCACGCCGGTGCTCTTCGTCGGCGCCGCGGTCGGCTGGCTCGAAGGCGCGGCGGTCCACGCGCTGTGGCCCGGCACGACGTCCGCGCCGTTCGTCTACGCGATGGTCGGCATGGGCGCGTTCCTCGCCGCCGCCAGCGGCGCGCCGCTGATGGCCATCCTGATGATCTTCGAGATGACGCTGAGCTATCAGGCGGTGCTGCCGCTGATGCTCGCCTGCGTGCTCGCGTACTTCACCGCGGGCGGCAGCGGCGAACGGTCGATGTACGCGATCATCTCGGTGCGCACCCAGCGCGCGCGCGAGAAAACCGCGCTGCGCAACGCGCACATGGGCGACCTGATCCGCCCGGCGCAGACCGTGCTGCCGCTCGACGCCGACGTCGCGTGCATGGCGGCGCTGTTCGCGCAGCATCCGGTCAAATACCTCTATATCGTCGACGCGCGGCAGCATTATCTGGGCGTGGTCGCCCTCCAGGACCTGACCGCCGCGCTGCTGGCCATGGACGAGCACGGGCGCGAGAAACACGCGGCGGACTTCGTGCGGCGCGACCTGATCAACGTCGTCACGCCGGAAATGTCGCTGGCCGCGGGCCTGGAGCGTTTCATCGCCCACCAGGGCGAGCGGCTGCCGGCCGTGCGCTCCCTCGCCGAACCGGTGCTGCTGGGGGCGGTGCACAAGACCTCGCTGCTCGACGCGTATTTCCGGCTCGACAAGGACAGCTAGACGGCTCGCGTACCGCTTTTCGTCCCGGCGGCGCAACCACGGCGGCTACGCGGGTCGCGACCCGAGCGCGGTGGGCAGGCGCGTCGCGGCCGCCACGGGCAGTTCCGTCGCGCGCGACCGACGCGAACACCGAAACTGCGCTAGGCTTTCCGGTCGAGGCGCCGCATCCGCCGCGTCGCCCCCTCTTCGTCGCCCTCTTTTACCGTTGACCGCCAGGAGCGCAGCACGCATGGATCTCGTCGTCGCCCGGCCCGAAGGGCTCTACTGTCCGCCGGGCGATTTCTATATCGATCCGTGGCGGCCCGTGCCGCAGGCGGTCATCACGCACGCGCATGCCGATCACGCGCGCGTCGGCCACGGCCGCTACCTGGCCGCCGCGCCGGGCGAAGGCGTGCTTCGCGCGCGGCTGGGCGAGATCGCGCTGCGCACGCTGCGCTACGGCGAATCGATACGGGTGGGCGACACGGACGTGTCGCTGCATCCCGCGGGCCATGTGCTCGGCTCCGCGCAGGTGCGCATCGCCCATCGCGGCGAGGTCTGGGTCGCGTCCGGCGACTACAAGACCGAGGAGGACCCGACCTGCGACGCGTTCGAGGCGGTGCGCTGCGACACCTTCATCACCGAATCGACGTTCGGCCTGCCGATCTACCGCTGGGACCCGCCCGCGCAGACGATGGAACAGATCAACGAATGGTGGCGTCACAACGCGTCGCTCGGGCGGCCGTCGGTGCTGTTCTGCTACGCGTTCGGCAAGGCGCAACGCGTGCTGGCGTCGATCGATCCGTCGATCGGCCCGATCTTCTGCCATGGCGCGGTCGAGCCGCTGAACCGCGCGTACCGGGACGCCGGCGTCGTCCTGCCGGACACGACGCACGTGTCGGAGGTGGAGGCGAAGCACCGTTTCGCCGGCGCGCTGATCGTCGCGCCGCCGTCGGCCGCGGGCTCGACGTGGATGCGCCGTTTCGGCACGCACGGCGACGGCTTCGCGTCGGGCTGGATGCGGCTGCGCGGCGCGCGCCGGCGCCGCGGCGTCGATCGCGGTTTCGTGCTGTCCGATCACGCCGACTGGCCCGGCCTGCAGCAGGCG
>JBPBQT010000116.1:0-7501 GCA_050955065.1 Janthinobacterium lividum | reverse complement strand
CTTCATGAATCCTTTCCTCGCTTCTAGCCGCGCGGAGCGCACGTCGCGCCACTTTCCCAGAACGGCGGCGGCCGCGATTGTCGCAGCCGTGGTGCTCGCGGCCTGCGCGCAACCGCCGATCGCACCGGACGGCACCATCCTGAGCCGACTGCCGCCAGGCACGCCGGGCGCCGCGGCGCCGGTGGCGACGACGACGCCGCCCGACGCGGACGAACAGGCGCGGCGGTACAACCAGATCGACCAGCAGGCGTTGAAGGATTCGGAAAACGCGATCCGCGCCGACGAAACCGCGCGCGCGCTCGCCGCACAGTCATCGGTGTCCCTCGGATACGGCTATGGGGGCTACGGCTGGGGTGGGCCCGCGTATTACGGTCCCGGCTGGTATGGCGGCGGCTGGTATGGCGGCGGCTGGTACGGGCGCGGTGGATACGGGCGCGGCTGGGGTGGCCCGCGCTCCGGCGTCTTCATCGGTCAGAGCTGGGGCTGGTAGCGCCGCGCCCTGCCCGGGCCTTTTCCGCGCCGGCCTTGTGCCGGGCCGCGGCGGCTTCAAGCCGCTTGGTCTCCGCGCGCCCGTGCGCCGGCGGTTCCGGCACCACGCGCAGCGGCGCGGCCGATACCTGGCCCCGGGTAGACGGCAGGGTCGAATTCAGTGCCGGCAGTCGCGCCTGGTCCTGGGGCGACACGAACTGGACGAAGACCTCGTCGTTCTTGACCATGCCCAGTTCGTAACGCGCCCGCTCCTCGATGGCGGCCGTGCCGTTCCGCAAATCGTCCACTTCCCCGGCGATGCGGTCGTTGCGCGCCTTGAGATCGATATTCGTGCGGAGCTGGTCGGCGAACTGCTCCTGCAGATCATGAACCCGCAGCCATCCGCCCATCCCCCACCACAGGGGGTACTGGACGAAGGCGAGCAAAGCAATCAGAACAAATGTAACAGGCCGCATAGGATCGAATTTGCCGCCGCAGCCCGCACCTGGCGGGGCGGCGGCGTCGCAGAGGCCTTATCGTGCGAGGTTATAGAAAGTCGATCGACCCGGATAGCTGGCGATGTCGCCCAGATCTTCCTCGATACGCAGCAACTGGTTGTACTTCGCGATCCGGTCGCTGCGGGACAACGACCCGGTCTTGATCTGGCCGACGTTCAGGCCGACCGCGATATCGGCGATCGTCGAATCCTCGGTCTCGCCCGACCGGTGCGACACGACCGACGTGTAGCCGGCGCGCTTGGCCATTTCGATGGCCGCGAACGTTTCGGTCAGCGTACCGATCTGGTTGATCTTGATCAGGATCGAGTTGGCGATGCCCTGGGAGATGCCTTCCTTGAGGATCTTCGTGTTCGTGACGAACAGGTCGTCGCCCACGAGTTGCAGCTTCTTGCCCAGCACATCGGTGTGATACTTCCAGCCGGCCCAGTCGTTTTCCGCCATGCCATCCTCGATCGAGACGATCGGGAACTTGTCCGCCAGCGTTTCCAGATAATGCGTGAATTCTTCCGACGTCAGTTCCAGATTCTCGCCCGACAGCTTGTAGCGGCCGTCCTTGTAGAACTCGGACGACGCGCAGTCGAGTGCGAGCAGGATGTCCTCGCCCGGACGATAGCCGGCCGCTTCGATCGCCTTGAGCACCGTCGACAGGCAGTCGTCGTTCGACGTGAAGTTCGGCGCGAAACCACCCTCGTCGCCCACGGCCGTGCTGAAACCGCGGTCCGCCAGGATCTTCTTCAGCGAGTGGAAAACCTCGGTGCCGGCGCGCAGCGCTTCGCGGAAGGTCGGCTGACCCACCGGCACGATCATGAACTCCTGGATGTCCAGGCTGTTGTTCGCGTGCGCGCCGCCGTTGATGATGTTCATCATCGGCACGGGCAGTTGCATGGCCCCCGAACCGCCGAAATAGCGGTACAGCGGCAGACCGGCTTCCTCGGCGGCGGCCTTGGCGACCGCCATCGACACCGCCAGCATCGCGTTCGCGCCCAGGCGCGACTTGTTGTCGGTACCGTCGAGTTCGATCAGCGTCTTGTCGAGGAACGCCTGTTCGGCGGCATCCAGTCCCAGGATCGCCTCGGAAATCTCGGTATTGACATGCTCGACGGCCGTGAGGACGCCCTTGCCGAGATAACGACGCGAATCGCCGTCTCGCAGTTCGATCGCTTCGCGCGAACCGGTGGACGCGCCCGACGGGACCGCCGCGCGGCCCATGGTGCCCGACTCCAGCAACACGTCGCATTCGACGGTGGGATTGCCGCGCGAATCCAGAATCTCGCGGCCGATGATATCAACGATAGCACTCATAGTTTTCTCGAAATGACAAAATCCGTCGGGCATCCCGGCCGCAGAGCAACGCGTTCCCGGCATGCGCTATTTTTTGCAACTGATCGGGCGCTTCAGGCCGAACCTCGCCGTGGCCCGCCGTACCCGCCGGAGCGCCTGAACGCGGCGCCCCAACCAGGCACACCGGATCGGCGTATCCGGCACACCTCCCCTAGTTGAAGTCGTTCTCCAGGAACGGCTCGCGCTTGACTGCCTCGTCCAGCGTCTTCAACGTTTCCAGCAGGCGTCGCATCTGGCGCAACGGCACCGCGTTCGGGCCGTCGGACATCGCCTTCGACGGATCCGGATGGGTTTCCATGAACAGACCCGCCACGCCGGTCGCCACCGCGGCGCGCGACAGTACCGGCACGAACTCGCGCTGGCCGCCGGAACTCGTGCCCTGCCCACCGGGCAACTGCACCGAATGCGTGGCGTCGAACACGACCGGCGCACCCGTTTCCCGCATGATCGCAAGAGAACGCATGTCCGACACGAGATTGTTGTAACCGAACGAAACACCGCGCTCGCACGCGAAGAAGCGGTCCTCGGACAATCCCGCCTCGCGCGCCGCGTCGCGTGCCTTGTCGATCACGTTCTTCATGTCGTGCGGCGCGAGGAACTGACCCTTCTTGATGTTCACCGGCTTGCCCGACTGCGCGACCGCGCGGATGAAGTCCGTCTGCCGGCACAGAAAGGCAGGCGTCTGCAGCACGTCGACGGCCGCCGCGACCTGCTCGATCTCGTCGATCGCGTGCACGTCGGTGAGCACCGGCACGCCCAGCTGACGACGCACCTCGGACAGGATGCGCAGACCCTCGTCCATGCCCGGACCGCGAAAGGTCTTGCCCGAACTGCGGTTCGCCTTGTCGTACGAGGACTTGTAGACGAACGGAATCTGCAGTTCGCGGCACAACTCGACCAGGTGGCCCGCGGTGTCGATCGTCATCTGCTCGGACTCGACCACGCAGGTACCGGCGATCAGGAAAAACGGCTTGTCGAGCCCGACATCGTAATCACACAGCTTCACGGAGCATCTCCTGGGCACGCGACTGCTGATGGGCGAGCGCGGCACGTACGAACGACGTGAACAACGGGTGACCGTCGCGCGGCGTCGACGTGAATTCCGGATGGAACTGGACACCGACGAACCACGGGTGAAGATCGTCGCACAGCTCCATCATTTCCGGCAGTTCCTCGGTCGGCGTGCGCGCGCTGATCACCATACCCTTCTGTTCGAGCTGCGGCACGTAGCGGTTGTTGACCTCGTACCGGTGACGATGCCGTTCGTTGACGTCGTCGCCGTAGATGGTCTGCGCGCGCGTGCCCGGCTTGATCGCGCAACGCTGCGAACCCAGGCGCATCGTGCCGCCCAGATCCGACTGCTCGGTGCGCTTCTCGACGCGGCCATCGCGATCGTACCATTCGGTGATCAACGCCACGACCGGCGCGCCGGTCATGGGATCGAACTCGGTGCTGTTCGCGCCGTCGAGACCGACGACATGCCGCGCGAATTCGATCACCGCCAGCTGCATGCCCAGGCAGATGCCGAGATACGGCACCCTGGCCTCGCGCGCGTAACGGATCGCGTCGATCTTGCCCTCGGTGCCCCGGCGGCCGAAGCCGCCCGGCACCAGCACGGCGTCGAGGTGCGCGAGCGCGCCCACGCCGTCCTTCTCGATTTCCTCGGAGTCGATGTACTCGATATTGACGCGCGTCGACGTGTGGATCGACGCGTGCTTCAGCGACTCGATCAGCGACTTGTACGACTCGGTCAGATCGACATACTTGCCGACCATGCCGATGGTGACTTCATTCTCGAACTTGCCGAGCGCCTCCACCAGCCGCGCCCACATCGACAGGTCGGCCGGCTTCGGCGAAAGCTTCAGTTCGTCGCAGATGAGCTGGTCGAGGCCCTGGTCGTTCAGCATCTGCGGGATCTTGTAGATGCTGTCGACATCCCATACCGAGATCACGGCTTCCTGGTGGACGTTCGAGAACATCGAGATCTTCGCGCGCTCGTCGTCCGGAATCGGCCGGTCGGCGCGACAGATCAGCGCGGTCGGCAGGATGCCGATCTCGCGCAGTTTCTGCACGCTGTGCTGCGTGGGCTTGGTCTTGAGTTCGCCCGCCGAACCGATCCACGGGACCAGGGTCAGGTGAACGAAGCACGCCTGGTTGCGCCCGAGGCGCAGGCTCATCTGACGCGCCGCCTCGAGGAACGGCAACGACTCGATGTCGCCGACGGTGCCGCCGATCTCGACGATCGCCACGTCGGGCTCGCCACAGGTCGCCAGACGCGCGCCGCGTTCGATGAAGGCCTGGATCTCGTTGGTGATGTGCGGAATCACCTGAACGGTCTTGCCGAGGTATTCCCCCCGGCGTTCCTTGCGCAGCACCGACTCGTAGATCTGCCCGGTCGTGAAGTTGTTCGCACGGCGCATCTTCGTGCTGATGAAGCGCTCGTAGTGACCGAGGTCGAGGTCGGTCTCCGCGCCGTCCTCGGTCACGAACACCTCGCCATGCTGGAAGGGGCTCATCGTGCCGGGATCGACGTTGATGTAGGGGTCAAGCTTGAGAAGAGTGACTTTGAGGCCGCGCGATTCGAGGATCGCGGCTAGGGACGCGGCGGAGATTCCTTTTCCGAGTGAGGAAACGACTCCGCCGGTGACGAACACATATTTGGTCATCGCTGGATTGCTCGCGGGAAAGCGGAATTATACCGTAGAAGCCGCATCGCACACGCGTCCCGCCACGCGTTTTTTCCATCGCAACGGGTGCCCGGTATTTCTCGACCTGTCGCGCGGGCCCCGGCGGCGGTCCGCCTGCAACCCGTCCCCCCCCTTGCGGGCACCCTGCCCGCGCACGCCATCGGCCCATGAAACCCGGTGTGCTACAGGCCGCCACAGGCCGCGACAGCGTGCGGAACGAAGATACGTGCGGCATACGGAAGCGTGCGCGCGCACGTCGCGCATGGGCGACTAGAGTCCATCGCAAGCCGTTCCGTCATGCAGCGCGCCGCGACGCCGTCGGATCCGTCGACCCTGACGAGTCAATGCGCCGCAGGCCGGAACGCCTTCCATTTCTCGCCAAGGTCTCCCATGCCCAAGATCGGAATGTGGTTCATACGAATTGCCCTCGTGCTCGCCGGCCTCCTCGTCCTGTTCTTTTCGATGTGCCACAAGCCGGATTCGGAAAAAGCGGGCGCGGTGCCGGACATGGCGCCCGCCGACGGCAGCGTCATGGCCTCCGCGGCGCAGGTCGACGCCGCCTCCGCCGCCCGTCTGGAGGACGCCGCGGCCGCGGCGAGCGCACAGGCATCGTCGACGCTCGCCACCGCCGACGTGCCCGGCGCGCTGACGACACTTCCCGATCGCGACGCCACACCCACCCCGGCGCCGGCGCATCCAGACCCCGAGCCGGAAGTGGCGATCGTACCGGTGCGGCCGCCGGTCGCGGCGACGCCCGCGCGAGTCGTGCAAAAAGTCCGCCGCGCATTCGCCCCTGCTTCGACACACGCGACCGGCCAGGATCGGCCACGGACGCGGATCGCCACGCATGCGCATGCGATGACAGACGCAGGGCCGAACGCGGCGGCACCCGCCGCCGCGTCGGCGTTGCCGCACCCATCCGCGCCGGCCGCAGGCATCGCCGCCGCGCCGGGGTCCGTCGACGCGGGCGTGGCCGACACGCAGAAGGCTGCCGCCGGGATCGAGGCGAAGCGCGCTGCCGCCGGGGATGCGGCACGGACCGCCCCCACGTTCGCGCCCGCTTTCGCCCCCTCCGCCGCGTCCGGCTCCGCTTCGGGCCTGGCTTCCGGATTGGCTTCCGGGTTGGCTTCGGGCGTGGCTTCCGGGTTGGCTTCCACCCGCGCCGCCGCTGCGGCGGCAGCGTCCGTCGTCAAGGCGGCCCCGCTTCCGTACGAGGCCACGCCGCCATCCAATAACGTCGCCGACTTCTACGGTAGGCCGTGACGTCGAGGCGGGCGCCGCGCGTTTCAAAGCGCACGGCGCCGTCGTGGTCGCTGCGGTACGACCGCACGCCACGGCGCGCGTAGCGCGCGACGACCTGCGGGTGCGGATGCCGGTGCCGGTTCAGATAGCCCATCTGGAATACGACGTGCGCCGGTGCGACCGCGGCGACGAACGCCGGGGTCGAGGAAGTACGGCTGCCGTGATGCGGCGCAAGCAGGATGGTCGCATCGAGCGGCGCCATGCCGCGCAGCAGCGCCGCCTCCTGCGGCGCTTCGATATCGCCGGCGAGCAACACCGCATGCCGTGCGTTGGACACGCGGATCACGCAACTCATGCCGTTGGGCGGCAAGCCGGCATCCGGATCCTCCGGCCACAACACCTCGAAGCGCACGTCATCCCAGCGCCATGACTCGCCTTGCCGGCAGCGGCTCGCGCGCGCGCCGCTGCCCTGCCCGGTTTCCCACAACAGCTGCGCCGGCGGCAACGACGCCAGCAGCCGCGTCGTCGGCATCTGGGTCAGCACCGCCCGCGCGCCGCCGTAATGATCGTCGTGGTTGTGGCTGACGACCAGCGTGTCGAGGGTGGTCACGCCCTGCACCCGCAACGACGGCACGATCAGACGGTCCCCGGCATCGGAGCGGCCCAGCGGCGGCCCGGCGTCGTACAGCAGGCGGTGCCCGCGCGTCTCGACCAGCGCCGCCATGCCCTGTCCGACATCGAGCATCGTCACGCGGAACTCGCCGCTTCCCGGCGGCGGCGGCCGATACAGGAACAGCGGCACGCAGAGCAGCGGCGCGAGACGCTGCAACGGCAGGCCGCGCGGGCCGAGTCCCCACGCCAGGCCGAGCAGCGCGGCCGCCAGCGTCGGGACGTCGGGCGCGGCCACGTTCAGCACCGCCCAGCGGGGCGCGGCCAGGACATCGAGCATCCGGGCGAGCCACCCGATCAGCGCGTGCGCGGCGCGAAACGCGAGCGCATCGCAGGGCGCCGGCGCGACCACGCCCGCCAGCACCGCCGGCACGACCAGAAAGCTCACCCACGGGATGGCCACCGCGTTCGCGAGCGGTCCGAGCAGCGGCACCTGCCCGAACAGGCTCGCGCTCGCCGGCACCAGGGCCACCGTGACGGCGATCTGCACCCGCGCCGCGCCGCCCAGCGTTTTGGCCAGCGGCGGCCATGCCCGGCGCCAGGCGCGGCGCACGGGTCCGGCGGGCCGACGCGCGC
>JBPBQT010000115.1:0-8060 GCA_050955065.1 Janthinobacterium lividum | reverse complement strand
TACACGCCGAACAACCACCACTACGACGGCGGTACGGGATTCCACCTCTTTCGCAACAGCGACATCTCGCAAAAGGCCTTGTTCATCAGCGATACGGTGACGCTTACCCCGCGCTGGTCGGTACTCGCCGGCGTGCGCCATACGAATTACGCGCAGCACAGCTACGACGCGAGCGGCGCGGAAACGGCGAATTATACGAAGAGCGGCATCACCACGCCGACGCTGGCGCTGATGTACAAGCTCGATCCCGACACGACGGTGTACGGCAGCTATGTCGAGTCGCTGGAGGCGGGCAGCCTGGTGGGGTCGACCTACGCGAACTATGGCGCGCTGTTGAACCCGCTGAAGAGCAAACAGTATGAGGTGGGCATCAAGACCGATCGCGAGCGCTGGAGCGCGACGGCCGCGGTGTTCCGCATCGAGCGCCGGGCCGAATACGCGAACGGCGACAATGTACTGGTTCAGGACGGCAAATCGATCTACGAGGGCGTGGAGGTGGGCGCGGCCACCCGGTTGGGATCGCAGTGGCTGCTTTCCGGCAACCTGATGTACCTGGACACAGGGTACGCGAAGGGCAGCGACTACGACGGCAACCGGGTCGCGGGCGCGCCCCGTTTCGTCGCCGCCGCCCAGGTTTCCTATTCCGTGGCGCAACTGCCCGGGCTGAAGCTGGCGTTGAGCACCAAGTATACGGGTACGATCGCCCTGCGGCCGGCGAACACGCTGACGATGCCCAGCTACACGCTGTTCAACCTGGGGGCCAGTTACGCCACCCGGATCGGCGGTCGCGACGTGACGTTCCGCGCCATTATCGACAATCTCGCCGGTCGTCGTTATTGGGAATACCAGTACGACAACTACATCAAGCCGGGGGATCCGCGCACGTTCGCGTTGAACGCGAAGATCGATTTTTGATCGAGACGGGTAGCAACCGGTGACGGCGTGCGAAATCGTCCCGGGTGGTTTTCCCGCCGCGGAACAGTCCCTTCATCGCAGAGCCCGTGTCAGGCGGGAGCTTGCCGCATGACGTCCTCCAGCGTCTCCACCAGCAGATCCGCCTGCGCGATGTCGAACACCATCGGCGGGCGGATTTTCAGGATGTTGGCGTCGGGTCCGGTGGCGTTCAGCAGCACGCCTTGTTCGCGCATGCCGTTCACGACGCGCCGCACCCGCGCGGTCACGGCCGCATCGATTTCGCCGTCGTCGTTCCCGAATTCCACACCGACGAACAGACCCGCGCCGCGCACATCCCGAATCCGCGGATGACGCGTCGCGACCGCGCGCAAACGGGTACGCAGGTATTCCCCGACAAGACGGGCGTTGGCGACGAGGCCTTCCCGTTCGATGACATCGAGCACGGCCATGCCCGCGGCCACCGAGACCGGGTTGCCGCCGAACGTATTGAAATAGCGGGATTGTCGCGCGAACGGCGCGAGAACGTCGGGTTTGACCGCCAGTCCGGCGAGCGGATGGCCGTTGCCCATCGGCTTGCCCATGGTCACGATGTCCGGCACCACGCCGTGCCGCTGGAAGCCCCAGAACGCGTCGCCGGTGCGGCCCAGGCCCGGTTGCACTTCATCGGCGATGAACAGGCCGCCGGCGGCGCGCACGACCGCGACGGCCTCCCGCAGAAAGCCGGGCGGGTCCGTGTAGACGCCGTCGCTGGAGAACACCGTGTCGACGAGCAGCGCCGCCGGACGTCTGCCGTGTGCACGCAGGTCCGCGATGGCCGCACGCACGCCGTCGGCGAAGAAGGCGCCGAGCCGGTCCGGCGGTACGCGATGGCTGTCCGGCGCGGGAACGGTGCGCACGTGTTCGCCGAGTCGAACGTACGGGCCCAGCGAGGGCGAGGCCGTGGCGATGGATTCGGTGACGCCGTGATACGCGAAACGGGTGACGACCAGGCCGTCGTTGCCGGTGAAGGCGCGGGCGATGCGCATCGCCAGGTCGTTGGCTTCGCTCCCGGTGCAGGTGAAGATCGTATGGCCGATCGCCGCGGGCATCGTGCCGAGCAGTCTTTCCGCATAGTCCAGTACGCCTTCGTGCAGATAACGTGTGTGCGTGTTCAGCACCGCCGCCTGCCGTGCGATGGCGTCGACGACCTGCGGATGCGCATGGCCGACGGCGGCGACGTTGTTGTACGCGTCGAGATAGCGGCGGCCATCGGCATCGTAGAGCCAGGCGCCGGCACCGCGGACGATATGCAGCGGTTCCTCGTAGAACAACCGGTATGCGGGGCCCAGCAGACGCATGCGCCGCGCGATCGGGGTTTCGTCGGGTGGGGCGGGGAGCATGTGGGATTCCTTGGCGATCAGGCGAGGTGGCAGGCCGAACGCAGCGCGCCGGATGCCCGCACGTGACCGATCGCGGCGCAGGCCGACAGGCGGGTCCACGATATCGCGTTGTTGCGCAGCAGGTAGTCGGCGTTGTGCGGCTCGCGCGCCGCGCGCCAGGCGCTGATCGCGACGACCAGCAACAGGCGCGCCTGCACGAGATCGAACAGCAGATCCAGTTCGCGTGCTTCCAGCGGCAGCACCGCGTGATAGGCGGCCGCGAAGCGGCACAGCGATGCCAGTACGTCTTCCCCGTTGCCATCCGTATTCAGCTGATAGGCGGCCGCCACCGCGAGGTCGTCGAGCAACGGCGCATGGACCATGTCGCCGAAGTCCAGGATGCCGGCGATGCGATCGTGATCGAGGGGGTCGACGAGCAGGTTGAAGATGTTGAAGTCGTTGTGGATCGGCTGCGCGCGCAGCGCGGGAAGTCGCGGTTTGACGTGCGTGACGAAGCGTTCGAGCACCCGCCGCGCGAGGGTCCGCCGCGCGGGGTCGACGATCGCGTCGAGCAGACCGGCCACGCTGTCGGCGTGCTGGATGTCCCAGGGCAGTTCCAGCGCGCCGGCCGGATGCCGGAAGTCGCGCAGCGCCAGATCCAGCCGCGCCAGCAGACGGGCGATCGCGTCGGCCTGCACGGGCGAACGGCGCGCGTTCGGCAGCGGCTCGCCGTCGAGATAACTGAACAGCCTGACCACGCGCGTGCTGCCATCGGGCGCGTGCACGGGAAGGGATGCGGCGCCATCCTGCATCGGCACGATGCGCTGGACCGGCAGCGACGGGTCCGCGCGGGCGATATGCAGCAGCGCCCGGGTCTGGAAATCCGTGACGACCGGCGCCTCGGCCGGATGCGAGATTTTCAGGATGAAGCGCTGCGGCGCGCCGTCCCCGGTTTGCCGCGTCAGCCGGAAATTGCGATCGCGTTCGCCGGTCAACCGCAGCAATGCGCCGTGCAGATGCCAATGGCGTGCGAGCAGCGTGCCGGCCCAGTCGAGCGACGCGTCGGCCGACAGCGTGTCGGGCACCGCCAGGGTAGGGGTCGAAAAAGCGCTGGCGGCGCTCATGCCCCGCTCGCGAAGCCGCGCAACGCGCTGGACAGGTTCGGTCCGAGATCCTCGGACAGATAGCCGCCTTCCTGCACCAGCACCGTCGGCAGGCCGAGCCGGGCGATTTCGGCGGTGATGCGCGCGAAGCCGGGCGTCGTGACGGCCAGTGCCTGGTAGGGGTCGCGTTCGTGCGCGTCGAGTCCGAGCGCCACCACCAGCGCGCCCGGCGCGTACGCGCGTATCTGCGTCAATGCGCGTTCGAGCGTCGCCAGATAGGCGTCGTCGCCGGTGCCCTGCGGCAACGGCAGGTTCAGGTTGTAGCCCAGGCCCTCGGCGTCGCCGCGCTCATGCGCGTGACCGGTGAAGAACGGCGTGAACAGGCGCGGGTCGCCATGCAGCGAGACGGTCAGCACGTCGTTGCGGCGATAGAAGATGCCCTGGGTGCCGTTGCCATGGTGCATGTCGATATCGAGGATCGCGACGCGGGCATGGACGCGGCGCAGGCGCTGCGCCGCGATCGCGCAATTGTTGAGATAGCAGAAGCCGTTCGCGCGGTCCGCGTACGCGTGGTGCCCCGGCGGTCGGCAAAGCGCATACGCGGCGCGCTCGCCTTCGAGGACGAGTTCGGCGGCATGCACGGCGCAATGGGCCGCGCCGCGCGCCGCGCGCCATGTGTTCGGCCCGATGGAGCAGGCGGTGTCGCCCATGTGGAACCCGGCCTGACCGACCACGCTCTCCGGATAGGTGCAGGGTTGGCCGGGAAACGGATGGATGTTCGGCAGCACTTCGTCCGACGCGTCCGGCAGTTGTCGCCAGCGCGCGTGGGCGGTTTCGAGAAAGCGCAGGTAGTCGGGCGTGTGGACGGCGGCGAGCGGCGCGGGGCCGGGGTCGTGCGGCGCGACGACGTCGTAGCCGTCGGCGCGCACGGCCGCCAGCAAGCGCGCGGCGCGTTCCGGCTGCTCGTTGCTGCGTTTCATGCGACCGCGCACGATGAAGGTCAACGGGTCGTGGTCGACGTGTTCGTTGCTGTAGATGACTTTCACGAAGCAGGTTCCACGAAGGGCGCCAGGATGGCGCGTTGCCGGGTCAGGAAGAGCGTGCGCACGCGCGTCCAGCCGTCTTCGATATGCAGGCGCAGCGCGGCGACGGCGGCGTCCTCGCTGCGCGTGCCGAGCGCGGCGGCGATCGGCCGGTGGTATTCGGCCATGGCGCGCGGGTCGTGGTGGACATGGTCGACCAGCGCCACCACCATGCGGATTTCCATTTGCAGCTGCGAGAAGAGGCGATGGATGTAGGCGTTGCCGGAGAGCTCGCAGATCAGCGTGTGAAACGCGAGATCGCGCGCGACACGCTCGATCTGGGGCAGGGCGTCGGCGTCGCGCACCATGCCGTCGACCATCGCGACGAGCCGGGCGAGCCCGTCGTCCGACGCATGCCGGCAGGCCAGCGACGCGGCCAGGAGCTCGATGTGCAGCCGGACCTGGAACATGTCGTCGATCCCGCGCACGGTGATGGTCCGGACCGTGAAACCGTGCCGTGGCCGCGCGATCAGGATGCCCTGGCGTTCGAGCCGGCGCGCGGCCTCGCGCACCGGGGCGCGGCTGATGTTCATGCGCCGCGCGATCTCGGCCTCGACGATCCGGCTGCCCGGTGGCAGATGCCCCTCGACGATCGCCTGCGTCAATTGCGCCTCCACCTGCGCGACGAGGTCCGCCGTCTCGACCGAGACGAACGGCGAGCCGCCCGATGCGGCGGCGGATCGGGCCGGTGTTTCCAGGGCGTCACGCATGCTGGACGTGGGCGGCGACGGCGGGCGCGGGTGGGCTGCGCACGTCGTCGGCGAGATCGCGGGAGAGCTTCGGGATCGCGTCGATCAGATTGCGCGTGTACGCATGGTCGGGCGATCCCAATACGCGGGCGGTATCGCCGTACTCGACGATCTGCCCGTGCTGCATGACGGCGATCTGATCGCACATCTGCGCCGCGACCCGCAGATCGTGCGTGATGAACACCATCGACAGCTTGAATTCCGCGCGCACCTGCGCGAACAGCTCCAGCACCTGCGCCTGCACGGAGACGTCGAGCGCGGATACCGGCTCGTCGGCGACCAGCAGTTCGGGTTGCATCGCCAGCGCCCGCGCGATGCCGATGCGCTGGCGCTGACCGCCCGAGAATTCGTGCGGATACCGTTCGGCCGTCTCGGGGCCGAGGCCCACCAGCTTCAGCAGCGCGAGCATGCGCGCCGTCGCCTCGCCGCGCGCGACGCCCTGCGCGATCGGCCCGGACGCGATGGCCGCGCCGATCCGGTGCCGCGGATTCAGGGACGCGTACGGATCCTGGAACACCATCTGGATCTTGCCGCCGGAACGTCCCATCAGCCCGGTGCCCTGCGGCAGATGGCGCCCGTTGAACAGGATACGGCCGCTCTCGAACGGCGCCAGTCCGACGATGCAGCGGCCGAGCGTCGATTTCCCCGAACCCGATTCGCCGACCAGCCCCAGCGTCTCGCCGCGTCGCAGTGTCAGGTTGACGTCGCGCGCGGCCTGGACGACGCGTCCCTTCTTGAAGAGACCATTGCCGGTGCGGTAGGTCTTGCACAGGTCCTGCACCTGCAACACGAGATGGGCATCGCGGGTCGCCGGCGCGTCGCGCATCTGTCCGGAGGGGATGGCCGCCAGCAGTTTGCGCGTGTACGGATGTTGCGGCGCGCTCAGCACGCGGGCGGCGGGGCCGGCTTCCACGACCCGGCCCGTCTGCATGACGACCACATGGTCCGCGATCTCGGACACCACGCCAAAATCGTGGGTGATGAACAACACGGCCATGCCCCGCTTGCGCTGCAATTCCCGGATCAGGGCCAGGATCTGGGCCTGCGTGGTGACGTCGAGCGCGGTGGTCGGTTCGTCGGCGATCAGCAGGCGGGGCTCCAGCGCCATCGAGCAGGCGATCATCACCCGCTGGCGTTGGCCGCCGGACAGCCGGAACGGAAAACTGTCGATGATCGTCGCCGGGTCCGGCAGGCCGACATCGGTGAGCGCGGCCAGGATGCGCCGGCGTTTTTCCGCCACGCTCAATTGCAGGTGGGCGTCGAAGACTTCCGCGATCTGGTCGCCGATGCGCATCACCGGATTGAGCGCGGTCATCGGTTCCTGGAACACCATGCCGATGCGTCGCCCGCGCAGTTCGCGCAGCGCGGATTCGTTCAACGGCAGCAGATCCCGACCTTCGAACAGAATCTGTCCGGCCACCGGCTCGACGTGCGGGCGCGGCAACAGTCCCATCACCGCGTTCGCGATCATCGATTTTCCCGAACCCGATTCGCCGACGACGCACAGCGTCTCGCCGGCATGCAGAACCAGGGAGACGTCGGACACCGCGAGCGCGCGGTCGCCGCCCTCGGGCAGGCGGATCGCCAGGTTGCGGATCTCGAGCGTCGGCGCGCCGTCCGGCGTTGCGTGCCTGTCCTGCGCCGCGTTTTCGTCCTGCATCGCATGAACCGTCATCGCGGTCACCGTCCCTTGCCGCGCAGGCGCGTGTTGAGTGCGTCGTTGAGGCCCTCGCCGACCATGTTCAGCGCCAGCACCGTCAGCAGGATCGCCAGGCCGGGGAAGACCGCCATCCACCATGCCTGGCGCAGCACCGTGCGCGCGGCGCCCACCATGTAGCCCCAGCTCATGTAGTTCGGGTCGCCGAGCCCCATGAAACTGAGACTGGATTCGAGCAGGATGGCCGTGGCGATCATCAGCGACGCCATCACGATGATCGGCGAGAGGGCGTTCGGGAGGATCTGGCCGACGATGATGCGCGGCGTCGACTGCCCGGCGAGCTGGGCGGCCGCGACGAAATCGCGCTGCCGCAACGTCAGGAATTCGCTGCGCACCAGGCGTGCGACCGGCGGCCAGGACACCACGGCGATGGCGACGACGATCGACAGGATGGACGGCTGGAAGATGGCCACCAGCACGAGCGCCAGCGCGAAGTTGGGCACGGCCTGGAACAGTTCGGTGAAGCGCATCAGCGCCGCGTCGATCCAGCCGCCGAAGTAGCCGGCGACGGCGCCCAGCGTGACGCCGATCAGCAGCGACACCACGGTGGAGACGAAGCCGATCAGCAGCGAGACGCGCGCGCCGTGGATGACGCCGGCGAGGATGTCGCGGCCCATCGTGTCGGTGCCGAGCGCGAAGCCGGTTTCCTGCAGCGGATGCAGGAACGGCTGCTGCACCATGTCCCACGGGTTGTTGCCGTCGAACAGCGGCCCGACCAGCGCCATCGCCACGACCAGCAGCATGACCACGAGGCCGAGCACGGCGCCCTTGTTGCGGCAGAAGCGCTGCCGGAAAGACGCGGAGTGGGGAGTTTTCATCGACGTCATGACATTTCGATACGGGGATCGACGAGGGTGTAGATGAAATCCGTGATCAGGTTGAACACGATGGCCATCGCGGCGGTGACAAGGAAGCAGCCCAGCAGCAGGTTGTAGTCGCGTTGCAGCAGCGCGTCGAACATCAGGCGCCCGATGCCGGGCCAGGCGAACACGGTTTCGGTCAGCACCGCGCCGCCGATCATCCCGCCCGCCTGGATGCCGGCGAGGGTCACGACCGGCAGCAACGCGTTGCGCAGGATGTGCGCGCGCTGAATGCGGCCCGGCCGCACCCCCTTGGCGCGCGCGGTCTTGACGAAA
>JBPBQT010000114.1:0-8269 GCA_050955065.1 Janthinobacterium lividum | reverse complement strand
TCGTCACCCACCCGGTGGCCGAGGTGCTGCGGCGCCATTCCCGCGCGGTCTTCGTCACGATCGGGCTGCGGCTGGTGCAACCGGCGATGTACGCGATCCTGACGACCTATTCGATCAGCTATCTCCAGCTGAAGCGCGGCGATGCGAGTTCCGCGCTGGGCGCGGTGCTGGTGGGCTCGGCTGTGGCAATCGTCGCCACGCCGTGCTGGGCCTGGCTCTCCGACCGGATCGGGCGCCGGGGCCCGGCGCTCTTCGCCATCATCGGCATCGGTATTCTGGTATGGCCCTTCTTCGCGTTTCTCGATCGAGGCAATCTCGCCTATCTGCCGCTGGTGGTCGCCGTGGCGCTGGGGGTCTTCGACGCGGCGATCTACGCGCCCGGCGCGGCATGGTTCGCGGAACAGTTTCCGGTCGAGGTGCGCTACAGCGGCGTGTCGCTCGGCTATCAGATCGGCACGTTGATTTCCGGGGGACTGACGCCTTTGATCGCGACGTATCTGTACGCGGCGGGCGGCGGCACGCCCTGGCTCATCTGCGGTTTCATTTCGTTCTACGCCATCCTCAGTCTCGTCGCCGCGCTTGCCGCCAGGGACCCGGTCAGGACGGACGGGGCACGACGCCCGGTGTCGCCCGCGCGGGACCGCAACATCGCGGACATCGCTTGAAGACATCCCTCCACAGGAGCCATCCATGACACACGAAGCCGATGCCGGCGTTCTCGCCACGCTGGAAAGACAGCATCCGCCGGCGCAGGCGTTCCGGCGCTTTTCGCAGCCTCACTGGGCCGACGGCGCATTGAGCAGCCGGGACAAGCACCTGATCGCGGTGGCGGTCGCGCAGGTGACGCGGTGCGGGTATTGCATCGAACATCATGCGCTGTACGCGCGCTCGCTGGGCGCGTCGCTGCCGGAGTTGCTGGCGGCGTCCTATGTCACCGCCGCGCTGGAATCGCTCGGCGACAGCGAGATCCACGTTGCCGGGGATCTCGCGGTGACGGCGTCGGAACCTGCCCTCGCCGACAGTCCGATCGCCCGGTCGCGGCATGATTTCGTGCGCAGCATCCTGCAGGATGCGACCCTTTCCCCGTCACTGCGCAGCGTGCTGGCCGCGGCGGTCGCGCATGCCCGGGAAAAACCCCAGTGGCGCGCGGCCTTTCACGCGTTTGCGTTGGAAGCGGGCGTGAGTCCCGCCGCGCTGGAGGAGGCGTACGCGGTGGCGGTGGTCATCAGGGCGGGGGTGGTGTATGCGCATACGCTGGGGATCGCGCGGATTTTCGAGAAGTCGTGACGGACGGAGGGGAAAGCCGGCAGCCGCCGCCGTTGTGTTGTCACGACAGCGTTGCGCGCGCTTTGCGGCTTGGTAGAATCACGCTTGCTACGGCAAGGGACGACCTTGCCGTCCGGTCAGGCGACTCCGCCCGGTCCGCCACATCTCCCTCGGCACCCCCCGCCGCCGCCGCCGACTCACTGACATCGCCATGAAACTGCTTCTCCGGACGCTTCCCCTTGTCGTTGCGCTGCACGCGGTTCCCGGTCTGGCCCAGCCATCCCCCGGCCGCGACGAATTCTACTGGCTCGGCGAGATCAACAAGGCGAGCGCCGTGATCAATACCGACGAAGGTCTGCTGGACAGGTCGATGGCGCCGCGGCTCGCCGCGGGCGTGGCGAAGGTCATCGCCGACGGCAACCAGCCCGGCGCGAAGCGCCCCCGCAACGTCATCACCTTCGAACCGCTGCTGATCAAGGCCGCCGGCGAGGACATCACGTTGCTGCATGCGGGCCGCTCGAGCCAGGACATGCTCGCGACCCAGCGTTCGGCGATGCTGCGCGACGACCTGCTGAACCTGGCCGATCAACTGAACAAGACGTCCGGTAAGCTGGTCGCCCTCGCGCAGAAATACGCGACGACGATCGTGCCGAACTACACCAACGGCGTCGCCGCCCAGCCGAACAGCTATGGACACTACCTGCTGGGGTATGCGGCCGCGCTCGACCGCGACGCGCAGCGCATCCGCGAGGCGTATGCGCGGGTCGACCGCTCGTCGATGGGCACGACGGTGCTCAACGGCACCAGCTGGCCGCTGGACCGGGAACGGATGGCCCGCTATCTCGGTTTTTCCGCGATCGTCGACAATGCGTACGACGCGTCGCAGCTCTCCTCGGTGGACGAGCCGGTGGAGGTCAGCGCCATCGTCACCAGCGTGGCGCTGCACGGCGGCAGTTTCATCCAGGACGTGATGACGCAATACGCGGAGTCGCGGCCGTGGATCCTGCTCCAGGAGGGCGGCGTCAACACCTACGTGTCGAGCGCGATGCCGCAGAAGCGCAACCCGGGCCTGCTGATCCGCACGCGCGTCGAGGCGTCGACGGCGATCACCCTGGCGATGGGCGTCATCATCCAGGCGCACAACCTGCCGCCGGGCATGAGCGACCCGAAGGATGCCCAGACCAACGGCGCGATGGTCGACAGCGCGATCAATGTCCTCAAGGGCTGGAACACCGTGCTGGACGCGCTGGTCATCAATCCCGACCGCGCGCTGGAGGAGCTGAACAGCGACTGGACCGCGTCGCAGGAACTGGCCGACGTGCTGATGCGCAAGTACAAGCTGCCGTTCCGCGTGGGTCATCATTTCGCGTCGAACGTGGTGGAATACGCGCGGCAGAGCGACATCAAGCCGCTGGCATTCCCGTATGCCGACGCGCAACGGATCTATACGCAGACCGTGGCGAACACGCCGTATGCCGGGGACTTGCCGATGAGCGAGGCGGAGTTCCACGCGACGCTGGATCCGGTCGCGATCGTCAATCATCGCGCGACGGTGGGCGGGCCGCAGCCGGCGGAGATGGCGCGGATGTTGAAGGACGCGCGCGCGCGTCTCGCCCAGCAGAATGACTGGATTCAGACACGGCGCGGCACGATCGACGGCGCGCTGGCCAAGCTCGACCGGGACTTCGACAAGCTGGTGAACAGCAAGTAGTGAGAATGGCGCGGTGGGCGCGCAACCGGTCAGTAGGCGCCCCCCACCCGGTGTCGTGCCACGAAATGTCCCGCGCCCACCTGCACCAGCGGCGCTACGATGGGTTCGTCGCCGACGTCGCGCACGGGGCTCGGCAGATCCACGGCCGATGGCGCCCCCGGCCGCCGTCGCAACGGATCGGCGATGGGCACCGCCTCCATCAGCCGGCGCGTATACGCGTGTTGCGGGTTCTCGAAAATCGCGCGGCGCGGCCCGATCTCGACGATCTGGCCCAGGTACATCACCGCGACGCGGTGGCTGATGCGTTCCACCACCGCCATGTCGTGCGAGATGAACAGGCAGGCGATGCCGAGTTCGCGCTGCAGATCGATCAGCAGATTGACGACCTGCGCCTGCACCGAGACATCGAGCGCGGACACCGATTCATCGGCTACCAGCACGCGCGGCTCGGTCGACAGCGCCCGCGCGATGCAGATTCGCTGGCGCTGACCGCCCGACAACTGGTGCGGCCAGCGCCGCGCCAGCGCCGCATCGAGCCCGACCTTTTCCAGCAGCGCGCCCGCGCGGCGCCGCGCGTCGTCACCCGAGGCGATGCCCTGGATCACCATCGGCTCCATGATCGCCTCGCCGACACGCATGCGCGGGTTCAGCGACGCGAACGGATCCTGGAAAATCAATTGAATGCTGCGGCGCAGGAAATGGCGGGCGCGCCGGTCGTCGCGGGCCAGGTCGACGCCGTCGAGATACAGGCTGCCGCTTTGCTGTTTGACCAGTTGCAACAGCGTGCGGCCGGTCGTCGTTTTGCCGCAGCCGGATTCGCCGACCAGTCCGAGCGTCTCGCCCGCGTGGAGGTCGAAACTGACGTGCTCGACCGCGTGCACGCGGCGCCGCACCTTGCCGAAGAAACCGCTCTTGACGTCGAAGCGCGTGACGAGTTCGCGCACGCTGAGGACGACCCCGGGCGGGGCGGCAGGGGGCGGGGCGACCGCATGGGGCGGGGCCACCATATGGGGCGGGGCGACATGCGGCAGAGTGACATGCGGCGGCTCGGCGTCGACGGCATCGCTCACGAGATCGAAGCGCGCGGGTGCATCGGTACCCTGCATTGCGCCGAGCTTCGGCACGGCCGCCAGCAGCGCTTTCGTATAGGGGTGCGCCGGCGCGGCGAAGAGCGTCCGCACGTCGTTCTGCTCGACCAGCTCGCCGCGCCGCATCACGAGCACGCGGTCGGCGGATTCCGCCACCACGCCCATGTCGTGCGTGATCAGCAGCACGCCCATGTTCATTTCCTGCTGCAACTCGCGGATCAGGGACAGGATCTGCGCCTGCACGGTCACGTCGAGCGCGGTCGTCGGCTCGTCGGCGATCAGCAATTGCGGGCGGCAGGAGAGCGCGATGGCGATCATCACGCGCTGGCGCATGCCGCCCGAGAGTTCATGCGGGTAGCGGCGCAACACGCGCGCGGCGTCGGGAATACGCACGCGTTCCAGAAGCATGCGCGCCTCGCGCAGCGCCGCGGCGGCGTCCTTGCGCTGATGCAGCCGGATCGCCTCGATGATCTGTTCGCCGACGCTCAGCACGGGATTGAGCGAGGTCATCGGTTCCTGGAAGATCATGCCGATCTCCGCACCGCGGATTTCGCGCATCGTGTCTTCGCTGGCGCGGGCGAGATCGATTCGCTCGCCGCTGGTGCGCCGGAACGTGATCGCGCCGTGCGTGATCCGACCGCCGCCGAAGCCGATCAGACGCATGATCGCAAGCGACGTGACCGACTTGCCGGACCCCGACTCCCCGACCAGCACGACGGTGGCGCCGCGCTCGACCTGCAGCGAAACCTCGTCGAGCGCGGTGAACGTTTTACCGTCGCGCGCGAAGCTCACGCTCAGGCGCCGGACGTCGAGGACGTTATCGGCGGCGTCATCGGGAATGCCATCAGGAGCGCGATCAGGAGTGCAATCAGGAGCGATGTCGGAAGCGGATTCAGCGGCAGCAGCAGAAGTCGTCGGCATGGTTCAGCCTTCCCGCGACATGCGCGGATCGAGTGCGTCGCGCAGGCCGTCGCCCAGCATGTTGACCGCGAGGATGGTGGCCGACAGGAACAGCGCGGGAAACAGGATCATGTGCGGTTTGATCTGCCACAGCGCCCGCCCCTCGGCCATGATGTTGCCCCAGGACGGCGTCGCCGGCGGGATGCCCGCGCCGATGAAGGACAGGCTGGCCTCGGCGAGAATCGCCACGCCGAGGATATAGGTGCCCTGCACCATCAGCGCGGCGATCGTGTTCGGGAAAATATGGCGGTACATGAGGCGCCAGCGGCCGGCCCCGGCCGTGACGGCCGCCTCGATGAACGACTGCTCGCGCAGCGACAGCACCAGGCCGCGCACCAGCCGCACCACGCGCGGCACTTCGACGATGGTGATGGCGACGATCACCGTCTGCATCGATTCGCGCCAGATCGCGATGAGCGCGATCGCGAGCAGGATCGTGGGAATTGACATGAAGCCGTCCATCATTCGCATGATGACCACGTCCAGCCAGCGCACGAAACCGGCGACCACGCCGATCAGGACCCCGATCGCCGTCGACAGCAGCGCGACCGAGAAGCCGACAATGAGTGACACGCGCGTGCCGTACAGCACGCGGGAGTAGACGTCGCGCCCCAGCAGGTCCGTGCCGAACCAGAACTGCGCGGATGGCGGCCGCGCGCGGTAGACGGGGGCGATCTGCGTCGGGTCCTGCGTGCCGAGAAAGGGCGCGAAGAGTCCCGCCAGCGCAAGGGCGAGCAGGATCAGGCCGCCTGCGGCGATGCCGGGATGACGTCGCAACAAGGTGTGGAAAGAGGTCATCAGTACGTGATCCGGGGGTCGAAGACCGTGTAGAGCAGGTCGACCGCGAGGTTGACCAGGACATACAGGAAGCTGAACAGCAGGATCACGCCCTGGATGATCGGGTAGTCGCGGCGCAGGATGGCGTCGACGGTGAGGCGGCCGAGCCCGGGAATCGAGAAGACCGTCTCGGTGACGACGGTGCCGCTGATCAGCAACGCGACGCCCGAGCCGATCACCGTGACGATCGGCACCGCGGCGTTCTTGAGCGCGTGGCGGAACAGGATCTTGCGGTTGCCGAGGCCTTTCGCGCGCGCGGTGCGGATGTAGTCCTGCGACAGGGTCTCGATCAGCGTGGCCCGGGTGAAGCGAGTGATCAGGCCCACGTAGACGCAGCCCAGCGCGAGCGCGGGCAGCACCAGTGTGCGCAGCGACGCCCAGACGCCCTGATCGAGCGGGACATAACCCTGGACCGGCAGCCAGTGCAGCGTCAAGCCGAATACCCAGGCGAGCAGGTAGCCGACGACGAAGGCCGGCAGCGAAAAACTGAAGACCGCGCCCAGCATGATCAACCGGTCGTTCAGGCGGTTGTGCCGCCACGCGGCCCAGGCGCCGGCGGGCACCGCGATCGCGACCGACAGCATCAGCGTCAGGATCATCAGCGAGAACGTGGGTTCGAGCCGCTGCGCGATCATGTGGGCGACCGGCTGACCGGTGAAGAGGGAGGTGCCGAGGTCGCCGTGCAACAGGCGCACGACCCAGTGCGCGAAGCGCGTCAGGAAGGGTTCGTCGAGACCCAGCGTGGTGCGAATGCGTGCGATGTCGTCGGGCGTGGCGTTTTCGCCGGCTACCAGCGCCGCGGGGTCGCCGGGCGCGAGATCGAGCAGGCTGAAAACGAAAAAGGCCACGAACAGCATGACGGGAATCGCACTCAGGAGACGGCGCAGGATGTAGGCGGGCATCAGCAATCCCGTGAAGGCAGGATGAGGGGCGTCATTGGCGCAGGCACAGGCGGCGTCACACGCGGCGTCGGCAGCGGCGACATCACAATACCTTGCCGGGATTCATCAACTGGTCGGGATCGAGCGCCGCCTTGATCGCGCGCATCAGGTCCTTCTCGACGTCCGACTTGTAGCGGCGCAGTTCGTCGCGGCGCAGCAGACCGACGCCGTGTTCCGCACTGATGCTGCCGCGGTAGGAGATCGCCAGGTCGTGGATGCGCAGATTGACCGCGGCGGTGAGCCGGTCGCGTTCGTCGGTCGCCAGACCGTGCGGCAGCAGCACGTTGTAATGCAGATTGCCGTCGCCGATATGCCCGAAGTTCAGGATCGGCAGTGACGGAAAATGCTCGGCCATCAGCGCGTCGGCCTCATCGATGAAGGGCGCGAGCCGGACGATCGGCAACGCGATGTCGTGCTTGAGCGGCTGCCCTTCGCGCAATTGCGCCTGCGAGACGCCTTCGCGCAGTTTCCACATCTGCTGGCGCTGCCGCGCATTGACGGCGATGACCGCGTCGTCGACGAGGCCCGTGCCGAGCGCCTGTTCGAGCGCGGTCTCCAGCAGCGCGGCGGGCGCGGCGTCCTGCGCGTCCGCGAGTTCGACCAGCACGTAGTACGGATGATGGCCGGAGAGGGGCCTTTGCGTGTCGGCGACATGGCGCAGGATCATCGACAGCCCGAATTCCGACATCAGTTCGAAGGCGATGATGCGGTCCCCGCAGACGGACTGCATCGCGGCGAGCAGCGCGATCGCGTTGCCGTGGCTCGCCATGCCCACCCAGGCGGTGGCGCGGCCTTTTTGCGCGGGATGCAGTTTCAGCACCGCCCGCGTGATGATGCCCAGCGTGCCTTCGGAGCCGATGAAGAGGTCGCGCAGGTCGTAGCCGCTGTTGTCCTTGCGCAGCGCGCGCAGGCCGTCCCACACGCGGCCGTCGGCCAGGACGACCTCGACGCCGAGCGTCAGATCGCGCATGTTGCCGTACCGCAGCACTGAAATGCCGCCGGCGTTGGTCGCGAGATTGCCGCCGATCGAGCAACTGCCTTCGGCGCCCAGGCTCAGCGGGAAGAAGCGGTCCACATCGGCGGCGGCCTGCTGCACCGTCGCCAGCGTCGCGCCGGCCTCGACCGTCATCGTGCTGCTGAGCGCGTCGACGTCGAGGATGCGGTGCATCCGCGTCGTGCTGAGGACGACCTGGTGGCCGCCCGCGTCGGGAATGCCGGCGCCGGTCATGCCGGTGTTGCCCCCCTGCGGCACCACGGGCGTGCGGGTCTGATGGCAGACGCGCATCGCCGCGGCCGTCTGCGCGGTCGAATCCGGTCGCACCACCACCGGTGTCCTGCCGGTCCACTTGCGGGGCCAGTCGGTCAGATAGCCGGCCTGCTGCTGCGCGTCGAGCACGAGCCCGGCGTCGCCGACGACCGCCCGCAGTCGTTCGATCAAATTGCTGTGCATGGGATTACCGTCGTCC
>JBPBQT010000113.1:0-8349 GCA_050955065.1 Janthinobacterium lividum | reverse complement strand
CGAAGCGCCTGAAGCAGGCAGAGTTGCACCGCAGCACAGGCATCACCCTGTATGACCCGCCCGGCGCAACCGGGATCGTTTTCAACCACCAACCCCCGCGTCACGACGCCACCGGTGTAGTGGATAAGCCGATACCCTTTCATATCGGCTGTCACGACGCAAAATCGCGCCGATGTGCCTTGAAGGCATGGCGGCACGATGGCCAACCGAGACGCAGTTCACAATTTTTATGTCCGACCTCCAAACCGCAACCCCCAACACCGAATCTTTTGCCACGATGTTCGAAGAGTCGCTGACTCGACAGGACATGCGCGCTGGTGAAGTGATTTCGGCTGAAGTCGTCCGTATCGATCACAACTTCGTCGTCGTCAACGCCGGGCTGAAGTCCGAAGCGTACATTCCGATCGAAGAGTTTCAGAATGACGCAGGCGAAGTCGAAGTGGAACTGGGCGATTTCGTCTCGGTGGCCATCGACGCGCTGGAAAACGGCTACGGCGACACGATCCTGTCGCGCGACAAGGCCAAGCGTCTCGCTTCCTGGCTGCAGCTGGAAAAGGCGCTCGACAACGACGAGCTGGTCACCGGCACGATCACCGGCAAGGTGAAGGGTGGTATGACGGTCATGATCAACGGCATCCGGGCATTCCTGCCGGGTTCGCTGGTCGACGTGCGTCCGGTCAAGGACACGACCGCCTACGAAGGCAAGACGCTCGAATTCCGCGTCATCAAGCTCGACCGCAAGCGCAACAACGTCGTCGTCTCGCGCCGCGCGGTGGTGGAAGCCACGCAGGGCGAAGAGCGCGCGAAGCTGCTGCAGACGCTGAAGGAAGACGCGATCGTCGACGGTATCGTCAAGAACATCACCGACTACGGCGCATTCGTCGACCTGGGCGGCATCGACGGTCTGCTGCACATCACCGACATCGCATGGCGTCGCGTGCGTCATCCGAGCGAAGTGCTGTCCGTCGGCCAGGAAGTGCGCGCGAAGGTCCTGAAGTTCGACCAGGAAAAGAACCGCGTCTCGCTGGGCATGAAGCAGCTGGGCGACGATCCGTGGGAAGGCATCTCGCGCCGTTACCCGGCGAACACCCGCCTGTTCGGCAAGGTTACGAACATCACCGAATACGGCGCGTTCGTCGAGATCGAGTCGGGCATCGAAGGCCTGGTTCACGTGTCCGAGATGGACTGGACCAACAAGAACGTCGCGCCGAACAAGGTCGTTCAGCTGGGTGACGAAGTCGAAGTCATGGTCCTCGAGATCGACGAAGACCGTCGCCGCATCAGCCTCGGCATGAAGCAGTGCAAGCCGAACCCGTGGGACGACTTCAGCCGCAACTACAAGAAGGGCGACCGTCTGCATGGCGCGATCAAGTCGATCACCGACTTCGGCGTGTTCATCGGTCTGCCGGGCGGCATCGACGGCCTGGTCCATCTGTCGGACCTGTCGTGGAACGAGACGGGCGAGGAAGCGGTTCGGAAGTACAAGAAGGGCGACGAGGTCGACGCGCTGGTGCTGGGTATCGACGTCGACAAGGAACGCATCTCGCTGGGCATCAAGCAGATGGAAGGCGACCCGTTCAGCAACTTCGTGGCGATGAACGACAAGGGTTCCGTGGTTCGCGGCACCGTGAAGTCGGTCGACCCGAAGGGCGCGATCATCAATCTGGGCAACGACATCGAGGGTTACCTCCGTGCGTCGGAAATCGCTCAGGACCGCGTCGAGGATGCACGCAACGTGCTGAAGGAAGGCGAGGAAGTGACCGCGGTCATCATCAACGTCGATCGCAAGTCGCGTGGCATCAACCTGTCGGTCAAGGCCAAGGATTCGGCCGAGACGCAGGAAACCGTGTCGAAGTTCCAGCAGTCGGAAAGCTCGGCCGCCACCGGCACGACCAATCTGGGCGCGCTGTTGAAGGCCAAGATGGAAGGTTCGAACTCGTAAGGAAAGCGGCATGACGCGATCGGAATTGGTGATCCAGCTTGCCTCGCGTTTTCCGCAACTGGTTGCCAAGGATGCGGATTACGCGGTCAAGACGATGCTCGATGCGATGTCCGAGGCGTTGGCCAACGGACACCGGATCGAGATCCGCGGATTCGGCAGTTTTGCGCTGAACCGCCGACCGTCGCGCGAAGGGCGCAACCCGAAGTCGGGCGAAAAAGTGCTGGTGCCGGAGAAATTCGTTCCGCACTTCAAGCCCGGCAAGGAGTTGCGCGAGCGCGTCGACCGGCGCTGCGGGGAAGCGATCCCGGTGAGAACCTCCGACGACGACATCTGAATACCTGTACACGATGTTGAAAAAAGCGCCTTCGGGCGCTTTTTTTTTGGCTGTGGCGCCTGCCCGGGACGGTGGGGCGGCATCATCCTTTACAATACGGCTGATCCGACCCGGCTCGGGCCGCCCGGCTGGCACCATACGGACGTTCGCCGGCCGGGCGGGGCGGGCACCGCTGTCCTCACGCGCGCGGCGCTCCACCGCTGATTACCAAAGGCTCGATCGCATGAAGTTTTTCGTCTGGTTGATTCGTGTCCTGATTTTCATCGCGTTTCTCGTGCTGGCGTTCGCGAACCTGCAGCAGGGTTCGCTGAACCTGCTCGCGGGCTATACGTGGAGCGCGCCGATGATCCTGATCGGCCTGGTGTTCTTCGTGAGCGGGGTGCTCGCCGGACTGCTTGCGGCGTTGCCCGGCTGGTTCCGGCGCGGTCGCGAAATCGCGCGGCTGCGCCGCGAGCTGCAGGTGGCGCGCGAGGGCCGCGACTCCGCCGACCTGCCGCCGTTTCCGCCCATCATGTAATCCGCTTCACCCCCTCTAAGGCAGTACACGCGCATGGACCTCGATTTCTGGTGGTTGCTGGTCATTCCGGTGGTTTTCGGATTGGGCTGGATGGCGGCGCGCTTCGATCTCAAGCACTTGTTGTCGGACGCGGCGAACCTGCCGCGTTCGTATTTCCGCGGCCTGAACTTCCTGCTCAACGAGCAGCCCGACAAGGCGATCGACGCTTTCATCGAGGTCGTCAAGCTCGACCCCGAAACCACCGAGCTGCATTTCGCGCTCGGCAGCCTGTTCCGGCGCCGCGGCGAGACGGAACGGGCGATTCGCGTGCATCAAAACCTGCTGAACCGGGCGGACCTGCCGGTCAACGAGCGCGATCACGCGCTGTACGAACTGGGACAGGATTTCCTGAAAGCCGGCCTGCTCGACCGTGCCGAACAGACGTTCACCTCGATCGCGGTGGGGCTTTACCACACCGAGGCCGAACGCTCGCTGTTGACGATTTTCCAGACGGAAAAGGACTGGACGCGGTCGATCGCGATCGCCCGCAAGCTCGAGGACGCCGGCGCGCCGTCGCTGCGCAAGGAAATCTCGCAGTTTCATTGCGAACTGGCCGCCGATGCGCTGCACCGGGGAGAGCGCGATATCGCGCGCGACGAACTGGCCAGCGCGCTGAAGACGAACGCCACGAACGTGCGCGCGACGATCCTGCTGGGCGATGTCGAGGCGGCCGCCGGCAACACCGCCGGTGCGCTGGGTTTCTATACGCGGGTCGAGAGCCAGAACGCCGTCTACCTGCCGCTGGTCGCGGAGCCGATCATGAAGGCCTACCAGGCCGAGGGACGCGCACACGAGGGTGCGGCGCGGTTGGTTGATTACCTCGACAACCATCCCTCGATCGATCTGCTCGACGTGGCCTACAAGCATGTCAATGCCACCGAGGGCGTCGACGCCGCGCACGCGCTGGCGTTGCGCCAGATGAAGCGCTCGCCCAGCGCCTCCGCCACGCTGCTGCTGCTCGAGGCGCAGATTGCCACCAGCGAGGCGCCGCGCCGCGACGAACTGGAATTGATGCGGAACCTGATTCGCCAGCGTACCCGCAATCTGCCGCGCTTTACGTGTCAGAATTGCGGTTTCCGCGCGCGTCTTTTCTACTGGCAGTGCCCGGGTTGCGGCCACTGGGAGAGCTATGCGCCGCGGCGAACCGAGACGCTGGGCAGTTCTGCCTGACGTCGCCAGACAAGCATCCGACGATGAATCCTGATTTGAACATTCCCGAGGCGACGCTGCCTTCCTCGCCTTCCGCGCCGCCGGCAGCGCCACCGGCGGTCGCGCCGGCACCCCTGCCCACTGTAGACAAGGCGGTATTGGGCCGCTCGAAGGTACTTGTCGTTGGCGATGTCATGCTCGACCGTTACTGGTTCGGCGACGTCAACCGCATCTCGCCCGAAGCGCCGGTGCCGGTCGTGCTCGCGCAACGCAGCGAGGAGCGGCTTGGCGGCGCGGCCAACGTCGCGCGCAACGTCGCCGCGCTGGGCGGCGAGGGCTCGCTGCTGTGCGTGGTCGGCAACGACGAGCCGGGCGAGCGCATCGTCAGCCTGCTGGAAGAGAGCCGGGTCATCGCGCATCTGGAGCGCGACGCCGCGCTCGCGACCACGATCAAGCTGCGCGTGCTGGCGCGCCAGCAGCAACTGCTGCGCATCGATTTCGAGAGCAGTCCCGCGCACGAAGTGCTGCTCGCCTGCCTCGGGCGTTTCTCGGCGCTGCTGCCCACCACCGATATCGTGCTGCTGTCCGATTACGCGAAAGGCGGCCTCACGCATGTCGGCCAGATGATCACAATGGCGCGCGAGGCCGGCAAGCCGGTGCTGGTCGATCCGAAGGGCAGCGACTGGTCGCGGTACAGCGGCGCGACGCTGTTGACGCCGAACCGCGCCGAACTGCAGCAGGTGGTGGGCGGCTGGGCGAGCGAAGCCGAGTTGCGCGGGAAGATCGACGCGTTGCGCGCGTCGCTGCGGCTCGATGCGCTGCTGCTGACCCGCTCGGAGGACGGCATGAGCCTCTTCACCGCCGACGGCGTATTTTCGGTGCCCGCGCAGGCGCGCGAGGTGTACGACGTCTCCGGCGCGGGCGACACCGTGATCGCCACGCTCGCCGTGATGCTGGGCGCGGGGCTGTCGCTGGCCGACGCCGTGCGTCTGGCGAACCGCGCCGGGGGCATCGTGGTCGGCAAGCTCGGCACCGCGACGCTCGGCTACGACGAACTGTTCAATTCCTGACCTGCACCGTCCAACTTTCGTTGCCGGCGCAGCGCTATCCGACTTTCGCTACGTGACGCTCATTACGTGACTTTCGCCGCCTGAACCACGCCGCCGACGCCTGACGTCGCGCGCCTTTTCCCGCCGCGGGTGTGCCCGCGGCCCTGGATCGAACATCATGACCATCATCGTCACCGGCGCGGCCGGCTTCATCGGCAGCAATATCGTCAAGGCCCTCAACCTGCGCGGCGAGCGTGACATCGTCGCGGTCGACAACCTGAGCCGCGCGGACAAATTCCACAATCTGGTGGATTGCGACATCAGCGACTACCTGGACAAGGAAGACTTCGTCGCCCGCTTCACCCGCGGCGATTTCGGCGCCGTGCAGGCCGTGTTCCACGAGGGCGCGTGTTCCGACACGATGGAAAGCGACGGCCGCTACATGATGGAAAACAATTTCCGTTACTCGCGCGCGATCCTCGACGGCTGTCTCGAACAGGGTGTGGCCTTTCTGTACGCGTCGTCCGCCGCCGTCTATGGCGGTTCGGACGTTTTCGTCGAGTCGCGCGAACACGAGCGGCCGCTGAACGTCTATGGCTATTCGAAATTCCTGTTCGACCAGATCGTCCGCGAGCGTCTGCCCTCGGCCGAAAGCCAGATCGCGGGCTTTCGCTACTTCAATGTCTACGGCGCGCGCGAGTCGCACAAGGGCCGGATGGCGTCGGTTGCCTTCCACAACTACAACGAGTTCCGGGCGAACGGCCGGGTCAAGCTCTTCGGCGACTACAACGGCTACGCGGCCGGCGAACAGACGCGTGACTTCGTCTCGGTCGAGGACGTGGCGGCGGTCAATCTGTTCTTCCTCGATCATCCCGAGCGCTCGGGCATCTTCAACCTCGGCAGCGGCCGCGCGCAGCCGTTCAACGACATCGCGCGCACCGTCGTGAACACGCTGCGTGCGCAGCAGGGCGAGCCGGCGCTGAGTCTCGAACAGCTCGTCGCTGCCGGCCTGCTCGAGTACGTCCCGTTCCCGGACGCATTGCGCGGCAAATACCAGTGCTTCACACAGGCCGACATCGGCGCGCTGCGCACGGCCGGTTACGACGCGCCCTTCCTCAGCGTCGAAGAGGGTGTGGCGCGCTATATCGGCTGGCTTACCGCCTGAGAGGCGGTTCACCGCCCGGACGACAGGCCTGCCACCCGAGCGCCGGGCCTGCCGTCCGGGCCTGAATCGCTGACGGCATAAGGATTAGACCGTCCGGACAGCTGTTGCGCGACCGGGCGTCTCCCTAGACTGGTCTCACCAGCCGCCGCCGGGTACACGGGCGGCTGGCAACCCTAGTCGATCGGGAGACTGTCATGTTCAAAAACGTAGTCGCAGCCGCTGTCCTTTGCTTCTCCGCATTGAGCACCGCCCACGCGGTGGATATCAACAGCGCGGACCGGGAGGCCCTGACGTCGGTGAAGGGCATCGGACCGGCCACCGCGCAGACGATCGTGTCCGAACGGGAGGCGAACGGCGCTTTCACCGACTCGAAGGACCTTGCCAGCCGCGTGCGGGGCATCGGCGAGAAGATGGCGAAGCGCTTCGTCGAAGGCGGACTGACTTTCGGGCCGAAGTCCTGAGTTCCCGGTCTTCTGTCCCGGTTCACGCGTTTGATGGCCGTGCTTCACGGCCGTGCTTCACGGTCGTGCTTCATGGCCATGCTTCATAGCCGCGTCCGAAGGTCGGCCCTCGGGGTCCGGGCACCGCGTGCACGGCATGCCCGCGGGCGCTGCCACCTCGCCCACGACCGCGTCATCGCGGCCGATGGGCTACAATTCCTGCTCGGATGTTTTTCGGAATCGGGCGCGACCATGAAATATCACACCATTGAAGACACGATCGGCAATACGCCGCTCGTCCAGCTCGTTCGTCTCGTCGACGACGATATCCGTAAGCGAAACAATGTCGTGCTGGCGAAGCTGGAAGGCAACAATCCGGCCGGTTCCGTCAAGGACCGGCCCGCGTTGTCGATGATCAAGAAGGCGGAGGAGCGGGGCCGCATCAAGCCAGGCGATCGTCTGATCGAGGCGACCAGCGGCAATACCGGCATCGCACTGGCGATGGCGGCCGCGGTGCGCGGCTACAAGATGGTGCTGATCATGCCCGAGGATCTGTCGATCGAACGCCGGCAGAGCATGGCGGCCTATGGCGCCGAGATCGTGCTGACCCCGGTGAAGGGCGGCATGGAATACGCGCGCGACCTGGCGGAGAACATGCAGCGCGACGGCGCCGGGATCATTCTCGACCAGTTTGGCAATCCCGACAATCCGCTCGCCCATTATGAAGGCACGGGCCCGGAGATCTGGCGCGACACCGACGGGCAGATCACGCATTTCGTGTCGTCGATGGGCACGACCGGCACGATCATGGGAACGTCGCAATTCCTGAAGGAAAAGAATCCGGCGATCCAGATCGTCGGCGCGCAGCCGACCGAAGGCGCGCGGATTCCCGGCATCCGCAAATGGCCCGACGCCTATCTGCCGAAGATCTTCGACAAGCAGCGCGTCGACCGTACGGAGTCGGTGTCGCAGGGGGACGCCGAGACGACGATGCGCAGGCTTGCCACGGCGGAGGGCATTTTCGCCGGCGTGTCGTCGGGTGGCGCGGCCGCCGTCGCGCTGCGCGTTGCGCGCGAGGTCGAGAACGCGACGATCGTCTTCATCGTCTGCGACCGGGGCGACCGGTATCTGTCGACCGGCGTGTTTCCGGCCTGAGACGCGATCAGGACCCGCCGCCCGCCTGTATCTTCGCCTTGATCGCCTGGGCGAGCTGGTAGACCGACGTCGCGTAGAAGAAGCTGTGGTTGTACTCGGTCAGCACGTAGAAATTCTGCAGGCCGAGCTGGTATTGCGTCGGCTGGCCCGGCGTGGGCAGGTCGACGACCGCCAACGGGGTGCCGCGCTCGCCGTCGGCGTCGATGCCGGGCTCGTTGAGCAGCATCCCGGCCTTGAGCAACTGGTCCAGCGACCAGTGCGGCTCACGCCTGCCGTCGCCCGCGGCTTGCGCGATGCCCTGGCTGCCCACGTCCGGCGCGATCTGCCACATCACCGGGCGACCCGTCTCCCAGCCGCTCTTTTTCAGGAAATTGGCGACGCTGCCGATCGCGTCGGGCGCGCTGTTGCGCAGGTCGATCGTCCGATTGCCGTCGAAATCGACCGCGTATTTCAGGATGCTTGACGGCATGAACTGCGGAATGCCGATCGCGCCCGCGTAGGAACCCTTGATCACCCTCGGATCCATGTTCGACGTATGCGTCCAGACCAGGAAATCCTC
>JBPBQT010000112.1:0-8647 GCA_050955065.1 Janthinobacterium lividum | reverse complement strand
TCCACGCGCGCATCTTACCGCGCTTCGCATACGCGCCCACGTCGCGTCGTGCGCGGCGAGGCTATTTTGCAAGACGTATGATGGGGAGCGTCGCTACGTCCAGCGCAATCCTGCGCGACGGTTCTGCAAGGGCATGCCGAATGATCTACACGGAGACCGCCGGCCCGCGAACCTACCGGTTCGACGGGCTCGCCACCTTGCTGGCGAAAGCCAGTCCGCTACGTTCGGGCGATCAGCTCGCGGGGCTCGCGGCGGCCAGCGAGGAGGAACGCGCGGTCGCGCGCATGGCCCTCGCCGGCGTGCCGCTGTCCGCGTTTCTGAACGACGTGGTGATCCCGTACGAATCGGACGAGGTGACGCGGCTGATCATCGACGGGCATTCGGCGGAAGCGTTCGCGCCGATCCGCCATTTGAGCGTGGGCGATTTCCGCAACTGGCTGCTGGCCGAGACCACGGGACTCGAACAACTGAGCGCGATCACGGCCGGACTGACGCCGGAGATGGTGGCGGCGGTGTCGAAACTGATGCGCAACCAGGACCTGATCGCGGTCGCGAAGAAACGCCCGGTGGTGACGCGGTTTCGCAATACCCTCGGTCTGCCCGGACGGCTCTCGGCGCGGTTGCAGCCGAATCACCCGACCGACGACGTGCGCGGCATCGCCGCGTCGATGCTCGACGGCCTGATGTACGGCTGCGGCGACGCGGTGATCGGCATCAATCCGGCGTCCGACAGCCTGTCGGCCATCATCACGCTGCTCGACATGATCGACGCGTTCCGGCAGCGCTACCAGGTGCCCACGCAGTCGTGCGTGCTCACGCACGTCACGAACACGATCGCCGCGATCGAACGCGGCGCGCCGGTCGACCTGGTGTTCCAGTCGATCGCCGGCACCGAAAAGGCGAACGCGAGCTTCGGCGTCTCGCTCGCGCTGCTGCAGGAGGCGTACGAAGCGGGCCTCTCGCTCAAGCGCGGCACGGTCGGCGAGAACCTGATGTATTTCGAGACGGGGCAGGGCAGCGCCTTGTCCGCCGACGCGCATCATGGCGTCGATCAGCAGACCTGCGAGGTGCGGGCCTATGCGGTGGCGCGCAAGTTCAATCCCCTGCTGACGAACACGGTGGTGGGCTTCATCGGTCCCGAGTACCTGTACGACGGCCGGCAGATCATCCGCGCCGGGCTCGAGGACCATTTCTGCGGCAAGCTGCTGGGCGTGCCGATGGGCTGCGACATCTGCTACACGAATCATGCCGAGGCCGACCAGGACGACATGGACACGCTGCTCACGCTGCTGGGCGTGGCGGGTATCAACTTCATCATGGGCGTGCCGGGCGCCGACGACGTCATGCTCAATTATCAAAGCACGTCGTTCCACGATGCGCTGTATATCCGCGACGTGCTGGGCCTGCGGCGCGCGCCGGAATTCGAGGCGTGGCTGGAAACGATGGCGATCACCGATGCGCGCGGCGTGCTGCTGCCGCAGGGCGCGCACCTGCCGCTGCTGGCGGGCGCGCGGGAATGGATCGGCGCATGACGGCAACCGAACGGCGCCGGGCGTGCGGACAGCGGGGCGTCGGCCGCGACGCGAATGGTCGTGGCGGCCGCGGTGCCGGCGGCGCCTGCGGCACATGGAGCAGGGGACACCGATGAGCGATGCACTGGAGCAGAAGAACCCCTGGGAGCCGCTGCGGCAGTTCACCCGGGCCCGGATCGCATTGGGCCGCGCGGGCCACGGCATGCCGACCGCGCCATTACTCGCGTTCAACCTGTCGCATGCGCAGGCGCGCGACGCGGTGCATCGGCCGCTGGACGTGCCGGTGCTGCGCGAGCAGCTCGACGCCGCGGGATTTGCCTCGTTCGCGGTCGACAGCGCCGCGCCCGATCGCGAACATTACCTGCGGCGGCCCGACCTCGGCCGGCGCCTGTCCGACGCCAGCCGCGAGGCGTTCGCCACGCTCGCCGCGGGCTGCGCCTTCGAAATGACGGCGCGTGCCGACGCGCCGGCCCCCCCGGAGGCGACATCCGCGCCGCCACGCGCTCCCGACGCCGATGCCGCGCCGGACATCGTCTTCGTGCTGGCCGACGGCCTCTCCTCGCTGGCTGTGGCGCGGCACGCGGTGCCGCTGCTCGAAGCCCTGCGCCGACGTCTTGAAGGCTGGCGCATCGGCCCGGTCGTGGTGGCGCGTCACGCGCGCGTCGCGCTCGGGGACGAGATCGGCGAACGGCTGGGCGCGCCGTTGCTCGCGATCCTGATCGGCGAGCGCCCCGGACTGAGTTCACCGGACAGCCTCGGCGTGTATCTCACGCACGCGCCGCGCGTGGGCTGCAACGACGCACAGCGTAACTGCGTCTCGAACGTGCGGCCCGAAGGGCTCGATTACGAAACCGCCGCGCACAAGCTGCAGTATCTGCTCACGCATGCGCGGCGCCTCGGGCTGACCGGCGTGGCCCTGAAGGACGACAGCGAGACGTTGAACGTGGCGAATGGCGTCGAAGCCGATGCGCAGGCACGGGTCGCCGCAGCGGGCGCAATGCCCACAGCGCCCACAGCGCCCGCAGCGCCCGCAACGCTCGCACTTGACGCGACGGACGTAACGCGACGGACGTAACGCGACGGACGTAACGCGACGGACGTAACGCGACAGATGTAACGCGACGGACGCAACCTTACCTCCCCCCTCACCGCACGGTGCCCGCTTTCCGTGAATGGTCCGCGCGGTCGGCGACGTGTACCCGCCTGTTCGACCTCCGCCAGCGCGTCTCTTGCGCGCCTCTTGCGCTTTCCCTCGGCGGTCCCCATCGCTTGCGATGGCGCCTCGATGCTCCGTGCGCATGCCGTTCCCATCTTCACAACTGGTTGCCGCAGTCAACTGATCAGAAAACATTTCGGTCCCGCATGGAAAGCGTTGAAAACGGGAAAACTACTATTGGACAAAGATTTTTGCGCTCAATAGGATCGTTTCATCCGCGCTGGAATCGTACGGTGCGCCGCGCGGTCGCGCGCCATGCATCGGCGGCGCCGGTCGGCAGATCGAGGTCTTCGTGATTCTTTGGAGCAGTGATGATTTTCAGTAACGGGTTCTGGCGCCGGTCCGGCGTGATGGCGATGTTGTGTGCGGGGGGCGTGCTGACGGTATCGGCGGCGCGGGCGGAATCGACACTGCGCATCGCGATGACCGCCGCCGACATCCCCTATACGGCGGGGCAGCCCGATCAGGGTTACGAAGGCAACCGTTTCACCGGCATCACCCTCTACGATTCGTTGATCCAGTGGGATCTGACGAAAAGCAATGCGCCCAGCACGCTGATTCCCGCGCTTGCGACGGATTGGCAGGTCTCCGCGCAGGACAAGACCAAATGGATCGTCAAGCTGCGTCCCGGCGTCAAGTTCCATGACGGCACGGCGTTCAACGCCGACGCGGTGGTGTGGAACGTGCAGAAGATCCTCGACAAGACCGCGCCGCAGTTCGACCCGCGCCAGGCGGGTCTGACGGTGTCGCGCCTGCCGACGCTGGTGTCGGTGCGCAAGATCGACGACACGAGCGTCGAATTCACGACCAAGAGCCCGGATTCGTTCTTTCCCTACAACCTGACGAATCTGTACTTCGCGTCGCCCACGCTCTGGAAGGCGGATTTCGACGCGTTGCCGGCCACGGTGACGGATGCGGGCAAACGTTCGCAGGCCGCCTGGGCCGCGTTCGCGAGCCACCCCGCGGGCACCGGCCCGTTCAAGGTCGACCGGCTCGTGCCGCGGCAGCGTCTCGAACTGGTGCGCAACGCCACGTACTGGGATCCGAAGCGCATGGCGAAGATCGATCGCGTCGTGCTGCTGCCGATGCCCGAGGCGAGCGCGCGGACCGCCGCGTTGCTGTCGAACCAGGTGGACTGGATCGAGGCGCCCGCGCCCGATGCGATTCCGCAGATCAAGAGCCGCGGCTTCACGATCTATTCGAACACGCAGCCGCACAACTGGCCCTGGCAGTTCTCCTATGCCGAGGGCTCGCCCTGGCTCGACAAGCGCGTGCGCGAGGCCGCGAACCTGTGCGTGGATCGCGAGGGCCTGAAGACGCTGCTGGGCGGCTACATGACGCCCGCCACCGGCACCTACGAACCCGGCGACCCCTGGTACGGCCATCCGAGTTTCCACATCAAGTACGATCCGGACGCCGCGCGCAAGCTGATGACCGCCGCCGGCTACTCGGCCGCCAAGCCGGTTCAGGTGAAGGTGCAGATGTCGGCGTCGGGCTCCGGGCAGATGCAGCCGCAGCCGATGAACGAGTACATGCAGCAGAACCTCAAGCAGTGTTTCTTCGACGTCAAGCTGGAAGTGGTCGAGTGGAACACGCTGCTGACGAACTGGCGCCAGGGCGCGAAGGATCCGGCCGCGCACGGCGCGAACGTGATCAACGTCAGCTTCGCGTCGATGGATCCCTTCTTCGGCATGGTGCGTTTCGCGAGCAGGACCGCGTTCCCGCCGGTGTCGAACAACTGGGGATACTACAGCGACGACACGACCGAAAAGCTGATCGCGCAGGCGCGCAACGCATTCGATCAGAAGACGCGCGATGCGGCATTGGGCGAGTTGAACACCTATATGGTCGACCAGGCCGCCGACCTCTGGGTCGCGCACGACGTCGGTCCGCGCGCGCTCTCGAAAAAAGTCACGGGCGTGGTCCAGCCGAAGAACTGGATGATCGACATCGCCACGATGTCGGTGAAATAGGCGATGCTGGCCTATCTGGTGCGCCGCGTGCTGTATGCGATTCCGATCATGTTCGGCGTCTGCCTGCTGTGTTTCACGCTCCTGCATCTCGCGCCGGGAGACCCGCTGGCCGCGGTGCTGCCCGCCGACGCGTCGGAGGCGCTGCGCACGCAGCTGATCCAGCTCTACGGCTTCGACAAACCGCTGCCGGTGCAGTTCTTCACGTGGTTGTGGCGCGCGTTGCACGGCGACCTGGGCGTCTCGATCTCCACCGGGTCGCCGGTCACCCGCGACGTGCTGGCGGCGGTCGCCAACTCGCTGCGCCTGGCGGCGCTGGCGACGCTGATCGGTTTCATCCTCGGCGCCACCTTCGGCTTTCTCGGCGGGTATTTCAAGAATTCCTGGCTGGACCGCGTCGCGTCGATCGGCTCGGTGCTGGGCGTGAGCGTGCCGCACTACTGGCTCGCGATCCTGCTGGTGATCGTCTTCTCGGTGTTCCTGCCGTGGCTGCCGGCCACGGGCGGCGGTCCGGACGGCGCCGGCGGCTGGGCCTGGGACTGGGATCACATCCAGTACATGGTGCTGCCGGCGTGCGCGATGGCGATGATCCCGATGGGCATCATCGCGCGCACCGTGCGCGCGCTGGTGGCGGACATCCTCGCGCAGGAATTCATCGTCGGCCTGCAGGCGCGCGGTCTCTCGCGCGTGGCGATCTTCCGCCACGTACTGAAGAACGCCGCGCCCACGGCGCTGTCGGTGATGGGCCTGCAACTGGGTTACCTGCTGGGCGGTTCGATCCTGGTCGAGACGATCTTCTCCTGGCCGGGCACGGGTTTCCTGTTGAACACCGCGATCTTCCAGCGAGATTACCCGTTGCTGCAGGGCACGATTCTCGTGCTGGCGCTGTTCTTCGTGCTGTTGAATCTGGTGGTCGACGTGGTGCAGACGCTGTTCGATCCGCGCATCGCCCGCAGTTGACGGCCCTTGCTTGCCGCTTGCTGCTCGCCGCCGACGGCGCGCGTTTGGCCGCCTGCGATTGGCTACCCGCAGTCAGCCACCCGCGGTCAGCCACCTGTCCCCTGATTACGGAGTCACCGTGGACCTTTCTCTCAAGACGCCAACCGTCGAGACGCCGTTGCTGACGCGCTCGCCGAACTACTGGGTCAGTACATGGCGCCGCTTGCGGCGCAGCCCGATGGCGCTGGGTTCGGGCGCCGTGGTCCTGCTGTTGCTGCTGATGGCCGTCTTCGCCTATCACCTGGCACCGGCGGACCCGTTCCAGACCTCGATGGTCGACCGGCTCAAACCGGTGGGCACGCCCGGCCACCTGCTGGGCACCGACGAACTCGGACGCGACATGCTGACCCGGCTCATCGTCGGTTCGCGCCTGTCGCTGTTCATGGGCATCGTGCCGGTCGCGCTCTCCTTCGTGATCGGCGGCGCGCTGGGCGTGTTCGCCGGTTACGCGGGCGGCCTGGCGAACACGCTGATCATGCGTGTGGTCGACGTCCTCTACGCGTTTCCGTCGGTGCTGCTCGCCGTCGCGCTGTCGGGGACGCTGGGCAGCGGCATCGGCAACTCGCTGCTGTCGCTGACGATCGTGTTCGTGCCGCAGATCGTGCGCGTGGCGGAGAGCGTCACCACGCAGTTGCGCACCAGCGACTTCATCGACGCGGCCCGCAGCTCCGGTGCCTCGGCGCTGACGATCGTGCGCGTGCATCTGCTCGGCAACGTGCTCGGGCCGATCTTCGTCTATGCGACGAGCCTGATCTCGGTGTCGATGATCCTCGCTTCCGGTCTGTCCTTTCTCGGGCTGGGCGTGACGCCGCCGAACCCCGAGTGGGGCCTGATGCTCAACACGCTGCGCACGGCGATCTACAGCCAGCCGCTGATCGCCGCGCTGCCGGGTCTGATGATCTTCATCACATCGATTTCATTCAACATCCTGGCGGACGCGATCCGTTCGGCGATGGAGATCAAGGGGTAGATGCACATGCCGATTCTTGAAAAAACCGATCTGGGCGGTCCCGCGCAGCCTTTGCTGGCGGTGAGCCGGTTGGTCAAGCATTTCCCGCTGAAGAAGGGTTTGCCGGGGACGGGCAAGCAAGCGGTCAAGGCGGTCGACGGCGTCAGCTTCGATATCCGCAAAGGCGAGACGCTCGGCGTCGTCGGCGAGTCCGGGTGCGGCAAGTCGACGACCGCGCGCCTGCTGATGCAACTCACCCGGCAGGACCGCGGCGAGCTGGTGTTCGACGCCGAACTGGTGGGGTCGCGCACGCTGCCGCTGCGCCGTTATTACAGTCAGGTGCAGATGGTCTTTCAGGACAGCTATGCATCGCTGAACCCGCGCCTGACCATCGAGGAGTCGATCGCGTTCTCGCCGCGCGTGCATGGCCTGTCGCGCCGGGCCGCGACCGAACGGGCGCAGGACCTGCTCGCGCGCGTCGGACTCGAACCGGTGCGTTTCGCCGGGCGCTATCCGCACGAGTTGTCGGGCGGTCAGCGCCAGCGCGTGAACATCGCGCGGGCGCTGTCGTTGCAGCCGCGGCTGGTGATCCTCGACGAAGCGGTGTCGGCGCTCGACAAATCGGTCGAGGCGCAGGTGCTGAACCTGCTGATCGACCTGAAGGCGGCGTTCGATCTGACCTATCTGTTCATCAGCCACGACCTCGGCGTGGTGCGCTATCTCTGCGACCGGGTGCTGGTGATGTATCTGGGCAAGGTGGTGGAGATCGGCGCGACCGGGACGCTGTTCTCGCATCCCGCGCATCCGTACACGCGGGCCTTGCTGTCGTCGGTGCCGTCGATGGACCCGGACCGGCGCACGCTCGAGCCGCCGCTCGCCGGCGATCCGCCGAACCCCGTCGATCCGCCGTCGGGTTGCCCCTTTCACCCGCGTTGCGCGCATGCCGAGGCGGTCTGTTCGGTCAGGGTGCCGCAATTGCTGGAACGCAACGCGCATGCGACTGCCTGCCTGATGCTCGAACCGGACTCGGGGCACAGCGCGGCGGGGCGGGGCGCGGCGGCGCGCGAGGTGCCGGCATGAGCACGGAAACGATGACGGCGGCGGCGACGGCGACGGGCGCAGCGGCTGGAACGGCGGCTGGAACGGCGGCGATCGGTGCGCCGGCGATCGCGATCGAGAATCTGCGCGTGCGTTTCACCGCCCACGGCAAGGTGATCCGCGCGGTCAACGGCGTCTCGCTGAACGTCGCCCGGGGCGAGGCGCTCGCGCTGATCGGCGAGTCGGGTTCGGGCAAGAGCGTGACGCTGCGCGCGATGATGCGGCTGCATTCGCCGCGCACGACGACCATCGAGGGGCGTCTGGACGTGGCGGGCGAGGCGGTGATGGGGTTGTCGCCGGGTGCGCTCGCGAAGCTGCGCGGCGGCAAGGTGGCGATGGTGTTCCAGGAACCGCTGCTGGCGCTCGATCCGGTCTACACGGTCGGGCAGCAGATCGCCGAGACCGTGCGCACGCATCGCAAGATGTCGCGCGCGGCGGCGCGCCAGCGCGCGCTCGAACTGCTGCAGGCGGTGCGCATCCCGAGTCCCGAGCGCCGGCTCGATGCGTATCCCCATGAGATGTCCGGCGGGATGCGGCAGCGCGCGATGATCGCGCTGTCGCTCGCGGGCGACCCGCAGATCCTGCTCGCCGACGAACCCACCACCGCGCTCGACGCGACCGTGCAGATCCAGGTGCTGATCCTGCTGCGCGAATTGCAGCGCGATCTCGGTCTGTCGATCGTGTTCGTCACGCACGACATCGGCGCCGCGGTCGAGATCGCCGACCGGATCGCGGTGATGTACGGCGGGTCGATCGCCGAGGAGGGATCGATTCACAGCCTGATGCGCGACCCATGCCATCCGTACACGCTGGCGCTGCTCAAGAGCCGCCGCGAGGGCGGCATGGAAAAGGGGCAGCGCCTCGAAGCCATCGGCGGCGCGCC
>JBPBQT010000111.1:0-10794 GCA_050955065.1 Janthinobacterium lividum | reverse complement strand
CCGATGTACTACCTGCGCATCACCGATTACGCGGACGCGCTGCTCGACGACCTCGAAGGTCTCGAATGGCCGGAACGCGTCAAGGTGATGCAGCAGAACTGGATCGGCAAGAGCTTTGGCGTGAACTTCGGTTTCCCGTACGAGATCGACGGCGAGCAGCGGCAGTTGCGCGTCTTCACCACGCGCGCCGACACGCTGATGGGCGTCACGTTCTGCGCGATCGCCGCCGAGCATCCGCTCGCGACCCGGCTCGTGCGGGACAAGCCCGAGCTGCAGCCGTTCATCGACGAATGCAAGGGCGGCAGCGTCGCCGAGGCGGACATGGCGACCGCCGAGAAGAAGGGCATGGCGACCGGTTTCTTCGTCCGGCATCCGCTCACCGGCGCGCCGGTCGAGGTCTGGATCGGCAATTACGTGCTGATGGGCTATGGCGAGGGCGCGGTGATGGGCGTGCCGGCGCACGACGAGCGCGATTTCGCGTTCGCGCGCCGTTACCACCTGCCGATCACGCAGGTGGTCGATGTGGCCGGACAGGCGTTCTCGACCGAGCACTGGCAGGAGTGGTACGCGGACAAGGCGCAGGGTCGTCTGGTCAACAGCGGCAAGTACGACGGCCTGGACTTCGCCGCGGCGGTCGACGCGATCGTCGCCGACCTCGCGGCGTCGAAACTCGGCGAGAAGCAGACCACCTGGCGTCTGCGCGACTGGGGCATCTCGCGGCAGCGCTACTGGGGCACGCCGATCCCGATCATCCATTGCGACGCGTGCGGCGACGTGCCGGTGCCGGAGGACCAGCTGCCGGTGATCCTGCCGGAGGACCTGGTGCCGGACGGCAGCGGCAATCCGCTGGCGAAATCCGCCGCCTTCGTCAATACGACCTGCCCGACGTGCGGCGCGGCGGCGAAGCGCGAAACCGACACGATGGACACCTTCGTCGATTCGTCGTGGTATTTCTCGCGCTACACCTGCCCGGACGCGCCGACGATGGTCGACGCGCGCACCGATCACTGGATGCCGATGGACCAGTACATCGGCGGCATCGAGCATGCGATCCTGCACCTGCTGTATTCGCGGTTCTGGACCAAGGTGATGCGCGACATGGGTCTGGTGAGCTTCGGCGAGCCGGCCAAGCGCCTGCTGACCCAGGGGATGGTGTTGAACGACACCTTCTACCGCGAGGACGCGGCGGGCAAGAAGACCTGGTTCAACCCGCTCGACGTCACGGTCGCGCACGACGACAAGGGCCGTCCGGTGGGCGCGACGTCCGTCGCCGATGGCCAGCCGGTGGTGCTCGGCGGCGTCGAGAAGATGTCGAAGTCGAAGAACAACGGCGTCGATCCGCAATCGCTGATCGATTCGCACGGCGCGGACACGTCGCGCCTCTTCACGATGTTCGCCGCGCCGCCCGAGCAGCAGCTCGAATGGTCGGGCACCGGCGTCGAGGGCGCGAGCCGCTTCCTGCGTCGCCTCTGGGCGTTCGCCTACGCGGAGCGCGGGACGATCGCGAGGGGTCCCGATCTCTCGACCGTGGACCCGGGCGCGCTCGACGATGCGCAGAAGGCGTTGCGCCGCGAGGTGCATGCGGTGCTGAAGCAGGCGGATTTCGATTACCAGCGCATCCAGTACAACACGGTCGTGTCGGCGGCGATGAAGATGCTGAAGGCGATCGAGGCGGCGCGCGACGCGGTCGTCGCCGGACCGCATGGCGCCGCCGTGCTGCGGGAGACGGTCGGCATCCTGCTGCGCGCGCTGTACCCGGTCGTGCCGCATGTGACGCACACGCTGTGGGAGGCGCTCGGTTATGCGGCCGTGTCCGGCGCGCTGCTGGACGCGCCGTGGCCGCAGGTGGACGCCGCCGCGCTCGAGATGGCCGACGTCGAGCTGGTGCTGCAGATCAACGGCAAGGCACGCGGCACGCTGAAGGTCGCGAAGGCGGCCAGCCGCGAGACGATCGAGGCGGCCGCGCTCGCGCACGAGATGTTCGCGCGTTTCGGCAATGGCCAGATGCCGAAGAAAATCATTGTCGTCCCGGGCCGACTGGTCAATATCGTCGCCTGATTCGTTCGCTGACGCGAGGAAAGTGTGAAGAAAAATCTGATTCGGGTCTTGCTGGTCGTCGTCGCATCGTTGCTGCTGGGTGCCTGCGGTTTCCAGCTGCAGGGCAACCATGACTATCCGTTCAAGCGGTTGTTCATCACGGGCGGCACGCAGGAAATGGTCGCGTACATGAAGCGCTCGATACAAGGCGGCAGCGACACGGTGGTGCTGGACACGCCGGCCGGCGCCGATGCGACGCTGACGATGGCGTTCGGGCGCGGACAAAGCGCGCTGAGTTTCGACATCAACGGTGTCGTGCAGGAATACGTGCTGACGACGACGGTCAGTTACAACCTGACCGGCGCGAACGGCGCGGCGCTGATTCCGCCAAGCGGCATCAGCGTGAACCGGGCGATGTCGTACAGCAACACCTATGCGCTGGCCAAGCAGAGCGAGGCGGTGATCCTGAACCGCAACATGGACAGCGACATCGCCGATCAGATCCTGCGTCGCCTGAGCGTGGTCAGGACGATGAATCCGCTGGAATCGACGGTCCCGGCCGTGCGTTCGCGCGCGCCGTTGCCGACGCCGCCGCTGTGAGGGCGGGAATGACGACTGCCGCGGCGTTTGCCGCGATGGCTGCCGTCACGCCGGCGCGCATCGCGGCGCCGGCCGACGTGTCGCAGCCGGCCGGTCGACGCGGCATGCCGCCATGCTGATTCGCGCCGATGCGCTCGACGCGCATCTCGCCCGGGGCCTGAAATCGCTGTACACGGTGTGGGGCGACGAATCGCTGCTCGTGCAGGAATCGGTCGACCGGATCCGCCGCGCGGCGCGTGCCGCCGGCTGCACCGAACGCGTGATCCACACCGTCGAGCGTGGCTTCGACTGGAGCGCCTTGCTCGGCGAAGCGCAATCGATGTCGCTGTTCGGCGAGCGCCGGGTGGTGGAACTGCGCATCCCCGGCGGCAAACCGGGCAAGGAGGGCGCGGACGCGTTGAAGCGCATGGCATACGGCGCGGCGTCGGACCCCGACACGATCACGCTGGTGACCCTGCCGCGGCTGGATGCGGCGACGCAGAAGAGCGTCTGGTTCACCGCGCTGTCCGAGGCCGGGGTGGTGATTCGCGTGGATCTCGTCGACCGCGCCCAGCTGGGAACCTGGATCGGCGAACGGCTGGCCGCGCAGCAGCAGCGGGTGGCGCCCGGCGAGCCGGGGCGTCAGGCGCTGCAGTTCATCGTCGAGCGCGTCGAGGGCAACCTGCTCGCGGCGTATCAGGAAATCCAGAAGCTCGGTCTGCTGTATCCGGCCGGCGTGCTGAGCGCCGAACAGATCGAGGCCGCGGTGATGAATGTCGCGCGCTACGACGTTTTCAAGCTCAACGAAGCGATGCTGGGCGGGGATGTCGCGCGCCTCGCCCGGATGATCGACGGTCTGCGCGGGGAGGGCGAGGCGGCGGTGCTGGTGCTGTGGGCGATCGCCGAGGAGGTGCGGGTCCTGCTGCGGGTGCGCCGCGGGCTCGACGCGGGCAAGCCGATGGCGTTGCTGCTGCGCGAGAACCGCGTCTGGGGACCGCGCGAGCGGCTCATCGCGCCGGCGCTCAAGCGCCTGGGCGCGCCCGGGCCGGCGGCGGCGCGCCTCGAGGCGGCGCTGGCCTTCGCCGGGCGTCTGGACCGGCAGGTCAAGGGTTTGTCGCCGGATCTCGGCATCGCGCCCGTCGATGCGTTGCCCGCCAATCCGTGGGACGGCCTGTTCGAACTGTCGATGCGGGTTGCGCTGGGCGAACCGGTTCACCACGCTTGAATCGGTGAAGTCGCCTTACAATGGCGGCTGGCGTCCGGTCCGGGTCGCTTCGCGCCAGGCAAGGCGCCGCGCCGCGCGGACCCTGCGTTTGCCTTCCTAATTTTCGCTTAACTTTTCCCTCTTTCGATGTCCACGCCGATATCCGCTTTTCTTCCCGATTCGCTGGCCACCGCCGCGCCGTCCGGTGCTGCGCCGTCGTCATTCCCGGCGACGTCCGATGCGGCGCCGCTCAGCGATGCTGCCATCGTCACCCGGATGCACGCGATGGGCCGGCGCGCGCGGCTGGCTTCGCGCGAGATGGCCCGTGCGCCGGCGGCGTTGAAGAACGCCGCGCTCGAGCGCATCGCGCAGGCGATCGACGCGCAGCGCGAAACGCTGATCGCCTGCAACGGGCGCGACCTGGCGCGGGCACGCGCCGCGGGGATGGACGCCGCCTTCGTCGACCGGTTGACCCTGTCGGACAAGGCGCTCGGCACGATGATCGACGGCTTGCGTCAGGTTGCGACGCTTGCCGACCCGGTCGGCGAGATCTCCGAGCTGAAATTCCGCCCCAGCGGCATCCAGGTCGGACGCATGCGGGTGCCGCTCGGCGTCATCGGCATCATCTACGAATCGCGCCCGAACGTGACGATCGACGCCGCGGCGCTGTGCCTGAAATCCGGCAACGCCGCGATCCTGCGCGGCGGCTCGGACGCGATCGAGAGCAATACGGCGCTGGCCGCCATCATCGCCGAGGCGCTCGCGCAGACCGGCCTGCCGCGCGACGCGGTGCAGGTCGTCGACACGACCGACCGCCGCGCGGTGGGCGCGCTGATCACGATGACCGAGTATGTCGACGTGCTGGTGCCGCGCGGCGGCAAGCGCCTGATCGAACGCCTGATGGTCGAGGCGCGGGTGCCGATGATCAAGCATCTCGACGGCATCTGCCACGTCTATGTGGACGGCCGCGCCGACCCGGACAAGGCGCTGCGCGTGTGCGACAACGCGAAGACGCATCGCTACGGGACCTGCAACACGATGGAAACGCTGCTGATCGACCAGGCCGCGGATCCCGCGATCCTGGCGCGGCTCGCGCAGGTCTACCGGGACAAGGGCGTCGCGCTGCGCGCCTGCCCGGTGACGCTCGCACGTCTCGCCGAGGCCGGCTTTCTTCCGGGAGCAACGGATGCAACGAACGCCGTGGAAGCGGCGGGCCCGTGGCTGCGCGAAGCGGTCGAGGAGGACTGGCGGACCGAGTATCTCGCGCCGGTGCTGGCGATCCGCACCGTCGACGGTCTGGACGCGGCGATCGCGCACATCAACGAATACGGCTCGGCCCACACCGACGCGATCGTCACCGAGGATCACGACCGGGCGATGCGTTTCCTGCGCGAGGTCGATTCGGCGAGCGTGATGGTCAACGCGTCGACGCGGTTCGCCGACGGCTTCGAGTTCGGCCTGGGCGCGGAGATCGGCATCTCCAACGACAAGCTGCACGCGCGCGGCCCGGTCGGGCTGGAAGGGCTGACATCAATGAAATATATCGTTCTGGGTCACGGCGAAGCCCGCGCCTGAACGAAACCGGAGAGAACTGCATGTTGATGTTGTGGATCAAGGCGCTGCATATCGTGTTCATCGCCTCGTGGTTTTCCGGCCTGTTCTATCTGCCGCGCATTTTCGTCAACCTGGCGATGGAAACGGAGCCCGCGGCGCGCCGGCGCCTGTTGCTGATGGGGCGCAAGCTGTACCGTTTCATGACCATCATCGCGGTCCCCGCGCTCGCCTGCGGCCTGTACCTGTGGCTGGGCGTGGGGATCGGGCAGGGCGCCGGCTGGCTGCACGCCAAGCTCGGCATCGTCGTCCTGATCCTCGTCTATCACCATGTCTGCGGACGCCTGCTGGCGACGTTCGAAAAAGGCGGCAACCGGCATGGCGACAAATGGTATCGATACTTCAACGAAATCCCGGTGTTCGGTTTGCTGGGTGCCGTCCTTCTGGTCGTGATCAAGCCGTTTTGAGGCGCCCGGCCGCGTATCCACAGGAATAGACCATGACGTCTCCGCATCTCCAGTTGCAAAAAGTCACCGAGCGAGTGATCGAACGCAGTCGTCCCAGCCGGGACGTGTATCTCGCGCGCATCGACGCCGCGCAGGGCCATTTCCCGGTGCGCGGCGCGCTGTCCTGCGCGAATCTGGCGCACGGCTTCGCCGGCATGCAGGGCGACGACAAGTTCGCGATCAAGGCGCTCAAGGCGCCGAACATCGGCATCGTCTCGTCGTATAACGAGATGCTGTCCGCGCACGCGCCGTATCTGCGCTACCCGGACATCATCAAGCAGGCAGCGCGCGAGGTGGGCGGCACCGCGCAGTTCGCCGGCGGCGTGCCGGCGATGTGCGACGGGGTGACCCAGGGCAATATCGGCATGGAGATGTCGCTGTTCTCGCGCGAGGCGATCGCCATGGGCACCGCGATCGCGCTGACGCACAACATGTTCGACGCCGCGCTGTGCCTGGGCATTTGCGACAAGATCGTGCCCGGCCTGCTGATCGGCGCGTTGCAGTTCGGTCATCTGCCGACGATCTTCGTGCCCGCCGGACCGATGGCCAGCGGTCTGTCGAACGACGAGAAAGCCAAGATCCGGCAGAAGTTCGCCACCGGCGAGGTCGGCCGCGACGTGCTGCTGGAAGCGGAATCGAGCGCCTATCACGCGCAGGGCACCTGCACGTTCTACGGCACCGCCAACAGCAATCAGCTGCTGATGGAAGTGATGGGGCTGCACTTGCCGGGCGCGGCCTTCGTGCATCCGGACACGCCGCTGCGCGACGCGCTGACCGCCGAGGCGGCGCGCCGGGTGCTCGCGATCACGCAGGAGGGCGGCGAGTACACGCCGATTGGCCGGGTCGTCGACGAGCGCTCGGTGGTCAACGGCATCGTCGGCCTGCTGGCCACGGGCGGTTCCACGAATCACACGCTGCATCTGGTCGCGATCGCGCGCGCCGCGGGCATCGTCATCGACTGGGACGACTTCGACGCGTTGTCGCAGGTCGTGCCGCTGCTCGCGCGCATCTATCCGAACGGCAAGGCGGACGTGAACCACTACCATGCCGCGGGCGGCATGGGTTTCCTGGTGCGCGAGCTTCTGGCGGCGGGGTTCCTGCACGAGGACGTGACGACCGTCGTCGGCCGGGGCCTGTCGCGCTATGCCGAGGAGCCGCGCCTGGAGGCCGGACGCGTGGTCTGGGGGCCGGGCGCCGAGACCAGTCTCGACGCGGCGGTGCTGCGTCCGGCGTCCGCGCCGTTCGCGCCCGACGGCGGCCTGCGGTTGATGCGCGGCCAGCTGGGCCGCGGCGTGATCAAGATTTCCGCGGTGGCGGCGTCGCACCGGAAAGTGCGCGCGCCGGCGATCGTCTTCGACTCGCAGGAAGGCGTGAAGGCGGCGTTCGACGCGGGCGAACTGGATCGCGATTTCATCGCCGTGGTGCGCTTCCAGGGCGCGCGCGCGAACGGCATGCCGGAACTGCATCAACTGACGCCGCTGCTGGCCGTCATGCAGGACAAGGGCCGGCAGGTGGCGCTGGTCACCGACGGGCGGATGTCGGGCGCGTCGGGGAAGGTACCGGCGGTGATCCATCTGTCGCCCGAGGCGCTGCTCGACGGCCCGATCGGCAAGGTACGCACCGGCGACATGCTGGTGATCGACGCCGAGGCCGGCGTGCTCGACATCGAGGTGGACCCGGCCGAATGGGCGGCGCGCGTTCCCGCGACGGCCCCCACGCCGCCGTTGACCGCGCCGACTTTCGGCACCGACCTGTTCCGCGTGTTCCGTCACGCCGCTGCGAGCGCCGAGCATGGCGCCAGCGTATTTGGCCCGTTGCCGGGCGAAGGAGATGCACGATGAGCAAGCACTACACGGTCGACCAGATCGTCCGCCTGGGCCCGGTGATTCCGGTGCTGAAGTTCGACAGCGTCGAGGAAGGCATCGCGGTGTCGCGCGCGTTGTATGAAGGCGGCGTCAAGGTACTGGAAATCACGCTGCGCACGAAGGTGGGCATCGACGTGATCCGCGAGGCCTCGCAGATCGCCGACGATATCGCGGTGGGCGTGGGCACGCTGACGCGCCCCGAGGAATGCGAGATGGCCGCGCGCGCCGGTGCGACGTTCGGCGTGTCGCCGGGCTTTTCGACCGCGCTGGACCAGGCGGCGAAGGCGGCCGGCCTGCCGCTGCTGCCGGGCGTGATGACGCCGTCCGACATCCTCGCGGCGGTGGCCGCCGGCTACGAGATCGTGAAATTCTTTCCGGCCGAACAGGCCGGCGGCACGACGATGCTGGGTGCGTTCCACGGGCCGTTCCCGTCGTTGCGCTTCTGTCCGACCGGCGGCATCACGCCGGCGTCGGCGCCGAGCTTCCTGTCGTTGCCGAACGTCGTGTGCGTCGGCGGCTCGTGGCTGACGCCGAAGGCTGCCGTGGCCGCGAAGGACTGGGCCGAGATCACGCGTCTGGCGCGCGAGGCGAGCGGTCTCGCGCGGGCAAATCCGGCATCCTGAACGGTGATCTGACCCGTCAGCAGTTTTCCGGCAGTTTCCCGCGACGTCGACCCGGCAGGCGTCCCGTCGCGGTGACTGCCGCACCATCCCTATAAAGAGGTAGCGGCAAATGATCATCATCGTGATGGGCGTGTCCGGTTCGGGCAAGACCAGCATCGCCAGCGGCCTGGCCGAACGCCTGGGTTGCGGCTTCTCGGACGCCGATGCGTTCCATAGCGCCGCCAACAAGGCGAAGATGGCGGCGGGCACGCCGTTGAACGACGACGACCGCTGGCCCTGGCTCGACGCGATGCGCGCGGCGATGGCCGCGAACATCGCCGCGGGCGAGACCCATGTCTACGCGTGCTCGGCGTTGCGCCGCATCTATCGCGACCGACTGCGCGACGGCGACAGCGCGCAGATGCAGTTCGTCTACCTGTCGGGCAGCTTCGATCTGCTCGAGGAGCGGTTGTCGCGCCGGGCGAACCACTTTTTCGATCCGGCGCTGCTGAAGAGCCAGGTCGACACGCTCGAGGTGCCGTCGGCCGACGAAGCGGTGACGGTCGACATCGCGCCGCCAGTAGGGGAGATCATCGACCGGGTGGTCGAGGCCGTGGAGCAGCGGCGCAGGGTGGGGTAAAGGCGGGAGGGGCGGGGCGGGTTGTCGCCCCGGCGAGAAATGAGGCGCAATGACGCGCTTGGACAGCCAGATGAGATATGGTTATGACTATGGTTGGATGACTACAGGAATATCATGAACGGCAAACAGGTGTCCAAGTCCGAATTCAAGGCAAAGGCATTGGCGTTTTTCCGCCAAGTGGAAGCTTCTGGAGAAAGCGTCATCATCACCGATTACGGCAAGCCTGCGATCGAGGTCCGCGCTTACCGGAATGTCGGGCGCCTCCCGCTGGACGTGCTGCGCGGTTCGGTGGTGCGTTACGACGATCCGACGGATCCGGTAGCGGAAAACGAGTGGGAGGCAGCGCCATGATCGTGCTGGATACGCATGCGCTGGTATGGTGGGTGGCGGATGACCCGACGTTGAGCGGAACAGCGAAATCCGCCATCGAGCAGGAACTGAAAGGCGGTGAAATCGTCGTGTCGGCCATCTCCGCGTGGGAAATTGCGATGCTGGTCGAGCGCGAGAAGCTCGTCCTGTCGATGGATGTCGGGAGCTGGCTCGCGACGGTGTCGGCCATCGAAGCGGTACGGTTCGCCCCGATCGATCCCGAGATTGCTGTCAAGTCGGTCGAGTTGCCTGGCGATTTCCATAAGGATCCGGCCGATCGGATGATTGTGGCGACTGCACGCAGGCTAGCCGTCCCGTTGGTGACGAAGGACGAAAAGATTCGGGCATACGCGCATGTCAGGACGATCTGGTAACGTCGACAGGATGGTGACCAGCGCGCTGCGGACCGCTCTCCCAGTCTGGACATGGCCCGGATGCGGCCATACGAAATGACGTTTCAACAAGGGTTTCGCCGGAAAAAGATTCGAAAACACGCCGACCTTATACAATGGCGCTTTCGTCTTCCGTCTGACGCCCTCCGGGGCGCTCCCTATGTCATCTTTCGAATTTTTCGCCCCCTGTCCGCGTGGACTCGAGGCGCCGCTCGCGGCCGAATTGCGCGCGGTGGCCGCCGCCGCCGGCAGCGCCGTCATGCAGGTGGGCGCCGAAGCGCCCGGCGGCGTGCATTTCCGTGGCGGCTGGGCCGCCGCCTTCGCCGCCAACCTGCACTCCCGCATCGCCAGCCGGGTGCTGCTGAAGATCACGGTGGGCGGCTACCGCGACGAGCGCGACATCTTCGCGCTCGCGCTCGGGCAGGCCTGGGAACAGTGGTTCTCGGCCCGGCAGACGCTGCGCGTCGACGTCACCGCGGTCAAGTCGCCGCTGAAAAGCCTCGAATTCACGACGCTGCGGATCAAGGACGCGATCTGCGACCGCCTGCGCGAGAAGACCGGCAGCCGACCCGACATCGACACGGCGGCGCCGGACGTGCGCGTTTTCGCGTTCGTCACGGTCAACCAGTGCACGCTCTACCTCGACACGTCCGGCGAGCCGCTGTTCAAGCGCGGCTGGCGGCTCGACAAGGGCGCCGCGCCGCTGCGCGAGAACCTCGCGGCCGGCATCCTGCGACTGTCCGGCTGGGAGCCGGGCATGACGCTGTACGACCCGATGTGCGGCAGCGGCACCTTCATCGCCGAGGCGGCGCAGGCCGCGCTGGGCATCCCGCCGGGCAGCGAGCGTCGTTTCGCGTTCGAGAAGATCCGCGGCTACGACGTGGGCACCTGGCAGACGATGAAGGCCGAGGCGATGGACGCCCGGCGCCGCGCCAAGGGCTCGCGCGCGCACCTGGGCATCTATGGCAGCGATATTTCCGGCGACATGCTGGTGAAGGCGCGCGCCAATTTCGAGCGCGCCGGGCTGCCGATGCTGCCGCTCAAGCAGG
>JBPBQT010000110.1:0-11027 GCA_050955065.1 Janthinobacterium lividum | reverse complement strand
GCCGGAACCCTACAAGGTGCTGGCTGCAAAGGTGTCGCATTGACGTACATCCCCCGAGTCCAGACCGCGCTTGAGCCACCGTTGGCGCTGTTCGCTGCTGCCGTGCGTAAAGGAATCCGGCATCACGCGGCCGCTGCTTTCCCGCTGCAGACGATCGTCGCCGATCGCCGCCGCGGTCTGCAGGCCCTGCTGGATTTCGCCCGGTTCGATCAATTGCCGGTTGTCGCGCTGCGCGACGGCGGCCCAGACGCCAGCGAAACAGTCCGCCTGCAGTTCGACGCGCACCGACAATGCATTGGCCTGAACCGTCGACATCCGCGCCCGCGCCTGGTCGACCTGATCGGAAATGCCCAACAGCTTCTGCACGTGATGACCCACCTCGTGCGCGACCACATAGGCCTGCGCGAAATCGCCGCCGACGCCGAACTGGTCGCGCATCTGCTGATAGAAGGACAGATCGATGTAGACGCGCTGGTCGGCCGGGCAGTAGAAAGGCCCCATCGCGGTCTGGCCGGTACCGCAGGCGGTCTGCGTCTGGCCACTGAACAGGACCAGCGTCGGATCCGTATAGTTGCGCTGGAGTTGCGTCTGGAATATTTCCTGCCAGGTCCGTTCGGTATTGCCCAGCACCTTGCGAACGAACACGGTCTTTTCGTCTTGCGCAATCGGATGGGTCTGCGCCGAGGGGCCGTTCTGGACCTGGGTGCGCTGCTGCGTGGCGACCCCGCCCCCGGAGAGCGCGTTGATCACCACCGACGGGCTGATGCCGAAAAAATAGGAGGCGGCCAGCGCCACGACGACCGTACCGATACCGATCGACCGGCCACCGAAGCCGAATCCCCCGCCGCCGCCATCGTCGCGGCGGTCTTCCACATTCTGGCTTTCCTGATCATTGTCGAGACGCACGGGCCTTGCTCCCTATATGCAAACGGGGGGATAAAGCACGAATCACACCCGGCGGGTCCACGGCCGGCATCACGGCCGGCATCACGGCCGGCATCACGGCCGGCATCACGGCCGGCATCACGGCCGGCATCACGGCCGGCATCACGGCCGGCATCACGGCCGGCCATGATGCACCCATGTCACCTGATCCACGCGACAGCACGGCAACCCGCCGACCGAAAGATCAGGGTGCGGTCTGGAGCACCGGACGCATCAGAATCTCCTCGATCTGCACATTGCCGGGCTGGGCGAACGCGTACACGAGCGCCTGCGCGACGTTCTCCGACGTCAACGCGTCGAGTTGCTCACGCCGGCTCTGCAAGGCCTCGCTGACGTTCTCGCCGAACTCGGTCCAGACAGCACCCGGTTCGATCACCGACACGCGAATGCGCTCGGGCCCGAGTTCCTTGCGCAACGCGTCGTGGAACCCCACCACCGCGAATTTCGTCGCGCTGTAGACCGACCAGTTCTCGACCCCGTACCGTCCGCCCACGCTCGACACCGAACAGATCATCGCGCCGTCCCGGCCGCGCAGCAGCGGAATCGCCGCCTGCGTGCAGTGCAGCACACCGTAGAGGTTGGCGTCGATCATCTGCTTCCAGTCGGCCGGGTCGCTGTTCTCGAAACGCGCATTGACGCCCAGTCCGGCGTTGTTGAACAACAGGTCCAGGCCGCCGAAGCGCTCGCGTACCGTGGCAAACAAGGTCTGCACCTGCCGGGCATCGGCCACATCGGTCTCGATCACCGACGCCGCGCTGCCGAGATCCGCCGCCAAGGCATCGAGCCGGTCGCGACGTCGCGCCGCCAGCACCACATGCACGCCCTCCTCGACCAGCAATCGGGCCGCCGCGTCGCCGATACCGCTAGACGCGCCCGTGATGACCGCGATCTTGCCGGTCAGATCCTGCATTTTCATTGGATTTCCTTGAATGCCCTGGCGAGACGATGGTCGACTGCTCATCCATTGCCAGTCCGTCATCGCGCACCGGAAGGCGTCAGTAGTTGCCGCGCGCGAACTGCGCGGCCGACACCCATTTGAGAGGCGCCGGCGCGCTCGATACCACCCCGGGCTCATCTTTTGGCCGAACGCAGACCTGGCCGTTCAATTTTGCGCCCGTCGAATAACTTTTATTGGCGAAATAGCAATAGGAGAGCGGATCTGGCGGAGCCTCGCCCGGGACGCTTCCCGACTGCAGCGACGGTGCAACATCGATGCGGACCCGATCGAGGGGGGAGTTGGTGGAGGTCGTCTGCGCATGAGCGCCAACCGTCGGCGTCATGACGGACAGGACCACCAGCGGCATGGCAATCAAGCACCCGACCAGATTCTGTTTCACCACGTGGCGTACTCCGGTTGAATTGAGACGAGCAGCGCCGCAGCCGTCCTTATGCCTGGATCAAGAAACGCGAGCGGTCCTGTCCGATGAGCCAGCCGGGAATACGTCCCCGACCGGACCAGGTCACGCCGGTGTCCGGGTGCTGGTACATCGCCACGCTCGCCTTGCGGGGCGCCGGTGCCACACGCGAGGCCTTCGTGTGGAGGCCCAGCTCGCGCTCCGTGAACGAGAACAACGCGACCTTCGCCCGGACATCGGCGAGCACTTCCGCTTTCTCGGCCTCCCGCGTTGCTTGAATCTTATCGTCCAACGCGGCTTTCTGCTGCAACAGTTTTTGCAATTCGCTCATTCAACACCTCAATAATTCGGCAATTTCGGAAAAATGTAACCAATTCAGCATTTATACCATCAAATCCAAAAACCTTCATCCGAGATAGCGAAACGAGCGAATTCGAAAGCAAAATGGCAGGCAACCCTTTCGGATTACCCGCCATTGCCCGACACGTATTGGTTTCCTACTTTACGGAAACGCCATCGAATCGCACATAACCCAGCGGTTCTATCTTGAGACCGACGACCTCTTTGCGCACCGGCTGATACACGGTTGAATTCGCAATTGGCGAAAACGGCAATTGATCGGCGAAGATCTGCTGGGCCTTCATATAGATCTTGGTGCGCGTTTCGGGATCCGACGTGGTCCGGCCCTGAATCACCAGATCATTGAGCGGCTTGTAGCACCACTTCGAAAAATTGCTGCCTTTCACCGCTTCGCAGCCCAGCAACGTCCCGATCCAGTTGTCGGGGTCGCCGTTGTCGCCGGTCCAGCCGATCAGCATCGCGTCGTGCTCTCCGGCATGCCCGCGCTTCAGATACTCGCCCCACTCGTAGGTCACGAGTTTGGCCCGCACGCCGATCTTGGCCCAGTCCGCCTGGATCATCTCGGCCATCACCTTGCCGTTCGGATTGTACGGGCGCTGCACCGGCAGGGCCCACAGGTCGATGTCGAAACCGTTCGGGTAACCCGCCTTCGCGAGCAGCGCCCTGGCCTTCACCGGATCATAGGCGGCGTTGCGGATGTTCTTGTCATACGACCATTGCGTGGGCGGCATCGGCGCCGATACCGCCTGTCCCGCACCTTGATAGACCGACGCGATGATGGCCTTCTTGTCGATCGCCATGTCGAGCGCGCGCCGCACGTCGACATTGTCGACATGCGGTTTCGTGACGTTATAGGCGAGATAGCCTTCGTTGAAGCCGGCCTGCGAGGGCGTGTCGATCGCACTGTCGGCCTTCAGCGTCGCGATATCGGCGGGGCGGGGATAGCTCATCACCTGGCATTCGTTGCGCTTGAGCTTCTGCACCCGTACCGAAGCATCCGGCGTGATCGCGAAAATCAGCTTCGACAACTTGACCGCGCCCGGTTTCCAGTACTGCGAATTACCGTCGAAGCGGATCGTCGCATCCTTCGTGTAACCGCGGAAGATGAAGGGGCCGGTGCCCACCGGGAACTGGTTGATATCGCCCGGGCGGTTCGCTTTCAGCAACTGGCTCGTGTACTCGTCGGACAGGACCGACGCGTATTCCATCGCCAGGTTCTGCAGGAACGGGGCGTTCACTTCCTTGAGCACGAACCGGACCGTGTAGGGATCGACCTTCTCGACACGGGTGATCAGCTTGTCGAGACCCATGTCGGTGAAATAGGGGAACGCGACCGGGTTGGCCTTCTGGAACGGCTGATTGGGGTCGAGCATGCGCTCGAACGTGAAGACCACGTCGTCCGCGTCGAAATCGCGCGTCGGCTTGAAATAGGTGGTGGTATGGAACTTCACGCCGTGGCGCAGGTGAAACGTGTAGGTCAGCTGGTCGGCCGAGACCTCCCACGATTCGGCCAGGCCCGGCTCGACCTTCGTGCCGCCGCGCTCGAACTCGACCAGGCGGTTGTAGACCGTAAAGGTGTTCGCGGTGAAATCAGGACCCGTCGTGTATTGCGCGGGATCAAAACCCGCAGGGCTCGCTTCGGAGCAGTAAACCAGCGTGCCCGCCGCGTGCGCGCTCACGGCACCTGTCGCCAGCAGGGCCAACGAGGCGGTTCTCAGTGCTGTCTTCAACACCGCGGTCTTCAGCATTCTTGGTAGGGGGGTCATTATTTTCATCGGACACAGGTTCCCGTTGGCCAATCCGGATCGAGGAAGGCGCAACGCCGCCGATGGACCTTTTCCGATCCAGGGGCGGCGTTGGCGCGCGGCATCAGTGTAGCCGCACGAAATTTCTTTGAGCAAGCGATCTTCGCCGGGAGGGGGTTCCCGGATGGAAATCCTCACATCAGGGTTTCTGCTCGATCGCGTACAGGCGGGTGGGCAGCGCATTGGGACTGCCGGGCTTGAACCAGCTCATGTCGGGGATACGCGAGTCGGTGACGTACATCGTGCCGTCCGGGCCCAGCGCGAACGTATCGGGCCAGCGGATATGCGGATCGCGCAGCAGAGTGCGCACGTTCGCGCCATCGCGCACCTTGATCGAGTGGTCCTCGACACCGGAGATGAACAGATGGCCGTTGCGGTCGAATTCGAGACCGTCGGCAGGGCCGTTGACGCCGACCGTTTCCACGGCGGCGGCGATTTTCGGCGGACTCGAGGCCGCGTCCAGCAGGCTTCGGGTGGGAATGCGATACAGGGTCTTGCCCTTGACGGCCTGCCAGTACAGATACCCGCCATCGGCGCTCAGCGCGATGCCGTCGGCCGAGAATTCGACGCCGCGCCCGTCCGGGCGGCGCAGCGGCACGTCGTCGACCGACACCGTCACGCTCTTGTCGGTCTGCGTGCTCGGGTCATTGTCCAGAACACGCCGGGCCTTGCCCGATTGCAGGTCGACGACGACGATCGCGCCGCGTACGCCGGAATCGGTGATGTATGCCGTGTGCCCGTCGGGACTGAAGCGCACGTCGTTGAGATAGCTGCCCTGCAGCGCGATGGTCGCATCGAAGGGGATGGTCTGCGACACGCGATTCGACGCAAGGTCGATGCGCACCAGCTTGGCCGCGCCCGGGATGACGACCGACTGCGCAGGCGCGCCGGTATCGAGCACCCATAGACCGCCGTGCTTGTCCGCGACGACCGACTGCACGCATACGAAGTGGTCGCCCGGCGGGATCTGGTCTTTTTTCGCATTGCGCCAGCTGTTCCACTGCGCATCGGGATAAGGTTGGACCTCGCCGTCCGAACCGACCAGCGCGACCGAGATCGGGGCGTCCTCGGTCCAGCGCGGGAAATTCACGAAAATGCGGCCGTCGTCGGCGACCGTGACACCGGTGACCTGATGCTTGAACGATGCGATCTTGTGCAGTCGGGCATGCCCCGCAGGCGCGGCGGTAGTGTCCGCCGCGCTTTGCGCAAAGACGGGCGATGCTGCCAGCAGCAGAGACAACGTGAGCGTATTGAGCGTGGGCAGGCGCATGAGAGGGGTTCCAGGTCGAGACGGCCGAAGTAAGATTTTCCTACGTCAGCAATAAAAGTACCCGCCCTCACCTGAACCAGGGCGTTTCCTTCCCCGCGCTTCCGGCCTCACGACACCAGCCGTCCCTCGCATGGGGTAAAGCAGCAGACAGCGGCGCTGCGGAACGCCCGTGACGCCCGTGACGCCGTCGGCATCATGGCGCCGCGGCGATGACCTCCGCCACGGCGGCAGTCAGTTTCTTCGCATAGGCGATGTGCAGGAACTCGTTGGGGCCATGCGCATTCGATTTCGGACCGAGCACGCCGCACACCATGAACTGCGACTTCGGGAATCCGTCCTTCAATACCTTCATCAACGGGATCGTGCCGCCCTGCCCCATGTAGGCGGCGTCCGCGCCGTAATGGGCGCGCGACGCGTCGTTCAGCGCACGCGCGAGCCACGGCGAGAGTTCCGGCGCATTCCATCCGGTCGCGGCGCCGGCGTCCGGACGAAAGGTGACGCGGGCGTTGTAGGGCGGATCGACCTCGAGCAGCGCCTGGAGTTTTTCGACCGCCTCGGCGGCCTCCACCAGCGGCGGCAAACGCAGCGACAGCTTGAACGCGGTGCGCGGGCGCAGCACGTTGCCGGCGTCCTCGAGCGCCGGCAGACCGGCCGCGCCGGTCACGGCGAGCGAGGGCAGCCAGGTGGATTCGAGCAGCGCGCGCTGCGGATCCGTCGTGGTCGGCAACGCGAGACGACCGTCCTGTCCGCATGCCCAGGGAATGTTCTGCCACACGCTGTCGCCCAGGATGCGCCCGGTCGCCGCGGCTTCGCGCAACCGGTCCGGCGGCGTCGGGCAATGAAAATCGGCGGGCAGCAGTTCGCCGCTCGCCGCGTCCTCCAGACGATCGAACAACTGGCGCATGATCCGGAAGGTCGAGGGCGCAATCCCGCCGTAGCCGCCCGAATGAATGCCCTCGTCCAGCACCTGCACTTCGAGATTGCCCGACACCAGCCCGCGCAGCGACGTCGTCAGCCAGAGCTGGTCGTAGTTGCCCGCCCCGGAATCCAGGCAGACGACCAGGCTCACGTCGCCGAGGCGATCGCGCAGCGCGTCGACGTACGGCAGCAGGTCGTAGCTGCCCGACTCCTCGCACGTTTCGATCAGCCCGACGCAGCGCGGCCGCTCGACGCCCTGTGCGTCCAGCGCGGCGAGCGCGGTCAGCCCGGCGTAGATCGCATACCCGTCGTCGGCGCCGCCGCGCCCATAGAGCTTGCCGTCGTCCAGTTTCGGCGTCCACGGCCCGAGGTCGCTGCGCCAGCCGTCGAATTCGGGCTGCTTGTCCAGATGCCCGTAGAGCAGGATGGTTTCGGTGCTGCCCGATTTCGTCGCCGGCGCTTCGAAGAAAATGACCGGGGTACGGCCGGGCAGCCGCACGACCTCGACTTTCAGCCCGCGCACCGTCTGCCGCTGCGCCCACTGCGCGGCGTCGGTGACGACGCGCTCGAGAAAACCGTGCCGGACCCAGTCGGGATCGAAGGCCGGACTTTTCGCCGGCACCGCGATGTAGTCGGTCAGGGCCGGCACGATCTCGTCGTTCCATTTGCTTTCGACGAAGGTGGTCAGCGCGGCCTGGTCGAGTCGACAGGTTTTGGCGGGGGTCTCGTAATCGCTCATCTTGGTGCTCCGTGGCGTCGAAACAGGCATGATAGTCCGAAGATACGCGCGCGGAACAAATGCGCATACGGGTTCGCCATCCTTGCGCAACCGCGACCACGGAACCAGAATCCGGGTGATTGCCACGCCAGACAGGCGTCACCTTGAAGCACCAGGAGAAGAAGGGATGCCATCCGTATCATCTCGAAAAGCAACGGGCACGCCGCAAACCGCCCGTGTCTCGCCGCCATCGGCGGCGTCGATCAACCGGCGCCTCGATCGACTGCCCGCCGCCCGGCCGGTGTGGATACTGATCCTGCTGGTATCGATCGGCGGCTGGTTCGAGTTTTACGACCTCTTCATGACCGCGTATGTCGGACCGGGCCTGGTCAAGAGCGGCATGTATTCGGTGACCACCGCGTCGTTCTTCGGTTTCAGCGGCCTGGGCGCATTCGTGGCGGCGTCTTTCGCGGGCCTGTTCATCGGCACCTTTCTGCTCACGGGCCTGGCCGACCGGTTCGGGCGTCGAACGGTCTTCTCGGCCTCGTTGCTGTGGTATTCGGTGGCCACGCTGGTCATGGCCTGCCAGGACTCCGCCCAGGCGATCAACCTGTGGCGGCTCATCGCCGGGATCGGCGTCGGCGTCGAGCTTGTCGTGATCGACACCTACGTCAGCGAACTGGTGCCCGCGCACTTTCGCGGCAGGGCGTTCGCTTTCGTCCACCTCGTCCAATACACGGCCGTGCCTTCGGTCGCGTTCTTCGCCTGGTGGTTCGAGCGGCATCCGGTCGGCGGCATCGCGAGCTGGCGTCTGACCGCGGGACTCGGCGCGTTGGGCGCCGTCTTGGTGTGGGTGATCCGCCGCCAGGTCCCGGAAAGCCCGCGGTGGCTCGCGCAACAGGGACGGTGCGAGGAAGCGGGACGCATCCTGGACGGCCTGGAGGCCAGGACGGGGGTGACGGCCAAGACCGATGATGCGATCGAGGAGCCCGGATATCGCGTCGAATCGTTGGATAAAACCGCGCGTCTCAGCGAAATATGGCGGCCACCCTATCGCAGGAGGACGCTGGTCCTGCTGATCTTCCATTTGATCCAGTCGATCGGCTTTTACGGTTTCGCCTCGTGGGTGCCCACGTTGCTGGTCGCAAAGGGCATCACCATCACGCACAGCCTGCTGTACTCGTTCATCATCGCGTTCGCCAACCCTGTCGGCCCGCTGATCGGACTGGCCATCGCGGACCGCATCGAACGCAAGACATTGATCGTCGTCGCGGCGGGCGGCGTCGCGCTGTTCGGCGGGCTGTGCGCGTTCGTCGAGTCGGGCGCGCTGCTCATTCTGCTGGGCGTGCTGCTGACGCTTTGCAACACGCTGGTGTCGACGGGCTATCACGCCTATCAGGCCGAGCTGTATCCGACGCGCATCCGGGCCCGGGCGGTCGGTTTCGTGTATTCCCTGTCGCGGCTGTCCGCGATGTTTTCCGGGTTCTTCATCGCCTTCACGCTGCGCGATTTCGGCACGAACGGCGTTTTCGCCCTGATCACGTCGGTGATGGTCATCGTGATGATCACGATCGGTGTCTTCGGGCCGAAAACCAATCAGCGGAGCCTCGACGCGTTGTCGCGATAGAGCGAAAAAAGGGTTCTGTTCTCGTCAAGGGTCCCGCGCGGCCACCGGCGCGGCAGAACCGAATGCGGTCACCGACGCCGCAGTTGCAGCGCATAGGTAAACCGGTCCGCCGGGAACACGCTGATCGTCACTTCGAAGACGAGACCGTGCTGATCGACATAGTGTCGGGCGATGGCGCGCGCATGGGTCTGCGCCGTGGTGGCGAGCGGGTGCGCGAGGTGGGCCGGAACGCCGATCGCCATGATTTCCTGGCGCACTTCCCGCACCGTGCGCGCGAAACGCTGCTCGACCGGTCCGCAGTTGACTTCCTCCCTTTCCTGAAAGAAGGGGATTCCTACGGCGCTACACGATGCGCTGCGTAGTCGCATCCCGCGTCTTGCCAATCGCGCAAACGTCGCCAGCACGTCATACCGCTGCCCTTGCCCAACGCTTGAGGCGAATCCTCCCAGGGAATTCCCGTCTGCAGCACGTAAAGAATGTCATTGGGCACCGAACGGTCATCAATTGAACGTCGGCGGCTGCCCTTGCGGGAAGGCACGAAGGCCGGCAGCAATGGCGCCAGAATGGGCCCTAACGCTTCGCTAATTTTTCGTCTCGCCATATCTGAGAGCTGACAGCCGACCTGCTCAATGTCCCGTCGCGTTAGCAAGTCCAAGAAGAGTCGTATATGACCCATTAAATCGGTTATCCATCCATATCCGACCGTTTTTGACAGCATGCTGGTGCCTATTTGACGCATGTCGTATAGTGGTCAAATATGACGCATTAACGCGTTAAGGGTTCAGATATGACCGATAGTACAAAAATAATGGCGACACACAAACCTTCCGGCCGCTTCACCGGAAGTCCGATGCCTTTGCCGGTCGAGCGTGCGTTGGTCGCTGCCGGAGATGACCTTGCGCTGGCCCGTCGGCGCCGAGGGCTTTCCACGTCATCCATGGCGGAGCGGGCGGGCATCTCAAAAACGACGCTCTATCGGCTGGAACAGGGCGACCCCGGAGTGTCGTGGGGCGCTGTGGTTCGGGTCCTGAACATCTTGAACCTCCTCCCCGGGCTCAACGAGGCCCTGAACACCACCAATGATGCACTCGGCCTGGCGCTCATGAACAAGGCAGTGGCCAAACGCATCCGGGTGCGCAAAACCAATCCGGACAGTGGAGCCCTGTAATGGCAACGACCAAAAAAGCAAGAACCGGCACAACGCGAACGCTGCTCGTCCATCTGGGCGACACAGCACTGGAAGTGGGCGAACTGCAATTTTCCAGACAGGGGCAAAAAGAGGTCTCGGCATTCCGGTACTCCCCCGCCTGGCTCGGTAATCCAGATTGCTTCGCCCTGTCTCCGGACCTCCCCCTGAGCACCGACTTTCAATACCGCACGGGAAGCAAGGAGACTTCTACCTTTGCGGGTGCCATTGCCGATACCGAGCCTGATGGCTGGGGACGCCGTGTCATCAACCGCACCCATACCAAACGACGCAAGGCTGAAAAAGACGCCGGCCGAGAGGCCGGTTCCGCACAGCTGTCTGACCTGGACTATTTGCTGGGGGTGCTGGATTCCAGCCGCATTGGCGCACTGCGCTTCAGGGACAATGCCGACAGCCCCTTCCTCGACGTGCCTCACGACGACAACTTGCCTGAAGGAACTCACGAGGTCCCGCTGCAGGCCTTGATTCAGGCTTCGAACGCGGTCGAATCCGGCACGGAAACCGCGACGGACCTCGCATATCTGAAAGGGCGCGGCACCTCGCTCGGCGGTATGCGGCCCAAAGCAACGGTCCTGAAGCCCGACGGCACCCTGACCATCGCCAAGTTTCCGAGTGTAAGCGATACGCGTGACGTGGCGCGCGGTGAGGTGCTGGCGCTGTTGCTCGCAAAAGAGGCGGGCCTGAATGCATCAGAGGCCGAAATCGTCATGTCTGGCACCCAGGCCGTCGCGCTTATCGTGCGGTTTGACCGACCCCGGGCTGGCGGTCGCATCCCTTACCTGTCTGCGGCCTCGCTGCTCCAGCTGGATTCCAGGGAGGATG
>JBPBQT010000109.1:0-12110 GCA_050955065.1 Janthinobacterium lividum | reverse complement strand
ACCGCTGCTCGACCGGCTGGGACGCAAGGCCGGCTTGCTCTGGACCGTCGCCGGCGCGGCGCTGTGCTCGGGACTGACCGTCGTCGGCGGCGCGATGGGGCAATGGCCGCTGGTGCTGATCCGCTCGCTGTCGGGGCTCGGCTATGCGGAGGAAACGGTCAACGCGACCTATCTGAACGAGCTGTATTCGGCTGCCAACGACCCGCGTCTGAACCGCAACAAGGGTTTCATCTTCAGCCTCGTGCAGGGCGGCTGGCCGATCGGCGCGCTGCTCGCGTCGGGCCTGACCGCGTTGCTGCTGCCGCGCATCGGCTGGCAGGGGTGCTTCGTCTTCGCGACCTTTCCGGCCATCGTCATTTTCTTCATGACGCGCCGCCTCAAGGAAAGTCCGCCCTTCCTGCTGAACCGGCGCATCAAGCAACTGCGCGAGTCCGGCCAGGACGGCGACGCGCGCGCGCTCGCCAGCGAGCACCGGGTGGATTACGAGCAGCACAGCCGCGCCGGCATACGCTAGGCGTTTCGCGGCGACGCGCTGCGCGCCACGCTCGCGCTGGGCGGCGGCATCCTGCTGAACTGGTCGGCGATCCAGGTCTTCAGCGTGCTCGGCACCACCGTCCTGACCCGCGTGCATCACGTGTCGTTCGAGAACTCGCTGCTGGTGCTGGTCCTGTCGAACATCGTCGGGTACTGCGGCTATCTGAGCCATGGCTGGATCGGCGACAAGATCGGCCGGCGCAACACGCTCGCCCTCGGCTGGATGCTGGGCGGCTTCGCCTTCCTCGGCATGCTGCTCGGCCCCAGCAGCACGGGTGTCGTCGTCGCGCTCTACAGCCTCGGCCTGTTCTTTCTGATCGGCCCGTACTCGGCCGCGCTGTTCTTCATCGGCGAGAGCTATCCGACGTCGATCCGCGGCACCGGCAGCTCCATCGTCCACGCGATGGGCCCGGTGGGCGCGATCCTCGCGGGCATCGGCGTGAGCACGATGCTCAATAACGGCGGCGACTGGCTGCATGCCGCGATCTGGTTCGGCGCGCTGCCCTGCTTCCTCTCCGGCGTGCTGATCTTCTGCGCGAAACATGTCGACCCCGATGCTGAATCCAACATCGGCGCCAACGTTGATTCCACCGTCAACTCCGCAACCGTCCACTGAACGATGACCGCACCTTCTCCCACCAAAGTGGCGCTGATCACCGGCGCCGCGAGCGGCATCGGCCAGGCGCTCGCCGTCGCGTATGCCCGCATCGGCGTCGCCGTCGTCGGCGGCTATTTTTCCGGCGACCCGCATGATCCGCAGGTCACCGAACGCGCGGTCGCGCAGATCGGCGGCCAGTGCGTGATGCAGCCGGTCGACGTCACGTCCGCCGCGCAGGTCGAGACATTCGCCGAAACCGCCATCGCCCGCTTCGGGCGGCTCGATTACGCGGTCGCCAACGCCGGCCTGCTGCGCGCGTCGCCGCTGACCGACATGGACGACGCGCAGTGGTTCGCGATGCTCGACGTGGATCTGAGCGGCGTCATGCGCACCTTCCGCGCCGCGGCGCGGCACATGACGGACGGCGGCGCGATGGTCGCGGTGTCGTCGATCGCCGGCGGTGTGTACGGCTGGGAAAACCACAGCCATTACTCGGCCGCGAAAGCCGGCGTTCCGGGACTGTGCCGCGCGGTGGCGGTGGAGCTGGCGCCGCGCGACATCCGCTGCAACGCGGTGATACCGGGCCTGATCGAGACGCCGCAATCGCTCGACGCGGTGAACTCGCTCGGCCCGGACGGCCTGCGCCAGGCCGCGCTCGGCATTCCGCTGCGACGCGTCGGGCGCCCGGAGGAGATCGCCACGCTGATCCGCTTCCTCACGAGCGACGACGCGTCCTACATCACCGGCCAGGCGATCGTCGCCGATGGCGGCCTCACCGTGCGCTGGCCCGGCTGACCAATCGCAAAGGAGACCCCGATACCATGACATCGATCTTTTCCCTCGACGGCCGCCGCGCCGTCGTCACCGGTGCCGGCAGCGGCATCGGCGCGGCCATCGCCCACGCCTATGCGACGGCGGGCGCGCGCCTGCTCCTCGCCGACCGCGACGCGGACCGGCTCGCGCGGCAGGCCCGCGCCTGCGAGGCGCTGGGTGCGGACGTGCGCACCGTGCAGGCCGATGTCGGCATCGAAGACGACGCGAACCGGATCGTCGACACCTGCATCGACGCGTTCGGCGGCATCGACATCCTCGTCAACAACGCCGGCATGCTGACCCAGGCGCGCTGCGTCGATCTGACGACCGCGATGTGGGACGACATGATGCGCGTCGACCTGCGCAGCGTCTTCCTGTGCTCGCGCCGCGCGTTGCCGTCGATGACCGCGCAGAAATGGGGGCGTATCATCAACGTCGCATCGCAGCTGGGCATCAAGGGCGGCGCGGAGCTCAGCCACTACGCCGCCGCGAAAGCCGGCGTGATCGGCTTCACCAAGTCCCTCGCCATCGAGCTCGCCCCGGACAACGTGCTGGTCAACGCGATCGCACCCGGGCCGATCGAGACCCCGCTGGTCGACGGCATCAGCGCCGCGTGGAAACAGGCGAAGGCCGCCGAACTGCCGCTGCGGCGTTTCGGCCGGCCCGAGGAGGTCGCGCCGGTCGCCGTGCTGCTCGCGTCGGACCCGGGCGGCAATCTGTTCGTCGGCCAGACGCTCGGCCCCAACTCCGGCGATGTGATGCCGTGATGCCGGCGCCGGCCTCTTTCCGACCACCAACGCGGGTCTCCGAAAAGCGCACGAAACGCTTCGCCACGGGCTCCGATTCAAAGGAACATTCATCATGTGCGGCATGTGCGGACTACTGGGCGGCGGCGACCACTGGTCGAACACGACCGTCGCCGATGCGGGCGCGGGCACGAGCACGAACACGCGGCGTCAGCGCTATCTGCAGGCGGCGCTGGCGAATCGCATCCTGGTGCCGCTGCGCCTGCGTCTGGACGATTTCCACGGACAATCGTTCGTGTTGTCCTCGCCCACGGGCGCGAGCGAGATCGTCGCCGATTTCGCGCAGATCTGGAAAACCGCGGAAACCATGCTGGGCCGTCCGCTCGATCCGCTGACGCTGTTCGCCGGCCCGGAGGCCGATCCGCTTCCGCACCCCGATCCGCACCCGTCCACGGAAACCCGCCTGCATGCCTGATTACGAGATACTGCCGGTCACGCTGGTGACCGGATTCCTCGGCAGCGGCAAGTCGACGCTGCTCGCCGATACCCTGCAGGGCGAGGCGGCGCGCGACACCGCCGTGCTCGTCAACGAATTCGGCGCGGTGGGACTCGACCATCTGCTGGTGGGCGCGGTGGATGCGCAGACCCTGCTGCTCGACAACGGCTGCGTCTGCTGCTCGATCCGCGGCGAGTTGAAGGACGCGCTGGCCAGCCTGTTCTCGCGCCGCGCGCGCGGCGAGATCCCGCCGTTTCGCCGCGTGGTGCTGGAAACCACGGGGCTGGCCACGCCCGCGCCAATCATCGCCACGCTGCTCGCCGACCCGGTGATCCGGCGCCACTACGCGCTGCACGCCACCGTCACCGTCGTCGACGTGTTGCACGCGGCGCAACAGGAAGCGCGGCATCCGGAGTGGCGGGCACAGGTCACCGCAGCGGACCGCCTGCTGATCAGCAAGGCGGACCTCGCCGCGCCCGGCGCCGTCGACGCGCTGCGCGCACGGCTCGCGATACTGAACCCGGCGGCGGACATCGTCGTGCGCGAGACGGCCCCTGCGAGATTGCTCGACCTGCGCGACCTGCTCGATCCGTCCGGGTCTTCCGAATCGTCCGACAGGTCCGGATTGTCCGACCTGCTGTTCGCCCCCGCCAGCTCCCCCGATCTGCTGCAACGCATCGGCGCCGCGGCCCGGCTTGCGCCGCCGCACGCCGCGGAGCGGGACGATATCACCGCGACCTGCCTGCAGATCGACGAACCGCTTGACTGGCAGGTCTTCACGCTATGGTTTACCATGCTGCTGAACCGGCATGGCGACAGGATCCTGCGGGTCAAGGGGCTGCTGGCCATCGCCGGCGCCGACCGGCTCGCCGTTCTTCATGCGGTCCAGCACCTGGTGCATCCGATCCGCCACCTGGAGGCGGACCGGAAAAGCACCGCGGGTACCGCGGGCGTCGACGATGCCCACGACATGACCGCTCCCGCGACGACATCCCGGCTCGTTTTCATCACCGAAGGCATGGACGGTTCCCAGATCGACGCCTCCTATCGCCGTTTCCGTGCCGCCCTCGAAGACAGCACCCATTGAACTCCGCTTCCGCCCGCGTCGCCGCTCCCGCGGTTCATCCCGCCAGGGTCGAGCTGCGCGTGCTCGGCACCTCGGTCACCCTGCAGGAACACATCCGCAGGCAGGCCGAGCAGGACCTCGGCATCCGTCTGCGCTTCATCGTCGACGACGGTTCGGCGGTACAGCGCACCGGGGTGATGCACCCGCAACACTACGACGTCTACGACCAGTGGTTCCACAGCATCGATTGCCTGTGGCCCGCGCACGCATTGCAGCCGATCGACGTGCGGCGCATCGCGCGCTGGGAGGAGATCAGCACGCTGCCGCGTGCCGGACGGCTCGCGCGGCGCGCCGACACCGGCGCGGGCAGCCAGCCGGTCGACCGGCTCTACGTGCAGCCGGACCACTCGCTGGGCCGGCGCAAATCGTCGCGCATCAGCATGCTGCCGTTGACCCATAACGCCGACAGCTTCGCGTACGTGGCGGCGGCGATTCCCCCCGTGCTGATCGAGCGCGGCGAGAGCTGGGCCTGGCTGCTGGCGCCCGAACTCGCCGGACGGGTCGCGCTGCAGGCGGATGCGGCCATCGGCGCGATCGACGCCGCGCTCGCCGTCGAGGCGCTGGGCCTGATGCGCTTCGCGGACCGCGGCAACCTCACGATCGAGGAAATCGACGCGCTGATCGCGACGCTGATCGACTACAAGCGGCGCGGTCACTTCGCCGGCTTCTGGTCCAGTTCCGCCGAGGCGGCGCAGTTGATGATCCGCAACAAGGTGGTGATCCAGAGCATCTGGGCGCCGGCCACCGTCGAACTGGAGAAAGCGGGCGTGTGCTTCAAGCTGGCGAGCCCGCGCGAGGGATACCGGGCATGGTTCGGCGGCATGGCGCTGTCGCGCATGGCGCAGGGCCGCACGCTCGACGCCGCGTACGCGTATCTCAACTGGTGGCTGGAAGGCTGGGCCGGCGCGAACATGGCGCGACAGGGCATCTACATCTCGAACCCGGAGCGGGCGCGCGCGCAGATGGACGCCGCCGAATGGGCTTACTGGTACGATGGCAAACCGGCGGCGTCCGGGTTGCCCGGCCCCACCCGCCAGCATCTGGTGGCCGCCGGACAGCACCGCGACGGCGGCAGCTACCGCGCCCGCATGGGGCGCATCGCGGTATGGGACTCGGTGATGGACGAACACAATTACCTGGTACGCCGCTGGGCGGAATTCCTGCGCGCCTGAATGCTTAGACAACGATGACAAGACGCGCAGGCGCAGCCGTTCCTTCCGCCGCTTCCTACCCCGCTTCCAAGGCTGCTTCCGAGGCCGCTTCCGAGGCCGCTTCTCAGGCCGCTTCCCAAGCCGCTTTTCAAGCCGTCTCCCGGGCCGCCTCCGCGACAGCCGCCGCCGAGACCGACGCGCCGCTGCGCTACCGCCTCATCTACGAGCATCTGCGCGAAGCGATCGCGTCCGGGCGCATCGTCGCGGGCTTGGTGCTCCTCGAAGGCCCGGTGGCGCGCGTGTTCGGCACCAGCCGCGTGCCGGTGCGCAAGGCCTTCGAGATGCTGCATGGCGACGGCCTGCTGCAGACGTTCGAAGGCCGCGGCTATCTGGTCGGGCTGGCCGACGGCCGCGTGCCGGCCCCCGTTCGCACGCCGCTTTCCGAGGGGGCGCTCGGCTTCGATCAGGCGCCCGCGCCGCTCGCCCTGCCCTCGGCCAGCGAACGCATCTACTGCTCGCTCGAAGCGGCCATTTCGCTGGGTATCGCGTTCGGCCATTTCCGGATCGACGAAAACGAGGCCGCCGAGGCCTTCGGCGTGAGCCGCGGCGCGGTACGCGAGACGCTGAGCCGGCTGCGCGATCTGGGACTCGTCGAGAAATCCGCGTATTCCCACTGGCTGTGCGGGCCGCTGACCGCGCGCGCGGTCGCTCAGGACTACGAGTTGCGCCTGCTGCTGGAGCCGAGCGCCCTGCGCGCCAGCCTGCCGCGCCTTTCCCATGCGACCCTGAGCGCCGCGCTGGCCGAGATCGACCGGGCGATCGCCCAGCCCGCGGCGATCGACGCGAGCGCGCTGCAGCGCCTCGAACAGACCCTGCACGTGGACTGCCTCGCGCAGGCGCCGAACCACAAGCTGCTCGGCATGATCGGCCGGGCGCATATGCCGCTGACCGTCAACCACGCGTTCTACGACGCGTTCTCGCTGCACCCGGACGTGGCCACCCTGCTCGAACACCGCACCGTCCTCCGGCACCTGCTCAAGGCGGACGGCGACGCCGCCGCGCAGGCGCTGGCCGCGCACCTGCGGGCCGGACAGAAACGCACGCTGCAACGGTTGAAGGTTCTGGCCGTGCTGCCGGAACCGGACCTGCCCGCGTTCATGCAACGCATCGCCTGACGGGGGGATAAAGGGGACCTGTCGGGACTCGCCGGCATGCATGCCGGGTCATGCGTGCCGGACCGGCCCCGCCAGTCGTGGTCAGCTGCCGGGATAGTGCCCGGCCGCGATGTCTTCCAGCAATGTCGGATGCGTGGGCTCCCAGCCCAGCAACGCGCGCGCGTGCCCGCTGGAAGACGGGATGGGCGCTGAAGCGCCGCACTCCGCCCCGGTCCCGCCTAGACCGCGCCGTCGTTTTCCATGGGCTGATCGCCGCTGTCGGGGGGCGCAGTGCGCTGTGCCGTCAGATAGCGGGTGAACTCGGGGTCGGTCACGAAACTCGCCGCGGACGAGGCCATCAGGATGTCTTTCGCCTCCTGGGGTGTGGCGATCCCGAAGCCTTGCACGTAGTCGACGCCCAATTCCTGCAGCTTCCGGAAGGTTTCGAGGTCTTCGACCCATTCGGCGATGCTGCGCATGCCGAGATTGCGCGCGAGGTTGATGATGGCCTCGACGATCGCGATGTCGGCCGGATGCTTGCACATCGTGCGGACGAATTCGCCGTCGATCTTCAACGCATCGGCCGACAGCTTCTTGAGATAGCGCAACGACGTCTGCCCCGCGCCGAAATCGTCGATCGCGATCTTCGCACCCAGGTCGTGCACATGCGCGATGAAGCGTTCCGTATGCTCGAGGTCGTGCAGCGCGACGCTTTCGGTGATCTCGATGCACAGGTAATGGATGATATCCTCGTGACGCGCGAACAGCGCGAACAACTCGTCGAGGAATTGTTCGTCGTTGAGCGAACCGGCGCTCAGATTCACGCACACGAAGCGCGTGTTGGGGAGCGACGCGCGGTTCTCGCTGATCCAGGCGAGCGTGGTCGTGAGCACCCAGCGGTCGATGGCGACGATGTTGCCGGAGCCCTCGGCGGCGGCGATCAGCTTGGCGGCGGTCGTCACTCCGCCGTCCGGCGTACGCAGACGCAGCAGCACTTCGAAATCCAGCGCTTGCGACGGCGCATGCATCGACATGATCGGTTGCATCACGAGGAACAGTCCCTCGGGCAACCGGCTCTGTCCCAGCGCTTCGATCAGATCGATCTCCGCGGCGCGTTCCGCGATGGCGGTTGCGCCCTCGTGCAGCGCGACGAGCCGCGCACCGCCGCCGCTTTTCGCGGCGCGGCACGCGCGGTCGGCATAGGCGATGGCGTCCGGAACACGCTCGCCCTTGGCGCACTCGACGATGCCGATCGATCCCCTGACCCGGAACGCTCGCGTATCGACGTAGACCGGTGCGGCGTTCAACGCCATCAGGAGATCACGACAGCGCGTGATGGCATCCTCGATCGCCATGCCGGCAAGCACGCACACGAATTCGTCACCGCCGATGCGCGCGATCGGGACATGAGGCCCGAGACCCTGGACCAGATGCGTGGCGACCTGCTTCAGTATCTCGTCACCGGTACTATGGCCGAATATGTCGTTGAACACCTTGAAACGGTCGAGATCGAGATACGCCAGCGCCCACGAGCCGCTTTCGCCGCATTGCCGACCGATGGCCCGCTCGATGCCGCGACGGTTCAGGAGACCGGTGAGCGAATCGTGCTCGGCCAGGAAGTGCAGCTGGTCCATCGCTTTCGAACGGTCCGTCACGTCCTCGAGCGAGCCTTCGATGAAATTGTTCGAGCGGATGGCGCGCAGCGAATAACGCCGGGCGTCCGTTTTCATGCCGACCGCGCCATTGATCTCGATCGACGCGGAACTGCCACGTTCGAGGAGTTCGACAAGGGCGCCTTCGGCACCCGGGGAGAAATAATCGGACCAGCGACACGTATCGGGCTGCTGGCAAGGCAGGCCCAGCATGGCGTGCGCCGCCGGATTCGCGCGGACGAAGCGGCTTTCCAGGTCCAGCGTGAACAGACCGATCGGCGTGACGTCGTACGTGTTGCGCAGCTCGATCTCCATTTGCCGGCGGCGTTCGCGCTCCTCGCGCATGCGCTCGGCAATGGCGAACGCACACAGCATGCTCGACGAAAGCGCCGTGACGACGGGACTATGCGTGCCCGCCAGCGCTTTCACGCCGAAAGCGGCGGCGAGCACCTCGGACAGCGTCGCGAACAGCACGATAGCCATGGATGCGACAAACCAGAGAACCGAACGCGAACGCGCCTCGATGACCAATCGCGCGAGCAGATAGATCAGCATGAGTATGCAAAAGCTGGCGCTCATCCACAGGACGGGAATGAAGTGCGCATAATCGAGCGTGAACGCGGCGATCATCAGCAAACAGCCGACATACCGCACGGCGTGCAGGCTCCAGCCCGGACCGATCGCTTTCAACTCGCGGCGAAACAGTTCCACGAAGAGCGTGGTGGTAAGCAGGTAATAGGCGGCGAACGTGAATTCCCGCAACAGCGCGATGTGCTCGGGCGGGATGCGCCGCCCCAGCCATTCGGTATCGAAGCCCATTGCGTTGGCACTGAGCCGCAGGTTGCCGACGAGCCATGCGGCAAAGATCACGTACGTCCATTCGCGATTGATGAGGGCGGTGACGAACACGAAGATCGCGAGCGTCAGCAATCCGCCCGTGATCAGCGAGGCGTTCTGTTCGTAATCCAGGGTGGCTATCTTGATTTCGTCGCTGCTCAACGCGGAAGCAGTGATATAGGCAGGCCCGGAAAAAGTACCTCTGCATAAAATGGGAGAATGAGGAATCGGCCTGTCGAGCCGGAGCGTGAACCCGGCTTGGTTGGAGCGCATCTCGCCGCGCGTACTGTGGCGATCGCCCGCGCCGAGCAGCTTGAGTTCGGGAGCCGTCTGCCAGCAGGACAGTGTCTGGGTATGCCGCGACGCCAGACTGATAATCGTGGCGTCCCCGGTGCTCGCAACGGGTGGAGCGAGCATGAACCAGAATGGCGTTTCCGCGAGATGAGTACCGAACCGCTTGGAGGGAATACCATCACGCAAACGGGCAATGGCGAGTTCGGGTGACAGGGTTGCCGACGGGTCCGCGATGACGGGAAAGCTGAGTGCTCTCCCCCCGCTGGCATTGAATTGAAGCGGCGCCCAGAGCATGACCGCGATGCTGCCAAGCGCAATGACAAACGGCGCCATATACATCGAGAACCGCTGAAAGGCCCACCCGCTTATTCGTTCCCGAGATGCCCACTTAACGCTCGTCATTTGCTGCCATTTCCACATTGCTCCTTACTCGATTTCCGTGCACTGCTGCAATCGTCGGCGGCGCAAGCGCAAAAGCGCCAACGCCGCCGACGTACAGTCCGCGTGAACCACTGCGTCATGCGAACGTTCGGCAATACCCTTGCTTCGGCGATCGCACCCGGTCTGGTGCGGTATGCTTCAGAGTACAGCCCTCGTTACCAGGGCTCGCGTCGCCCTATTTCAACGTGACGCCGACGTCGATGTCAAGGTGGTCCGTATCAAAAAAGAATCCAAAGAACGGATGGTTGACTTTTGCCCATCGCTGACGAACCAAAGCGACCGGTTTCGCCATGACGCGATGTGGCATACCGCCAACGTGCGTCATCGGCAGAAATTCGTTTTGGCCGAATACATCGTTGAACAACATCGCTTCATATTCCCGGTCGAGCGGCGAGCGCGCCGTGATCATCATCCAGTCAACGTCATTCTGTGCGCAATACATAAAATACGCCTTGCACAGGGCGACCTTGACCGTCCGACCGATCGCACCGCGCGCCACGCCGAGTCGTGTCGCCTCGGCAAGACGTGCATGGCTCAACCAATCCGGCAGCTGAACCGATTGCTCGAGGGCAAGCGGACCGAATGCGTTCGTCTGGACCCGCATGGTGCCCAGCGGTCCGCCGTCCAGCCGCGACTGCGCAAGCAGCACGACCGTGCCGGGTGCGGTATCCAATGCCTCGATGCCCATGGTTTCGGCAAATCCCGGCAAGTGACGCCCGTAGGCGGAGCGGCGCATCTCGACGGCTCTCTCGAGTTCGATCGGGTTGCTTGCCACCTTGATCGTAAATGGCAACCTCTCCGTTTTCTTTACCATGCTCCGGTCGAACATTTCCTTGGACGACGGATAGTCGATATTTTGTGTTAAAACACCTGAATTGATGCGATCCATTTTCAACCTCGTAAATAAATGAGTGGAAGTGTGTCGTTTTAGGAACGATGAAGTCGTTCCTATTGCGACGAAAATAGATTCGCATGAACGCAAATGCGGTGATAGGCTTGGCTGGAGAATTTGGAGAGGTTGCGTGAAATCCCTGCAGAGCCCTTGATCCATCACCTTCGAAAGTCACGCACGGGATCTTCCCGAAATGCCTGCAACGAAGCGTATTAAAATCAGGAAAACTAAACGACAGGCGTTCTGTCGATGCTGCGATTTCCCGGAAATGCCGAAAGATCGCGGTCGAAGGCCGCGTGAAGGGCGCCTTTGGTTTTCGCCGTGCCAGGATCGCGTTTTTTGGGATGTCCGAACGCGCCGCGCTGCACACCGGCGCCCGTGGTGGCGGCTCGATCCGCTTCACACCGGGGCGGCCTAAGTCTCTCGAAAAACCGGTTCATCGCGCCTTCATTTCAACAATACTTGTATAATTGAAATTATAAAGGGAATATTGCCCGATATTCGTCGCCGCAACTCCCTCGACGAGAAAGCCCCCGTGCTGACCGCCATCTGTATCTTCATCACCACGATCACGCTCGTCATCTGGCAGCCCCGGGGACTTGCTCACCGGCGTCATTCACCTTTCCGACATACCCGTCGTCTGGGGCGTCGTCTGGAACGCCACCTTCACCTTCGTCGCCATCATCGTGATCAGTCTGCTGCTCGACGCGGCGGGCACCTTCGAATGGGCCGCCCTGCACGTCGCGCGCTGGGGGAAGGGCCGCGGCCGCAGGCTTTTCGCGTTGCTGATCCTGCTGGGCGCGACGGTGGCGGCCATTTTCGCGAACGACGGCGCCGCGCTCATCCTCACGCCCATCGTCATGGCGATGCTGCTTGCGCTGCGTTTCGGCCCGGCCGCCACGCTGGCATTCGTCATGGCCGCCGGATTCATCGCGGATACGTCCAGCCTGCCGCTCGTCGTGTCGAACCTTGTCAATATCGTGTCCGCCGATTTCTTCAAGATCGGTTTCGCCCGGTATGCCAGCGTCATGGTGCCCGTCGACATCGTCGCGGTGGCCGCCACATCGGGCATGCTGCTGTACTTTCGCCGCGGTCTGCCCGCGACGTATGACCTCGCCAGCATCGCCATACCCGCCGACGCGGTGCGCGATCGCCCGACCTTCGTCGCGGGCTGGTGCGTGCTGGCGCTGCTGCTGACCGGATTCTTTGCGCTGGAGCCGCTGGGCATCCCGATCAGCGTCGTGGCGGCGGCGGGTGCGGGTGCGGCCATCCTGCTCGTCGTCGCCGCACGCGGCGCGACCATCGCCACGGGCAGGATAGTGAAAGGCGCGCCGTGGCAGGTGGTGATCTTTTCCCTGGGGATGTATCTGGTGGTC
>JBPBQT010000108.1:0-12861 GCA_050955065.1 Janthinobacterium lividum | reverse complement strand
GGCCGACCTCCACGGTTTACAGCAGGTAGGGCCTTTGCAGAAACGTCATCGTTTTCCATGTGCTTTCTCCGAAATCACACGTGGTCAAATGCGACACGATGTACATTTATTTCGTCTACACCCTCTAAGGGTGCGATATCGCTCACCGCGGCGCGTTCGGCATAAAGGAGCTCGCGCGAAACACTACGCAGCGGCTGCGTTACCCGCGCCGACAAGGTTCCTAATGTGGACCGATTGGCTTCCACCCATTGAACGATCCGCCCTGCACCTTCCCGCCCGAGTCCTTTGACGTGTCGGTACCAGCGCTCTCCGAAGCCATTGAGCACGTCAACGAGTTGCTGCAGCGAAAACACCCCCGCCGCCTCTAACCGCGCCGCAATCGCTGGCTCGAACCACCCAGAAAGCGCATGCGTGAGCTGCGGCGCCTCGACGACCGACGTTTGCAGCCGCCGCAGCGCGTCGAGGCGCCGCGTGTGGAGGCGTACGCCCCGGCGTTCCTGCCGCGTTTGCACTGCGGTCGGATACTGCTCCATATAGGGAGCACGCAGTTCCTCCTCGCTGTACACACCATCGGCATCGACGGTTTCGCGAAACTCCTCCAGCAATGGCACGTCCGCCGGGGCGCCGACGGCACCAAGCGACTTTGGCAGCCGAAGCAGCCGTACGGCTTCGCGATCGCCGGTGCGACGGGCCGCAGCAGCCAGTTCGTCCTGGAGCCAGCGCAGCAGCGCGCGCACCTTGCGCGGATCCTTTCCCGAATTCAGGTAGAGATCGGCGAGAACTGGCAAATCCAGGGCTACCGGGCCCTCAAGGTAGGCACGATAGAAGGCAAAATGCGCCAAGCTGAGAGCACGAGGAGTTGCTGGAAAAGCATGCGTCATGATGTCGGGCTATATGAACGGGTTCGCTATGAAAGATGGGAGGCGAAACGGCCTCTCGGACGCAAGCCGGGCCGAAAGGTGACCTATTCCGACCCGCTTTGACTGGTGTTGCCTGCCAGACGACGGGCCCAGCCCCCTCCAGCGCGCTACGCTCCACCTTCCGGGCGCCTGTCGCGGCGTTCTACCCAGCCTTGCGCTCGTCGTGGCATCTTTCCGCTCGCCCACCACTTATGATAATTATTAATATCATGAGCGGTATTTCATCCACATTTTTACGAATTATTTAAAATAACGGATAACTATATAATAGTTATCCTAATAACAATTATTTATATATTGAGTCCATCAATAAACGTAATTTCTCTGACTGAAGCAAACCTATCGAAAAATCGAATGACCATCAATGCATCACACCGCCCCAGTCGAACGCCTTCCATCTATCTCAAATTCTCTGCCTTGCACGCCTTACCCCACTTTCGCGCAGTTCATTCGGGTCGCCGGGGAGACGCGAATGATCGTTCCGATCGGCGCCTGGGTGATCGACGAAGCCTGCCGGAAGAGGGCGCGCTGGCGCGATGATGACCTAATGGAGGTCAAGGTGCCGACCAATGTATCGGCCATGCGGTTGCGCAGATCCCATATCGTCGGCACCCTGCACGAAAACCTCGACACGCACAGCACCGCGCCGGAGATGCTCGAACTCGAAATCACCGAAATCGTGCTGATGGACGGTGCGGAAAACTATCTGGAGGCCATCAACGCGCTCAGGGAACTTGGCGTCGAGTTGTCGCTCGACGACTTCGGAACAGGTTACTCAGGCTTGAATTATCTAAATCGTTTTCGGCTGAACCGCCTCAAGATCGATCGCGCTTTCGTGCCATGACAAGCTCGATCCGCCGGCCGATTTCGCCGTGATCAAGTCGATCGTCGAGCTGGGCCACGAGCTGGAGATGCGCGTGGTGGCTGAGGGCGTGGAAAGCGAACGCGAAGCCCGGCTTCTGCGCACGATGGGTTGCAATGAGCTACAGGGGGTGTTGTTTTCGAAGGCGTTGCCCGCCGAGCAGCTTTGGGCATGGGTACAGGCGCGAGGGCAACTCGAAGCGCATGCAATGACAGGTTGATCGCAACGGACGTCGGCGTATTGAGGCAAAATCTGTGAAAAGATCCGGCGGCCCTCCATGCATTGCGCTTTCATGGCCGGGTCCGTTTTTCCATCCTGAATTCCCTTCTTTCCGTCGCTATACACCATGCCCCACTTCCACCCCGTCATCCTCGAACACGCCAGCCGCCTCCTCAACCATGGCCCCACGGTCCTGGTGACCAGCACCGACGGCGCCCGCCGCAACGTCATGGCCGCCGCGTGGTCGATGCCAGTCGAATTCACGCCGCCGCGCATCGCCATCGTGATCGACAAGCAGACGTTCACCCGGGAGCTGATGACCGCCAGCGGCATGTTCGGCATCTGCATTCCCGGCGTCGCGGCGATCGATCTCACCTTTGCCGTGGGCAGCAGCAGCGGCAGGGACGTCGACAAGTTCGCGCGCTACGGCGTGATCTCGGCGCCGGGTCCGGTGCTGGGCGTGCCGGTCATCGAAACCGGTTGCTCCGCATGGCTGGAATGCCGGCTGATCCGCGAGCCGCATGCCGAGGACGCATACGACACCTGTTTCGCGGAAGTCGTGTCCGCCGCCGCGGATCCGCGGATCTTCGCGAACGGTCACTGGAATGTCGACGAGTCGAATGGCGACCTGCACACCATCCATCACCTGGGCGCCGGCAAGTTCGTGCAGGGGTCGAACATGCTGTCCGCAAAGCCGTTGTAAATGCGACGAGAGTAACGGCTAGGGGCTTTGATGCGCCTCGCCGATATGCTCGACGAGATAATCGATCAACACCCGCACCTTCGGCGGCAAAAACCGGTTGGGCGGATACAGCAGCCATATCTCGCCGACATACGCGCGCGCCGCGAGTTCCCAGTCACCCAGCACCTGCACCAGTTCCCCGCGCTGCAACGCTTCCAGCGCGGCGAATTCCGGCAGGTTCGCGATGCCGAATCCCTGCCGCGCGGCATCGAGCCGTGCGCCCGCGTGATTGGCGATATACCGCCCGCGCACCTCGACCGTCTGGACGTCCTTGCCGCGGCGAAACCGCCAGCGGTTGTCGCCGGCGGTTTCGCCCAGGTACAGGCAGTCGTGTCCGGCCAGTTCACGCGGATGCTCGGGCGTACCACGCGCGTGCAGATAGGCGGGGGCGGCACACAGCAGCCAGCGCACCGAGCCGAGCCTTCGCCCCGCCAGCCCGGGCGGCGGGCGTTCGGTGAGGCGGATCACCAGGTCGACGTCATCGTCCAGTGGATCGACGTCGTGATCCGCGTAGCGCAATTGGACGTCGACGGCTTCATGCAATCTTAAAAATCCCGGAACCAGCGGGTGGATGACGGTTTTCGCGAACGCGGTGGGCGCGCTGAGGCTGACCTTTCCCTGCGGCCGGCCGACCAGTGCGCTAGCGGCGTCGATGGCGGCCGACGCGGCGCCGACCATGTCGCGGCAGTGGCGCGCGACGAGCGCGCCCGATTCGGTCACGCGCACCTTGCGGGTCGAGCGTTCGAGCAGACGCGTGCCCAGCGCTTCCTCCAGACGCTTGATCTGCCGGCTGACGGTGGAGGGCGTGCTGCCGAGTTGGCGCGCGGCCGCCGAGAAGTTGCCGGCCTCGACCACGCGGGCGAAGACGGCCATGTCGGGCAGCAATGCAAGGCGTTCCATCGGCGTCATCGGTCTATCAGGGAAGAAAAGAAAGGATTGATGCATCCGTCGCATAAATGCTGTGCGTGGCGAGCCGATTATCCCGGTATATGCATTGCCGGACAATACGGACTCGTCCACCGGAAGCTCACCATGTCCCAGCGCCATCGCCTGCCTTTATTGTCCGATCTCCTGCTGCTCGCGGTCGCGGTGGTGTGGGGGAGCAGCTACGGCGTCGTCAAAAGCGCCCTTGTGGCCTATCCGGTGCTGAGCCTGCTGGCGCTGCGTTTCGGCATGACGTTCGTGCTGCTGTCGCCCGCGCTGCGCCACCTGCGTCATGCGGATGCGAAAGCGTGGCGCGGCGTGCTGGGCGTCGGCGGATTGCTGCTCGGCGTTTTCCTGGCGGAAACCTTCGGCGTGCTGCTCACGCGCGCGGCCAACGCGGCGTTCCTGATCAGCCTGACCGTGGTGCTGACGCCGCTGGTGGAGTGGTGGCTGCTGAAACGCCGGCCGGGTCGCATGGAAGGCGGCGCGGCCGTGCTTTCGCTGCTGGGCGCCTGGCTGCTCGCCGACGACGGCGCATGGAATTTCCATGTCGGCGATGCATTGATTCTGGTCGCCGCGCTGCTGCGCGCGCTGAACGTGTGCGTGTCGAAGCGGGTCATGCGGGATACGACGCTGCCGCCGCTGTCGGTCACGGCGGTGCAATCCGGCGTGGTGGCGCTCGGCAGCATGACGATCGCGCTGCTGTTCGCGCCGCGGCAATGGCAGCCCGTGCCGTCGTTCGCCGCGCACGCGTCCTTCTGGACCATCGTGGTGTATCTCGTATTGGCCTGCACGCTGTTCGCGTTTCTCGTGCAGAACTATGCGATCAAGCGCAGCAGCCCGACGCGGGTCGCGCTGTTGATGGGCAGCGAGCCCGCTTTCGGCGCGTTGTTCGCCTGCCTGTGGCTGGGTGAGAGGATGTCGGCCACCGCGTGGACCGGCGGCGGCCTGATCGTTCTGGCGTCCCTGCTCGCGACCGTGCGCTGGCGCAAGCCGCTCCCGGACGTGTCGCCCCGGAGCGTGGAGTCGGCGTCCTGAAACCGATGCACGATCGGTGCAGCGCCCTGCCGCGACGATCGACGGCGCCCGCCCGGCGTCTGCGAAAATGCTTGACTTGGCGGTCGTGCGACGCTGGACTGTGGTCACCGCGCATGAACGCCCTTTCAGGAGAGAGACACCGTGGAATCGCCAGACCTGCTGCTGTACACCGATGCGCAATTCATCAGTCCCTATGCGATGTCCGCGTTCGTGGCGCTGCACGAGAAGGGCCTGCCGTTTCGCGTGGAGACCGTCGATCTGGGCCAGCGGGCGAACCGCCGTCCGGACTTCGCCGGGGCGTTGCTGACGCAGCGCGTGCCGGTGCTGGTGCATGACGGTTTCGCGCTGTCCGAGTCGTCGGCGATCACGGAATATCTCGATGACGTGCTCGACGGCCCGCGCCTGTATCCGGCGGACCCGCGGCAGCGCGCGCTGGCGCGTCAGGTCCAGGCCTGGATCCGCAGCGACTTCATGCCGATCAGAACCGAGCGGCCGACGGAAGTGGTGTTCTACCGCCCTTCGGAAACGCCGCTGTCGGACGCGGCGCGCGATGCCGCGGCAAAACTTCTCGCGGCCACCGATGCGCTGCTGGCCCCGGGCGCGTCGAACCTCTTCGACGAATGGTGCATCGCGGACCTGGATCTCGCGCTCATGCTGAACCGGCTCGCGTTGAACGGCGACGCGGTGCCGGATCGACTGGCCGAGTACGCCCGGCATCAATGGAGGCGGCCGTCCGTTCAGCGCTGGATCGAACTGGAACGGCCATGACAGGTGTGCCGGCCGACAACCGTTGCGTACTGACCGTTGCACGCCGACCGTTGCACGCCGACCGTTGTGCACCGACGATCGACGGCGCCGCTTCAGGAACGCATGGCGTGCGCGCAGGCGGCCAAGCCTAGAACCCGATCGTCGGCTCGCAAACGATCGGGAAATTGACCGAGTTGGCGATATAGCATTTCTCATGCGCCTGGTGATGCAGACGCTCGGCCAGATCGCGGTCGTCGCCGGCGCGCAGGGTGACCTGCGGCCGCAGGACGATGCGTGAGAACGTGCCCCCCTGCGGACCCTCGACCATCGTGCCTTCGGCATGGTCGACATAGGCCAGCACCACGATACCCGCATCGGCGCACAGGTGCAGATACCAGAGCTTGTGACAGGCGCACGCCGACGCGACCAGCAGATCCTCGGGATTCCAGCGGGCCGCGTCGCCGCGAAACGCCGGGTCCGACGAACCCGGCACGTCGGGCTTGCCCGTCGCGCGGATCACATGGTCGCGCCCGTATTGGCGATAACCGGACGTCCCGCTGCCCTGGTTGCCGGTCCATTGCACCGAAACCCGATAGGTGTGCTCGCCATGCGCCATGCCGCTCTCCCTGAAAACCGGACGGGATGTCCGTGAAGGCATAGTGTGCACGAGACGGGGTGCTCTCGCGCCATACGGAATTTCGATACTTTCAGCCGGCCGTGTTCTGCCAGTCGACCAGCCCTTCCCGCGCATTCAGTTCGACGAACGACGGCAGCGCCCGCATCCGCTCGATGTAACGGGATAGATGCGGCCAGATGGTGGCGGGACGCGGCATCGCGCGCGTCCAGCGCATCAGCATCAGCGCGAGAAAATCGGCCGTGCCGAGCCGACCGTTCACAAAGTACGGGCGACCATCGGCCAGCCGGCCGTCGAGGCGATCCAGCGCGGTTTCGATGCGCTGGCGGGCGAGCGTCCTCACCGCCTGCGCGCCCGCGGGTTCACCGTCGGTGTCGGCGTAGAACCAGTCGCGCATCGCGGGCAGCAGGGTGTTGGCCAGATACACCATGGTTTCCAGCCATTCGGCGCGATGCGGCGTGCCGGGCGCGGGGGCCAGCGCCGCGTCGGGATGACGCTCGGCAAGCAGCATCAGCAAGGCGGCGGATTCGCCATGCGGCACGCCGTCGACGACCAGCGTCGGTACCCGGCCGTCGGGGTTCAGACGCCGATAGGCGTCGGTCTTCTGTGCACCGGTTTCGATGTCGATCAGCCGCGCTTCGAACGGCACGCCCAGTTCGATCAGCATCCAGTGCACCGCCATGCTCGCGGCGCCGGGGGAATAATACAGAACATAGTTCATCGATCTTCTCCGGAAACGTTCATCGCAAAACCTTCGTCGTGCCAGCCGGCAATGCCACCGACCATGATCTTGACGGGAAATCCCAGGCGGGCGAGCTTCGCGGCGGCGCGCGCGGCGCCGTTGCAATGCGGCCCGGCGCAATAGGTGACGAACAGGGTGTCGGGAGCATGGGTCCGCAGCCGCGACGCGACGATCTTGCCTTGCGGCAGGTGGACAGCGCCCGGCACATGCCCGCGCTCGAACAGGGCCGCGCTGCGCACGTCGAGCAATACGAAGCCGGGGTCGGGCGCGCGGAGCGCCTCGTGAACATCCCAGCAGTCGGTCTCGAATTGCAGCGTGGTCTCGAAATGATGGATCGCGATGTCGGTTGGAGCGGCGGGAACCAGCGTGACGGCGTTGGAAGCGCGGTAGACAGCAGGACCGGACGGAAAACCGGACGGAGGACCGGAAGCAGGATCAGAAGCAGGGCCGAAGGCGGGACGGGAGGCAGGCTGAGGCATAGGTTGGGACATGGCGCGGCTCCGGGCGGATCGATGAGACATATTGTTCCCGGCGCGGCGCTGTCGCACAATTGGCGGCATTGCCATTTACCGATCAAATGATGCCAAACCTCGCGAAGCCGCCGAAGGACTTCAATCGCACTGTGGTCGCGCTGGTCTACGACGGGCTGTGCGCGTTCGAATTCTCCTGCGCGGCGGAAATCTTCGGTCTGCCGCGGCCCGAACTCGGGCCCGACTGGTACCGCTTCGCCAGTTGCTCGCTGGACGGGCGGCGAATTTCAGGACAATTCGGCATGAGCATGGAGGTGGACGGCGGCCTCGATCTGCTGGACCGCGCGGGCACGATCGTCATTCCGGGATGGCGGGCGAGCGACTGCCCGGTTCCTCCCGCGCTCGTCGCCGTTCTGCGCGCGGCGCATGCACGCGGCGCGCGGCTGCTGTCGATCTGTTCGGGATCCTTCGTGCTCGCCGCCACGGGTCTGCTCGACGGCAAACAGGCGACGACGCACTGGTGCTACGCCGAGGCGCTGCAGCGCGCGTATCCCCAGATACGGGTGGATCCCGACGTGCTCTATGTGGACGAGGGGCGAATCCTGACGTCGGCGGGCAGCGCCGCGGGGCTCGACCTGTGTCTGCATGTGGTGCGGCGCGACTATGGAGCCGCCATCGCCAATCATGTCGCGCGCCGGCTGGTCATCGCGCCGCACCGCAACGGGGGCCAGGCGCAGTTCATCGACGCACCCGTCGCGCCACGCCGGAAGGGTTCGCTTTCGCCGCTGCTCGAAACGATGCGTGCCCGGCTCGACGAACCATTCCGGGTCGCGGAAATGGCGGCGCTGGCGGCCATGAGCGAGCGGACCTTCATGCGGCGCTTTCGTGCGGCGACGGGCGTCACGCCGGCCGACTGGATGTGCCGCGCGCGCGTGGACCGCGCGCGGGAACTGCTGGAGAGCACCGCGTTGCCGGTGGACCTGATCGCGTCGCGCACCGGGCTCGGCACGGGGACGACGATGCGCCACCATTTCCGCCGGATCGTGGGCGTCAGCCCGGCGGAATACCGCAAGCGTTTCGCCACACATGCTTCCGTGGCCGCGCCGGGCTAGCCAAACCGACGAGGATGGCCGCGCGGCGCATCGCGAAATGCCGCGCCCGCTGCACCCACTACACCGGCGCGTTCCCGCGCAGTCGTGCGTCAGGCGTTCAGATTGCGTGATCGCTCGACGGTTTTTCCCACAGATTGATGCCGCCCTCGACCGCGTACTGGTCGATGGCCTTCAGCTCTTCGGGGCTGAACGCGAGATTGGCCAGCGCACCGACGTTCTCCCGGATCTGCTCCGGATGGCTCGCGCCGATCAGCGCCGACGTCATGCGCGGGTCGCGCAGGGTCCAGGCGAGCGCCAATTGGGCCAGGCTCTGGCCACGCTGCTGGGCGATCTCGTTCAAGGCCCGGGCCCGGGCGATGTTCTCGTCGGACAGGTGTTCCGGACGCAGCGAACCGCCGCCCGGCCGGTTGACGCGGGCGTCGTCGGGCACGCCCTTCAGGTATTTCCCGGTCAGCAGGCCCTGCGCCAGCGCCGTGAAGGCGATCACGCCCGCGCCCACTTCCTCGGTGGCGTCCAGCAGGTCTTTCTCGATCCAGCGGTTGAGCAGATTGTAGGAGGGCTGATGAATCAGCAGCGGTACCTTCCATTCGCGCAGCAGCGCCGCCATTTCCCGCGTCTTGCCGGCGGAATAGGAGGAGATGCCGATATAGAGCGCCTTGCCCTGCTGCACCGCGCTGGCCAGCGCGCCGGCCGTCTCTTCCAGCGGCGTGTGGGCGTCGAAGCGGTGCGAGTAGAAGATATCGACGTAGTCCAGTCCCATGCGCTGCAGGCTCTGGTCGAGACTCGCCAGCACGTACTTGCGGGAGCCGCCCCCCTGGCCGTAGGGACCGGGCCACATGTCCCAGCCGGCCTTGCTGGAGATGATCAGTTCGTCGCGGTATGGTTTGAAATCCTCGCGCAGCAGTCGTCCGAAATTGGTTTCGGCGCTGCCGTACGGGGGGCCGTAGTTGTTGGCGAGGTCGAAATGGTTGATGCCCAGATCGAAAGCAGTACGCAGCAGGGAGCGCTGCGTCTCGATCGGCGTGCTGTCGCCGAAGTTGTGCCACAGACCCAGCGAGAGCGCCGGCAGTACCAGTCCGCTTTTACCGACGCGGCGATAGGGCATGGAGGTGTAGCGGTCTTGCGCAGCCTTGTACGTCATCAAGATTCCTTTTTCGGCAGGGAGGAGGCGGGACGGGACCGGGCGGGACGGATGGAATTTTTATTCCTGCCCGGCGTCACTCCATTCTCCACCGGATCATCCATACCTGCTTGACGTGACCGCGCCGCCTCCCTCAGCCATCAGCCGCCGACGTGTTCCCTGCCCGCCATCAGCACGCGACGGTAGAGCGCGAGAAAGCCGGCGACATCGATATCGATGCAGACGTCCTGCGGCGGCCGGTCGTCCCACGCCGGCGCCGGCACCCGCGAGGCGAGCGGTTTCTGGATCGTCTGCCCGATCGCGATGCCGTCGCACACCACGCGCACCGGCCCGCGTCGCACCGTATAGAGTTCCGAGGCGACGCAGCAGGCAACCGCGGAGGCGTCGTGGACGTAGATGCCGGCGAGGTCGGCGCTATCCTGGTGAAACGTCTGATAGACACGCGTCACGTCCCAGATGAAGCGCCCGGCCGTGCCCGCCGCGTCGCGCAGTTCCGCCAGATCGGCCTCCATCATCAGCGTGCGCTGCGTGACGTCCAGGCCGACGATGGTCAGCGGCCAGGCGGCGCCGAACACCAGATCGGCGGCGTGCGGGTCGCACATGACGTTGGCTTCCGCGCAGGGCGTGACGTTGCCGCTCATGCCGTGGAAACCGAATGCGCCGCCCATCACGTACACCGCCTTCACCAGGCCGGCGATATCCGGCGCCTCGCGCAGCGCCAGCGCGAGATTGGTCAGCGGTCCAACGGCGATCAGCGTGATCGCGCCCGGCTCGGCGCGTACCGCGTCGATGATGAAGCGATGCGCGGCGCGCGTCTCCGGCTGCCGGGAGGGCGCCTGCCGAGCGGCGATGTCGCCCATCGCGTCGTGTCCGTGGATCCACGACACCGGGTCGCGCGGCGCGCCCTGCAACGGCCCGGCGGCGCCGGCGAACACGGGGGTGCCGCCGGCGAAATGCTCGGCCAGATACAGCGCGTTTTGCGTGGTCGCGGCGAGCGTTCCGTTGCCGAAGACCGTCGTGATGCCGCGCAGCGCGACGTCGGGATGGGCGGCGAGAAACAGCAGCGCCATCGCATCGTCGACGCCCGGGTCGGTGTCGTAAATGATCTGGTGACGTTTCATCGGCGTTTCCGTCCTAAAAAGAAAAGCCGTCGGGCAGCAGCGCCTCGGCCGTGGTCTGGCGCCTGGCGTCCTGCAGGTTGCCGAGCTGCACCGGCAGTTCCGGGCCGCCCAGTTCGAAAATGACCTGGCGGCACGCGCCGCATGGCGAAATCGGGCCCGGCGTGTCGCCGATCACGGCGAGCGCGGCGAAATCGCCCCGCGTGTGCCCCGCGGCCACCGCCGCGAAGAAGGCCGTGCGCTCCGCGCAGTTGCACAGGCCGTAGGCGGCGTTCTCGACGTTGCAGCCGCGAAACACCTGGCCGTCGCGCGTGAGCAGCGCGGCGCCCACCTTGAATTTCGAATAGGGCGCGTAGGCGGCCTCGCGGGCGATGCGGGCCTGCTCGTGCAGCGCGTCCAGGGAAAGGGGCAATGCCATTGCGTGTCTCCTTTTTTTGAGGACTTTTTGGATTGCCGGCCCGATGACGTTGCCGGCTGCGCGGTTCGCATCGGCCGGCCGGGTGGTCAGGCGGATGCCTGACGGAATTCACCGATGCCGTGCTGCTCCAGCGCGTGAGCGGCCGCCAGACAATCGACCTCGCGCCAGGGCGCGCCGATGAGTTGCACACCGATCGGCAGATGCGCATCGATGCCGATGCCGGACCACACCGGAACGACGCCGACCGGCAGGCCGATGCAGGAAATCGGCTGCGTGAGCACGCCAAGCGTGGCGCGCATCGGCACATGCTGGCCGTTGATGTCGAGCCAGTCGGTGCCGATCCGCGGCGCCGGCACCGGGGTCGCGGCCGCGAGCAGCAGGTCATAGCGCGCGAACACCTGCCGCACGGCCTCGCGGAACTGCTGACGCACGCGCTGGGCCTGCGTCACCCAGCTCGCCGGCACGAGGCTGCCCGCCACCAGCCGGGCGCGCGACAGCGGTTCGAACGCATCGTACTCCTTGATCAGACGCTGGCGGTGCAGCGCGCCCCCTTCGGCCGCGGTGATGATGAACGCCGCGGCGCGGGCCTGCTCGACGCCGGGCAGCGCGATCGTGTCCACCGCGCCCAGGCCGTCGGCGACCCGCTGCACGGCCGCCCGGGCCGCCTCGCTCGCCCAGCTGTGGAAGTAGCCGCCGAGGATCGCCACTCGCGCGGGCGCCGGACAGTCGGACAGCCGTGCCGATACGGGCTCGGCCGCGCGCTGCGCGCAGGCCGGGTCCGCCATGTCGGGCCCCTGCATGACATCGTAGGCGAGGGCGAGATCGGCGACCGTGGTGGCGAACGGACCCAGATGGTCGAGACTGTTGACGAAAGGAAAGCTGCCGGTCCTCGGCAGTCTGCCGAATGTCGGCTTGAGTCCGAAGACACCGCAGAACGAGGCCGGCACGCGAATCGAGCCATTGGTGTCCGAGCCGAGCGCGAGCGTCACCAGACCGGCCGCGACGGCCGCGGCGCTGCCGCCGGACGAACCGCCCGCGACCCGCGACGGATCGTGCGGGTTGCGACACGGGCCGAAGTGCGTGTTTTCGGTCGTGAAGCCGTATGCGTGCTCGTCCATGTTCAACGCGCCCACGACGACCGCGCCGGCGTCCACCAGGCGCGTGACGAGGGTGGCGTCCGCGCCGGCCGGCATGTCGTCGGCGCGCAGTCGCGCACCGGCCAGGGTCGTGACGCCGCTCAGGTCGAACAGGTTCTTCACCGCGACCGGCACGCCGGCCAGCGGCCCCATCGGTTCGCCCCGGTCGAGCCGCGCATCCACCCGTTGCGCTTCGGCGCGCGCCCGCTCGACGCTCACGTGGGTGAAACTGTTGTAACGCGCATCGCGCGCGTGGATGTCGGCCAGCGTGCGCTCGACGACATCCACCGCCCGCAGCGCGCGGTCGTGGATGCCACGGGCGAGATCCTGCGCGGTGGTGCGTCCGGCAGTGGAATCGGCGGTGGATTCGCCGGAGGGTTCGGCAATAAATTCGCCGGTGGATTCGGCGGCGGGCTTGTCAGCGGGCTTGGCGGCGGCGGTCATGCGCGAAACACCGCGGCGGATTCGAGCGCGACGGGCAGCGGCAAGTCGACGAAGACCGCCGCGATCTGCGCGATGCGGGCGAATTGTTCGCGGACGTCCTCTGCCGCGTCTTCCCGCAGCGTATAGCCTTGCAGCGTCAGCGCGGCATCGACGTAGGCGTTGCATTGCGACTCGGTCATGACGGGGAATCCTGG
>JBPBQT010000107.1:0-13516 GCA_050955065.1 Janthinobacterium lividum | reverse complement strand
ACCCCGGGCGCCCTACGTAACCATGGGGGGGGCCCTCGCGGGGGCCCGCCCACGCCGGACTTTGCATAGCTCGCCCATCCTGGATTAACGGCATCCGATCGCATTGCTTAAGCGTTATCTGCGACGAGGTCGGCAGGTGGGTCAGTCGGAGAGGGCCCGCATCTCCCGGAACAGGTCCGCCTTGCCTTCGAACCCGATGCCGGGGAGTTCCGGCATCGTGATGTGCCCCTGTTCGACCCGTACGCCGTCCGGGAAACCGCCGAACGGCTGAAACAGATCCGGATAGGATTCGTTGCCGCCAAGACCCAGACCCGCGGCGATGTTCAGCGACATCTGATGGCCGCCATGCGGAATGCAGCGCTCGCGCGACCAGCCGTGCTGGTGCAGCATGTCCAGCGTGCGCAGATATTCGACCAGCCCGTAGCTGAGCGCGCAGTCGAACTGCAGGAAATCGCGGTCGGGCCGCATCCCGCCGTACCGGATCAGGTTGCGCGCGTCCTGCATCGAGAACAGGTTTTCGCCGGTGGCCATCGGTTTGTCGTAGTAATTGCGCAGGGTGGCCTGCAACTCGAAATCCAGCGGGTCGCCCGCCTCCTCGTACCAGAACAGGTCGTATTGCGACAGTGCCTTCGCATAACGGATCGCGGTATCCAGGTCGAACCGGCCGTTCGCGTCCACCGCCAGTTTCTGCCCATCCTGCAGCACGCTGAGGATGGAATCGATGCGACGCAGGTCCTCGTCGAGCGAGGCGCCGCCGATCTTCTTTTTCACCACGGTGTAACCGCGGTCGAGATAGCTGCGCATCTCGTCCTTGAGCTTGCCGTGGTCCTGGTCGGGATAGTAATAGCCGCCCGCGGCGTAGACGAAGACGCGGCGCTCGGGCACGCCGTTGCCGTAACGGTCGGCGAGCAACTGGAACAGCGGCTGGTCCGCGATCTTGGCGACGACGTCCCAGACCGCCATGTCGATGGTGCCGATCGCGACCGAGCGCTCGCCATGACCGCCGGGTTTCTCGTTGGTGAACATCGCCGCCCAGACCTTGTGCGGGTCGAGGTTGGTGCCGCTGGCATCGAGCAGGCTGTCCGGCGCGGCTTCCAGCACGCGCGGGATGAACCGCTCGCGCATCAGCTTGCCCTGTCCATAACGTCCGTTGGAATTGAAGCCGTATCCGACCAGGGGCTTGCCGTCGCGGATGACGTCGGTGATGACGGCGACCAGACTCAGCGTCATCTTGCTGAAATCGATATAGGCATTGCGGATCGGCGAGCTGATGGGCAGCGTGATTTCGCGTATTTCGGTGATTTTCATTGCGGGGCTTCCGGATCACGAAGGTGCAGGGACGGTTGTCGAATGGCGTCAGCTTAATCCCGCCCGGGCGCTGCGGAATTCACTGATAATCATTTCTCAATTTACTTCTGGAACAGGATCGCGATGGCCACGTCGATCGCCTCGGAATTGGAGTTCTTCGTGCTGGTGGCGCGCTACGGCAATCTCGCTGCGGCCGCGCGTGCGCTCGACATCACGCCGCCAGCGGCAACCAAACGGCTCGCCGCAATGGAGACCCGCCTGGGTGTGCGGCTGGTCAACCGCACCACGCGCAGCGCCAGTCTGACGAGCGAGGGCGAGACCTATCTCGGCCATGCATTGCGTATCCTCTCGGATATCCACGAAATGGAAGAGGCGGTGGCCAGCGGCCGCGTTCGCCCGCGGGGTCTGCTGCGCGTGAATGCCACGCTGGGTTTCGGCCGTACGACGATCGCGCCGCTGGTGTCGGCCTTCGCCCGGTGCCATCCCGATGTCGAGGTGCAGATGGAGGTCACCGACCGGCCGGTGGACCTGGTGGAAAGCGGGTTCGACCTCGCGGTCCGCTTCGGCGCGTTGCCCGACAGACGTTTGAACGCGCGTCGCATCATGTCGAACCGGCGCTTCCTGTGCGCCTCGCCGGCTTACCTGGAAAGGCATGGCGAGCCGTCGAGTCTGGCCGATCTGGCGCGTCACCAGTGCATCGTCCATCGGCAGAATGACGACGCGTACGGCATCTGGCGCTTCACGCAAGGTGATCAGACCGAGATCGTGAAAGTGCGCGGCGCCTTGTCCAGCAACGATGGCGACATCGTGCTGGGCTGGGCGCTCGATGGTCACGGCATTCTCGTGCGCTCCGAATGGGATCTCGCGAAATACGTGCGCAGCGGCCGCCTGCGCATCGTGCTCGCCGGATACACGCTGCCGCCGGCGGACCTGTTCGTCTACTACCCGAGTTGGCGCAACCAGCCGGCGCGCGCCCGCGCGTTCATCGATTTCATCGCCGAACGGCTCCACGAGGCGACGTCGCCCGGGATGCCCGACGGGCGGCCCGGACCGACGGGGCCGGGGACGGTCTGAGTTGCCCAAGCTATCCTTGACAAGGCAGTTTTATATGTGGTCGCGATGCATTGCAAATACGCCGATTTCAGGTGAAGAAATTTATACCCGTGCCGTTAAGCAGGAGTGGTAAAAACGACAGAGGACCTGTCGTGTGCTTTCTTACGCGCGGGAACAATCTTCATGACGACACCTTACTCGGCCGATACACCGGTTCATGAAAGCCTGAACGCCGTTGCGCGCGCTGGCGATCTGGTAATGCTGATCGCGATGGCGGCGTCCGCCGCCGCGGCGCTCGTGATCGGGCACTATTTTTTCGACGGTTTGTTTGCGCTGCTCTGCGCCGTGGTGGTGCTGTCGCTTGGCGTCACCGCCTTTGTTCTGGTCCGCGGGACCCTGCTGTCCCGCGGTGTGCTCGTCGTGGGCAATATCGCTCTGATCATCCTGCACATCCAGCTCGGGCAGGGCATGGTCGAGTTTCACTTCGGCATCTTCGTGTTTCTCGGATTGCTGCTGGTTTACCGCGACTGGCGCGTGCTAGTGCTCGCCGCGGGCTTGATCGCCGTGCATCACGTGTTGTTCGACCGCTTGATGGCGCTGCATTTCGGTGTTTTCTGCACGCCGGTGGCGAACCTGCCGAAGATGCTCCTGCACGCCACCTACGTGGTGGTGCAGACGGGCATCGAGATCTTCCTGGCGCAGCGCCTGCGCGAGTCAACGGTGGAAGCGGCGGAATTGTCCGCCATCGTGCGCGCCGTCGACCGTGGAGACCGCATCTGCCTGGACGTCGCGCGCCTGCCGGTCGGCGCGCCCAACGCGATGGTGCTGAAGGCGGCGTTGCTCAAGGTCGCGGCGGCGATCAACGAGGTGAGCACGGCGGCGGCGTCGATCGAGACGGCGTCGTCGGAGATCGCGAAAGGCAATTTCGACCTCAGTCAGCGGACCGAAGAGCAGGCGGCCAGCCTGCAGCAGACCACCGCGTCGATGGAGGAGATCACCAGCACCGTCCGCAGCACGGCGGAGACGGCATCGCAGGCTACCGAGCTGGCCGGCTCGGCCTGTGACGCGGCGGCGAGCGGCGGTACGGTGGTGGAACGGGTGGTCGTGACGATGACCGATATCTCGCAATCCTCGAGCAAGATCGCCGAGATCGTGGCCGTGATCGACAGCATCGCCTTCCAGACCAACATCCTGGCGCTCAACGCGGCGGTGGAGGCGGCACGGGCCGGCGAAGAGGGACGGGGATTCGCGGTCGTCGCCAACGAGGTCCGGATGCTCGCAACGCGCTCCGCAAGCGCATCAAAGGACATCCGGCGCTTGATCGACGACAGCGGTACCAAGGTGGCGCTGGGATTGAAGCAGGCCAGCGCGGCGGGCAGCAGCATGGGCGGCATCGTGGCGCAGGCACGCCGGGTGAGCCAGCTGATGGATGAAATCTCCCATGCCGCCAAGCATCAGACCATCGGTATCCAGCACATCGGCGAGGCGGTCGCGCAGCTCGACATGGTGACCCAGCAGAACGCGGCGCTGGTCGACGAGAGTGCCGCGGCCGCGCAGAGTCTGAAGGAGCAGGCAATCCGTCTGAATACCGTGGTCAATCGCTTCACGCTCACCGCCTGATATTTGCCACGCTGCCCGCCGGCCCCTGGCGAACCGGGACGGGGCAGCCCATGCGCAGACTTATATCCCGCCCACCATTCAGTGGCGTGGCGGCATGCCGTAATACGGGTTTCTATTTAGTTGATTCAGACATCAGGAATCGCATGTTCGAGAAGATCAAGGTTGCGTCCGCGTTGCTCGTCGTGCTCGTCGTATTCTGCCTGTTTCAGGTCATGACCGAAGGTCTGGGATTTTGGTCGCTGTCGCGGACCAACGGCGACGTCCGCAATCTCGCCAATGTTGCGCTCGGTCAGGTCGACGCCGTCAACGAAACCACGCAACACCTGATGGATACGCGCATCAATCTGGCACGGGCCGGCACGCGCATGGTTCGCGGCGGCACGGAGCCGCGCGAGATCGTCCAGCATGCCCGCGATCAGCTGGCGCTGGCCGACACGTCGTTCCACGCATTTCTCGCCGCGCCGAAGACCGGCGACGAGAATCGGATGCGCGAGCGGGCACTGTCGCAGAAATACGCCGAACTGGCGAAGGCGCTGGGTGAGTTGGCAGGGTATCTGGACAATAACAACATCCAGGCTTTCCTCGACCAGCCGACGCAGGGGTTCCAGGACCGGTATCTCGAGGAGCAGCACAACTTCGTCACGTTCGGCGCGACGGCGAGCCGTATCTCCCTTGATTCGATCGAGGAGCGTCTGCATCTCTTTCAAAGCTTCAGCATCGGCATCCTGCTGGTGCTGGTGGCGGCCATCGTCACCGTGCACGTCTCCCTGCGGCGCGGCGTGATCGCGCCGCTCGAACAGGCCGGCCGGCATTTCGACGAGATCGCTCGCGGGCGGCTCGACCAGCTGATCGTGGGACACGGCAATAACGAGATCGGCCATCTGTTCACGGGCCTGGCCGCGATGCAGACGAGCGTTGCGCGCACGGTGTCGACAGTGCGCGGCACGTCGGATTCGATCAATCATGGCGCCGATGAAATCGCGACCGGCAATGCCGATCTCGCGGCGCGCACCGAGAGTCAGGCGGCGTCGCTCGAGGAAACCGCATCGAGCATGGCGGAGCTGACCGCCGCCGTGCGGCAGAACGCCGAGCATGCATGCGAGGCAAACCAGCTCGCCGCGGCGGCGCTGAGCGCGACCTCGCGCGGCGGCGAGGTCGTCGGTGCCGTGGTCGCGAAAATGCAGGGCATCGCGCAGAGCTCGGGCAAGATCGCGGAGATCATTTCCGTCATCGACGGCATTGCTTTCCAGACCAATATCCTCGCCCTGAACGCGGCGGTGGAAGCGGCGCGCGCCGGCGAGCAGGGGCGTGGTTTTGCGGTGGTGGCGGGCGAGGTGCGGGGCCTCGCCCAGCGCAGCGCGCAATCGGCTCGGGAAATCAAGGCGCTGATCGGCGAATCGGCGGTGCAGGTGAGCGAGGGCTCAGCCCTCGTCGAGCGCGCGGGCGTGGCGATGCAGGAGGTGTCGTCGTCGATTTCGCGCGTGACGCAGATGATGGCGGACATCAGCGCGTCGTCGCAGGAACAGAGTCTGGGGATCGAACAGGTCAACCAGGCAGTCGCCGGCATGGACGAAATGACGCAGCAGAATGCCGCGCTGGTCGAGGAAGCGTCGGCCGCGGCCTCGTCGTTGCACGAACAGACGCGCCGCTTGACAGAGGCCGTGTCGGTATTTCAGCTCTAGGCATGCGACGGAAGGGCGCGGCGCGGGCATGACGCGAGGCCGCCGCCCGCAGCGCCTCGGCAGCGGCGGGCCGCCTGTCCCGATTCCGCGAGGGTTCAGATGCGCGCGCCGGGGCGCGAGAACAAGCGTCGAACGCGCCCGGCGATGCCCCGCGATGGCGCATCGGATTGCTCGAAGACGACATTGAACAAGCGCCGATAGGCGCCTTCGGGGCAGGTCAGCGTGCGCACGCCATGCCAGGCGTCGGTGGTGTTCTTGAAAAGGAAGCTGCGGTTGTCGATGATGCCGACCGATTCGCTGGCCGCGAAATCATCGAAGTCGGGATTGCCGCGCGCCACCTGCTTGCCGCTCAGGATGTCGAACGCGCCGCCCCATTCGGGCCGCCAGTCGTCGCTCGTATTGAAATAGAAGATGTGCGTGCCGCGTTTGTCGCGCGCGTCGTGGTGGGGCGACACTTCCGAGCCGGTACGCCCCAGGTGCCACGCGAAGCGGATAGTGGGTGCCGACGCATCCAGCGCACGCGAGACGATGCCGGCATAACCCTGCGGGTCGCGCAGCTCGTCGATGAACGCCTGCCAGCTCGGCGGCAGATCCGCATGACCGATCGTTCCTTCGCCGTCGCGCTTTTCCAGCGCGTAATCGCCCCTGCCTGCCCGGTGGTACAGCGACGCCTCATAGGCCAGGTAGTAGCGGTCATGCGAGCGCTGACCGTCCGCACGCGGCAGGCCGATATGGTGCTGGAAGGCGGCGAGCGGCGGAAAGTCCGCGTAGAGACGCGCGAAACCTTCAGGTGTCAGCAACTGGGTGAAATCCTGCCAGGGATAGGGCGCGCGGCGCACGAATCGCTCCGCGTCGAATTCGCGAAGCAGCACGGTGTTCAGAAAGGGCATCATGCAGCGGGCGTCCATCGGAGATTACGGAGGATGTGCGCAGATTACCAGCTTTTGTGCCAGCAAACATCTCAAAATAAGCGCGCTCCGTGGCCGTTGCGCGTGGGTTGTCCGCTGCGCGCCGTACGATCAGTTCTTCAGTGTCGCGGTCATCGTGATCTCGGCGTTCAGCAGCTTCGAGATCGGGCAACCCGCCTTGGCGGCAGCGGCGGCCTCGTCGAACTTCTGCTGATCGGCGCCGGGGATCTCGACGACCACGTCCAGGTGCGAAGACTTGACGGCGAAGCTGTCGCCGTCCTTGTCGAGCGAGATCGTCGCCTTGGTGTCGATCGACTTCGGCACCATACCGGCGTTGCCCAGGATCATCGACAACGCCATCGAGAAGCAGCCGGCATGCGCGGCGCCGATCAGTTCCTCCGGATTGGTGCCCGGGCCGTCCTCGAAGCGCGCCTTGAAGCCATAGGGTGCGTCCTTCAGCACGCCGGTTTGCGTGGAGATCGAGCCGATGCCGGTCTTGACGTCGCCTTCCCAATGAGCCGATGCGGTTTTCTTGATCATGATTTTTCCTGAAGAGGGTGAAGACGTATGGATTGCATACGCGAGGGGTGGCATGCGCCGGACGTCAGCGCTGCGTAAGCGCGCGGTGTCCGGCTTGTCTGCCCGTGTGCTTACCAGCTTATTACGGTATGGGAATTCGTGCAGGACGCGGCAGCCGCTTCCGGCGCCGGTCGACCAGCGCGGTCGGATGGGCGCGGTCGGATGGGCATTGCCCGGTCGGATATCATGGTGGCCCTTCCGATCGTAGACGACGCTCATGAATTTGCCCGCCACGCCTTCCTTCACCAGTGACGCACGCCGCCGTGCGCCGGCCACGGCGCGTAATCGCGATCCGATTCTCGCGGTTCTGTCACGCGTGTTGCCCGCTGCCGGTATCGTGCTCGAGATCGCCGGCGGCTCGGGCGAGCATGCGGTCCACTTTGCCGGCGCGCTGCCCGGCGTGACCTGGCTGGCGAGCGATCCGGACGCGGCGTCGCTGGCCTCCATTCAGGCGTGGCGACGCGCGGCGGGGCTGCCGAATCTGCTGCCGCCGATAGCGCTCGATGTGGAAACGGCATGCTGGGACGCACCGCTCGGTCTGAGTGCGGTGGTCTGCATCAACATGATCCATATCGCGCCGTGGAGCGCGGCGCAGGCCCTGTTCGCCGGTGCGGCGCGCCATCTGCAGGAGGGGGGGGTGTTGTTTCTCTATGGACCCTACCGGCGTGATGGGGCACATACCGCGCCGAGCAATGCCGCCTTCGACCGGGACTTGCGCGGCCGCGATGCGCGCTGGGGGATACGCGATCTCGAAGCGATGCGGGCGCTTGCGGAGGCCGAGGGGTTCACGCTCGAGGAGGAGGTGCCGATGCCGGCGAACAATCTGAGCCTGGTGTTTCGTCGGCTGCGCTGAGGCGGGCGAACGCCGCAGCGCCGACGACGTTGGCGCACTGGCCCGATCCGCCTGCGGGCCGCGGCCACGCCGTCCCCTCCGCGATGCGCGGGAGACGGCACGGGCGGCCGGTCCGTGACGATTGCGACCGCGCCCTCATGGCCGGCGTCCCGCGCCAGGAGGGCGACTTCGGAAGGTGCCGAATGCCTTACGCGGCGGTTTCGGCCTCGATCAACCGGGCGCTATCGCTGCCGCCGATTTCGATCCTACGCGGCTTCAACGCCTCGGGTACTTCGCGTACCAGATCGATTTGCAGGATGCCGTTGTCCAGTGCGGCGGAAACCACCTTCACATGTTCCGCCACGCGGAACCGGTGCTCGAAATCGCGCTCGGCGATACCGCGGTGCAGGTACGTACGGGTGCTTTCGCGCTCGGCGCGGCGACCCACGATCTTCAACGTGTCGCGCTCGAATTCGATCTCGAGCTCGGCGCGCTGGAACCCGGCGATCGCCATCGTGATCCGGTACTGATTCTCGCCGACCAGTTCGACGTTGTATGGGGGGTAGCTGGTCTGCGTATCGCTGCGCATCGTGTCGTCCAGCATGCGGGCGAGATGGTCGAAACCGATGGCCGAACGATAAAGCGGGCTGAAGTCGAAATTACGCACGATCGTATCCTCTATGAAAAAAGCGATAAGGGTGGGCAGGCCTCCGTGGAGCACCTGCTGAGTCCCATATGGGTCTGCTTCGAGGCATTTCAAGGGGCCATCACGCAGGCATTTCCGGTCCTTCGTCACGGCACGTCTTCGTGCCGGTTTTCGACGGCCGGATGTCGTTCAGTATTGCGATATTTGTCTAGGCAATAAATAGATGATATGTCGATGAACCGAGCCGGTTGCCGCGGCACGTGCCGACGATCGTTCCCGCCACGACGCCGGACCAGGAATCCTGCATGGGCGTTCGTGACGGGAGCCTGTCTGTTGGTGGCGTCGATGGTTGGCTTGCGGAACGTCTGCGCGGCGATTCCGGTACGGGTCCGGACCGATCGAGATGGAAGGGAGCACGGCGGCCATGGTTCTTCGGCATGGCACCGGCCAGGGCAACGGTGCGATGGCTTTCCTGAACGACTGTGTGGCCGGCCGTGGCACGACGGGCCAGGCCCACGCGCAGACCTGCCCGCAACCGGCGCGCGGCGCGACGATGACTAGCGATGTTCCTATATGAATGAGGGATATCGTCCTACACGTCGTTCAGATGACCGCGCCGATCCGCCAGGCGATGCCGGTCTGAACGCGCCGTCATCGGTCCTGTTGTGTGTCGCGCGGCACCTCCGATGAAACGCTACACGTATCACCGGACGAGGTACACCCGATAGCAGGATTCAACAACTAAACCACAACGACGCGACATCCACGCGACATCCGCGCCGCAACACGTTGACCTGGGCGTCATGCTTATAAAATTTCGATCAATTTGACGTAGACTTCGGGATATGAAAAATTCCGTTTTTTCTCATCCCATTACTCCCATGTCGATTGCAGGTCGTTCGCTGTTTTTCTCTCTTCCCGTCCGGCATGGCAATGACACGGATGCTTGATATGAACGATGAACTGGATATCGATCTGCTCGAGACGTACTTTGGCACCGCGAGTCCGTACTGGCGATTGCTGCACGACAGCAACGCCCTCGAGCTCGCAGCGGTGCGGGGGCCGGCGCGGCTGAGTTGCGGATTGACGCCGGCGCAGGCGGCAATCATCCGCGCTTTCAACGGGGTGACCTCACACGCGGTGCTCGAGGTCGATCTGTTCGGCGACCGGCTCAAGCTGCATCTGGTCGGCAAGAAGATGAACGCCGACGAATGGGCCGGTACCGCGTCGTCGTATTACGATACCGAAGCCGTCGCTCGCGACCTGGTGAATGGCCTGTCCTTCGCCGAGCAGATCGTGTCCGAGGTGAACTCGCTGGTGGTGGTGATCGATCGCAACGGTCTGATCCAGCGCTTCAACCGCAAGTGTGAGGAAATCACCGGGCAGAAAGAAGAGGATGTCATCGGCAGGAGCGGTTTGGAACTGTTCATGACCACCGATCAGGCCAGCGCTTCGCGTGGCAATATCCATGACTTTTTCGAGACCGGACGCTCGTACGAGGCCGAGCGGTACCTGAACACCATGCAGGGGCGGCGGCTGTTTTTATTCCGCAACAAGTTCGTACGCAGCGGCAGCGGCATCGATCAGCAACTCCTTATTTGCTCGGGCACCGACATCACCGAGGAGCGAAACGCGCAGGTACGGTTGCGCGAACTGGCGAACACCGACAGTCTGACCGGCCTGCTCAACCGCAATGCGCTGCACGAGAAGGTCACCCAGGCACTGGCCGTGGGGGGCGACGCGAAGTTCGGCATCCTGTTCCTCGATCTCGATAATTTCAAGAAGGTCAATGATCATTATGGACACGTGCTGGGCGACCGTCTGCTGCAGGACGTCGCCTTCGCGATCAAGGGCTGCCTGGCGTCCGACGACACGCTTGCGCGGCTGGGGGGCGACGAGTTCATCGTGCTGCTCGGTGCCGCCAGCACCCAGCGGGTCGACGAAGTGGCACAGCGGGTCCTCAATCATCTGCGCGAGCCCTTCGCGCTGGGTCTGATGTCGGTCTATACCGGGTGTTCGATCGGCATTGCCGTCTACCCGGAGCATGGCAGCGATGTCGAGACCCTGATCCGCAATGCGGATACCGCGATGTATGCCGCGAAAGACGCCGGCAAGAAGGTGTATCGGATCTTTTCGCAGGATATGAATGACAAGGTATCGAATTATGTCTGGCTCGATACGAACCTGCGCAAGGCGCTGGAGGAGGACCAGCTCGAACTCCACTATCAGCCGGTGATCTCGCAGGCCACGGGGCAGATCCGTTCGCTGGAAGCGTTGCTGCGGTGGAATTCTCCCGAACGCGGCCGGATTCCCCCGCTCGATTTCATCGGCTTCGCCGAGGAGTCGGGGTTGATCGGCGCGCTTGGGCAGTGGGTGATGCGGGCGGCCGCGATGCAGGCCGTCAAGATGAAGGCGCAGGGACTCAATTTACGCATTTCGGTAAACGTTTCGGTACGACAGTTATGCGATACGGATGTCATTCAGCACTTTGCCGACGCCATGAGCTTGGCCGGCATGGACAGCTGCATGCTCGATGTCGAATTGACCGAGAGTTGCTTCATCGAGGACGAGGCAACGGCGATCGCCGTGATAACGGAGTTCCGCGCGCTGGGAGCGCAGATCTATCTCGACGATTTCGGTACGGGTTATTCAAGTCTGTCGCAGCTTACGCGCATCCCGCTCGATGCGATCAAGCTCGATCGCAGTTTCATTACATCGATCGATACGAACGTCAAGGCGCAGGCCCTGGTGCGTTCAATGGTGGTGGTTGCCGGAGAGTTCGGTTTCGCGGTGGTCGCGGAGGGCGTGGAGACGCAGGCGGAAGCGATGTTCCTGGAAGTCGTCGGCGTCGAATACCTGCAAGGCTATCTTTATAGCCGGCCCATGCCTGCCGACATGGTGGTGGCATGGGCCGGCCAGCAGGGAAAGCTCAGGCTAATCGCCTGAGGTCCCTGGCGGCATGGGCGATACGGGCGGCAGATGAACCGCGGTGCCAGACGCCGCCATTGGCGCGTTCTGTAGCCGCGCCGCCTTCAGCGCAGGCTACTGGTCAGTTTCGAGACGCGGCGGTTCTGCAGGACGACCAGCCGCTCCATGAATGCCAGGTCTTTCTCCTCGATCTTGAACGCGGCGTCGACCCAGTCCTCAGTGATGTCGATCAGCTCCGAACGCGATATCGGCAGCACGCGTTGGCGGGTGCGCAGCATTGCGCGTACGCCATTGAGCTTGGGACGCATGGTATCAATGAAGGTGCGCGTCGCAAAACCGGCATCCCCCGGCTCGAAGGTCTGGTCCACCAGACCTTTGGCGCAGAACCACTCCCCCGTATGCGTCTCGCCCGTACTGATCAGTTCCTCGGCAAGCCGCATGTGGGCCTTGCGCGCCACCAGCGAATACCCGCCCATGCCGGGGAACAGATTGAACGCGACTTCGGGAAATCCCATGCGTGCGTCTTGCTGTGACAGCACGAAATGGTGGGCCAGGGCGGCTTCGAAACCGCCGCCAAGCGCGCTGCCTTCGAGCAGGGCGATCGTGACCGCCCCGGTACCGAATCCGGTATGGGCTGCATGCACGGCGTCGACGCACGCGCGCGCGTAGGCAAGCAGTGCCTGCCGCTGGTTGTTGCGGATCGCGCTGGCGAAGAAATTGAGATCACCCCCCGTATTGAAAATTTCCGCCATCGACGATCCAGTCACCCAGAAATCGATCTGCACATTGGAATTCTGCGCTGCCTGGGCGAGTCGCATGATGTCGTCGACCAGCTCCTGCGTGAAGCATGGGCGGGGTCGGGAATGCAGCATCATCCACATCGTCTTGCGGGATTCTTCATAATAAGCGGTCAGTTGCGTGAACTCACCGCCTTCGACGAAGGGACGGCAATCGGGATGGTTTTGGAAATCGCTGACGTTCATGATGTCTTACCTTGAAAAGTTGAAGTGGGTGAAGCGCGTTTAACGTAAGGGCGGTGTCGTCGAACCACACCTGACACGGCGACATGTCGCCTATCCGGGAACACGCTTGGCGATGCGCACGCGCCGCGACCCGGCGCTAGATTGCGTTGCGCCCGACGTTCTGTATGTGCCCTCCACGACCAAGCCTTGCCAAACCTTCTGATTTCGTCGACGGGCAAAAAAACGGCGTGACGGCGCCGCGCGGCGACATAGGGCGCCGGACCCGGCGTCGAAGCGGGGAGCATTCTGGTAATCTGGATCGGGAGGGGACAACAAGCGGGATCGACCCGCGAGGAGAGCGCAAATGAAAGATCGCCGCGATTTTTTTCGCTCGGCCGCCGCGCTGGCCGTCAGCAAGGGCGCAAAAACTTCCGCCGTTATGTATGGTGGTATATTACGAGAACCGTCGGGTCCGCCCGGGTCCCGTTGCGCCGGCGGGTGCCCCGATGCCGTCCAACCGCGTCGAACTCTCGTGGAATGCCGTCATGTCTCTTTTCGAATCGTCGCCGGGCCGTGATGCGGATGTGCCGTTTCGAAAGCGTGCGGACGAAGGCCGCTGGCCCGGTATGAAGCCGTGCTGCATTCCGGGTGAAACCGCGTTGCGCCGGCCCGTCGCGCGTACCCGGCTCGGCGATCTCGATTCGAACCTGCAATGTTCGGTGATCGGCACCTGTCTGAGCACCGCGGATCTGCGCAAGCTGGTGCCGAAATTCACGCTGCTGGACCGCGGCGGTGCGACCGATCTCGAATTGCACCACGCCGCGGTCGAGCTGGCGGTCGCGGGCGGCCCCGGGGCGAAAGCCCTGCAGAAAACGCTCGATGACCGTCACGCGGGGGCGATCCGCCTGTTGAAGTCCTGCGACGACGAGGACGCGCTGCTGCAGGCGTGGAAGGGTTTCGTCAAGGCCGGGGACGTGGCGTCCGGCTATTGGGCGCTG
>JBPBQT010000106.1:0-14065 GCA_050955065.1 Janthinobacterium lividum | reverse complement strand
GAGAGCTTGAGTTCGCGCGCCGAGCACAGCATGCCGGCGCTCTCGACGCCGCGCAGCTTGCCGAGCTTGATGCGAAACGGCTCGCCGCCGGGTTCCGCGGGCTGCAACTCCGCGCCGACGAGCGCGGTCGGTACCTTGATGCCGGGCGCGACGTTGGGCGCGCCGCAGACGATCGTCAACGGCTCGGCCGCGCCAACGTCGACCTGGCAGACGTTCAGGCGGTCGGCGTTCGGGTGCCTGGTCACTTCGAGGACATGACCGACGACGATCTTCGTGAAGGCCGGCGCGGCCGGTACGGCGCTCTCGACCTCGATGCCCGCCATGGTCAGCGCGTGCGCGAGCGCGTCGCTCGACAGCGGCGGGTTCACAAAGCTTCTCAGCCAGGATTCGGAGAATTGCATCTTGAATTCTTTAAAGGGACGGGGCGCCCGTGGGCGGCCTGGACAGCGGGACGCCTCGGGGGCGCCGCGAAGGCGCCGCGCGCGGCGGCGGAGTCAAACGGACGCTTAGGCGAATTGCTTCAGGAAGCGCAGGTCGTTCTCGAAGAACGGACGCAGATCCTGCACGCCGTAGCGCAGCATCGTCAGGCGCTCGAGGCCGCTGCCGAACGCGAAGCCGATGAAGCGCTCGGGGTCGAGCCCCATGTTGCGGATCACCGTCGGGTGGACCTGCCCGGCGCCGGAGATCTCGAGCCATTTGCCGGCGTTCGCGCCGCCCTCGAACATCATGTCGATCTCGGCGGACGGTTCGGTGAACGGGAAATACGACGGCCGGAACCGCACGACGATGTCGTCGCGCTCGAAGAACTGGTGCAGGAAATCGGTGTACACGCCCTTCAGGTCGGCGAAGCTGACGTTCTCGTCGATCCACAGGCCTTCGACCTGATTGAACATCGGCGAGTGCGTCGCGTCGCTGTCGACCCGGTACGTGCGCCCCGGCACGATCACCTTGATCGGCGGCTGGTGCGTGCGCGCATAGCGGACCTGCATCGGACTGGTATGCGTGCGCAGCAGCAGCGGTCGACCCTCGGCGTCGTCGATGTCGACGTAGAAGGTGTCCTGCATCGACCGCGCGGGATGGTTCTCCGGGCTGTTCAACGCGGAAAAATTGAACCAGTCGTTCTCGATCTCGGGGCCGTCGGCCACGTCGAAACCGATCGACGCGAAAATGCGCTCGACGCGCTCGCGCGTCTGCATCACCGGGTGCAGGGTGCCGGTGGACGCGCGGCGTCCCGGCAGCGTGACGTCGATCGCTTCAGCGGCCAGCCGCTGGTTCATCAAGGCGTCCGCCAAGGCCTGGCGCCGGGCGTTCAGGCCGCTTTCGATCGCCTGCTTGACCGCGTTGATCCGGGCGCCTTCGCTTTTGCGGGTTTCCGGATCGAGCTTGCCCAGGCCCTTCAGCAGTTCGGTCAGCTTGCCGGACTTACCAAGATATTTGGCCTTTTCGTTTTCAAGCGCCGTCGCATCGGTACAGGCCGCAAAGCCCTCGAGCGCGACCGCGACAACCTGGTCCAGGTCCATGGAATTCCATTCTGATCATCCGCCGGGCGGATGTGCCAACGAAAAAGGGGCTCAGTCGAGCCCCTCACTGCTGCCATCTGCGTGCATGCACCCGGATGGCAGGAATCACGACATGGATCGCGATCCCGCATCACCGGCGGCAAGCGTTGTGCGTGAGACGCCTGCAACGCCCGCCGCCGGGTGCGACTTACGCTGCGTGGACTTCCTTCACCCGTGCAACGATCGCCGCGAATGCCGGCTTGTCGAAGATCGCCATGTCGGACAGGACCTTGCGGTCCAGTTCGATCTGCGCCTTCTTCAGGCCGTTCATGAACACGCTGTACGTCACGCCATGCTCGCGCGAGGCGGCATTGATACGTGCGATCCAGAGTGCGCGAAACACGCGCTTCTTGTTGCGGCGGTCGCGATAGGCGTACTGGCCCGCGCGCATCACCGCTTGCTTGGCAACGCGATATACGTTGTTGCGGCGGCCGCGGTAACCCTTGGCCTTGACAATCATCTTCTTGTGACGGGCCCGTGCTGTGACCCCGCGTTTTACTCTAGGCATGGAATGCTCCGGAAGTAGGTGGGGTTAAGCGAACGGCAGCATTGCGCGCACGGAACCCATGTCCGATGCGTGAATGCCCACGGTGCCGCGAAGTTGACGTTTGTTCTTCGTCGTCTTCTTGGTCAGGATGTGGCGCTTGAAGGCTTGACCGCGTTTCACGGTACCGCCCGGACGCACGACAAAGCGCTTCGACGCGCTCTTCTTCGTCTTCATCTTCGGCATGACAAACTACTCCGACTGCTCATGGCATGACCCCGGGTGTCCGGCTCTCGCCGTCCTTGCAAAACCCGTGATCACTTATTTTCGCGACAGCCGGGATGACACCATCCCGGCCCTCGCATCCGATAACGCCTGGCGAAGCCTCCATGGCTTCGACCGCATTCCGGACCCCGCACCCCCGCGGACGCCGAGTGCCCGGAATAAACCCCGGCACCCCGTTGACCTGCGCCTGAGCGGTGGCTTACTTCTTTTTCTTCGGTCCCAGCACCATCACCATCTGGCGACCTTCCATCTTCGGCATCTGCTCGACCTGACCGTACTCGTCCAGATCCGTCTTCAGGCGTTCCAGCACCCGCATTCCGATTTCCTGGTGCGCCATTTCACGGCCGCGGAACCGCAGCGTGATCTTGGCCTTGTCACCTTCATCGAGGAAGCGTTGAAGATTGCGCAGCTTGACGCCATAGTCGCCGTCGTCCGTACCCGGCCGGAATTTGACTTCCTTGACCTGGACGATCTTCTGCTTCAGCTTCGCTTCGTGCGCCTTCTTCGATTCCTGGTACTTGAACTTGCCGTAGTCCATCAAGCGGCAAACCGGCGGGGCGGCGTGCGGCGCGATCTCTACGAGATCGACGTCCGATTGCTCGGCCAGGCGAAACGCGTCCTGCAGTTTCGCAATGCCCAGTGCTTCGCCCTCGATCCCGACCAGGCGCACCTCAGGTGCAGTGATTTCACCGTTGAGGCGATGCGACGATTTATCCGTAGCGATGTTAGGTTTCCCCTTAATTCATTGATTTTCCGACGCGTTCGGGCGGTTACCGGTAGGTGCGAATCTCGTTTTCGAGACGCTCCATCAGTGCTTCGACAGGCATCGAGCCCAGGTCGACATTACCGCGTTCACGAACGGCGACGGTCTGCGAGTCACGCTCCTTTTCCCCCACAACCACGAGGTAAGGAATCTTCTGCAGCGTGTGTTCTCGTATTTTATAACTTATCTTCTCGTTGCGCAAATCGGACTCGACCCTAAGCCCTTGTTTTTGCAACGTTTGGACAACACTTTGTGCGTATTCCGCTTGCGCGGCGGTGATATTGAGCACCACCACCTGCACCGGCGCGAGCCACGCGGGCATCGCGCCGGCGTGATTCTCGATCAGCATGCCGATGAAACGCTCGAGCGACCCCAGTATCGCACGATGCAGCATTACCGGTCGGGCACGCGCGTTGTCCTCGCCGACGTACTCGGCGTCCAGCCGCTCGGGCAGCACGAAATCGAGCTGCAGCGTGCCGCACTGCCAGGACCGACCGATCGCGTCCTTCAGGTGATACTCGATCTTCGGACCGTAGAACGCGCCCTCTCCCGGCAGCTCTTCCCACGTCAGTCCGCAGGCAGTGAGCGCGTCGCGCAGGCCCTGCTCGGCGCGGTCCCAGTTCGCGTCCTCGCCAGCGCGCTTCTCGGGGCGCAGCGACAGCTTGATCGCAACATCGTGGAAACCGAAGTCCTTGTACATGCTCATCGCCAGCGTGTTGAAGGCGATCGCTTCGGCGATGAACTGGTCGTCGGTGCAGAAAATATGCGCATCGTCCTGGACGAAACCCCGCACCCGCATCAGGCCGTGCAGCGCGCCCGACGGCTCGTTCCGGTGGCACGAGCCGAACTCGGCATACCGCAGCGGCAGGTCCCGGTACGAGCGCAGGCCCTGGTTGAACACCTGGATATGGCCCGGGCAATTCATCGGCTTGATCGCGTATTCGCGCTTTTCCGATTCCGTGATGAACATGTTCTCGCGATAGTTCGCCCAGTGTCCGGAACGCTCCCACAGCGACTTGTCCATCACCATCGGCGTCTTGATCTCGCTGTATCCCACCTTCGAGAGACGGCCACGCACGTACTGTTCGACCGCCTGCCAGATCGCCCAGCCCTTCGGGTGCCAGAACACCATGCCCGGCGCCTCTTCCTGCAGGTGGAACAGGTCGAGCTGCTTGCCCAGCTTGCGATGGTCGCGCTTTTCCGCTTCCTCGAGCATGTGCAGATAGGCTTCCTGGTCTTCCTTGCGCGTCCAGGCCGTGCCGTAGATGCGCTGCAACTGCTCGTTGCGCGAGTCGCCACGCCAGTAGGCGCCGGCCACCTTCATCAGCTTGAAGACCTTCAGCTTGCCCATGCTCGGCACGTGCGGGCCGCGGCACAGGTCGGTGAAACCGCCGTGCGTGTAGAGCTTGATCGGCTCGCTGGACGGGATCGCGGCAATCAGCTCGGCCTTGTACTTTTCGCCGATGCCGGCGAAGTAGGCCACCGCCTCGTCGCGCGAGACCACGCGGCGCGACACCGGCTGATCCTGCTTCGCGATCTCCTGCATGCGCTTCTCGATGCGTGCGAGATCCTCGGGCGTAAACGGCCGGTGGTAGGCGAAGTCGTAATAGAAGCCGTTGTCGATGACCGGTCCGATCGTGACCTGCGCTTCCGGAAACAGATCCTTGACCGCATGGGCCAGCAGGTGGGCGGTCGAATGCCGCACCAGGTCGATGCCGGCCGCATCCTTGTCGGTGATGATCGCCAACGATGCATCCTGCTCGATCAGGGCGGACGTATCCACGTCGACGCCGTCGATCCTGCCGCCCAGCGCCGCCTTGGCGAGACCGGGGCCGATCGATGCCGCCACTTCCGCGACCGTGACCGGGTGGTCGAACTGTCGCACCGAACCATCTGGCAACCGTACCGAAATCATGCTGCTCTCCAACCGCCGCTATCGGCGTTGATCAAGCCGGACGCGCGACGCGCATCCGGAAATACAGGGACCCGCCCCGCCATCGCCGCTGCATCCCGTGCAGACATCGACGACAGGCGAAAAAACAAAAAGGCAAAAAAAAATGCGACCCCATCGAGGGCCGCATTTATTTTCGCAACAAGCCAAACGAAAACCCGAACCGGTCCCGACTAGGAAGCCTTAGTGGTGCCGGTCAAAGTTCGCAGGAACATCTCGTTTCCTCGTTTGCCTGTTGCAACAACTACCAATTACCGCACATACATATTCGTTGGTAGGCTCGATTGGATTCGAACCAACGACCCCCACCATGTCAAGGTGGTGCTCTAACCAACTGAGCTACGAGCCTAAAGAAGCAATGATTATATACTGATAATCAAAAAGCGCAAGGTTTATTTCAGTGGACTTCCGATTCGCCGCGCTGTCGTGCCGCGTCCCGCTTCGGGCCCCACCGACAGCGAACAACCGCTGCCCCTGCGCTTCTCCCGCCGTCTGCTTCACTACCGACGCGAGGCCCGTATCATACCCTGAATTTCGCTCAACACAACCACCGCGCGCTGCGCTTGCGCGGAATTTTTCACTTCGATCGTGAAATTCATGAAGGCGAGGTTGCGTTTCGATATCGTCTGCACGCCCACGACGTTGATTTTCTCGCGCGCGAAGATGTCCGAGATGTCGCGCAGCAGGCCCTGCCGGTCGAATGCCTCGATCATCAGGTCGACCGGATAGACGGTGTCGCCCCGCTGCCCGAGCGCATTGTCCGACCAGGCCGTGTCGAGCACGCGCTCGGGTGATTCGCCGGCCATCCGGCGAAAGGTGGCGCAATCGCGCCGGTGAATCGACACGCCCTTGCCGCGCGTGACGAAGCCGGCGACCGGGTCGGGGGGCGCCGGGCGGCAGCAGCGTGCGAGCTGCGTCAACAACGCGCCCTCGCCCGCCACCAGCACGCCGCTCGACGCGCCGCTGGCGACGCTGCGCCCGCTGCTGGACTTGGCCACGATCTCGGGCAGGGCCCCGGCCGGCGGCGGCGGGTCGGCCAGCACCTGCTCGATCGCGCGCAGACTGAATTCGTCCTTGCCCACCACGAGGAACAGCGCTTCCGGCGTCTTGAAACCGAGCTTGCCGGCGAGATCGTCGAGATTGACGGAGGTCTTGCCCTCGCGCTGCAGGGTCTTCTCGACCATCGCCCGGCCGTTCGCGATGCTTTCCTGCAGTTCCAGCGCATTGAACCAGGTGCGGACCTTCTGCCGCCCGCGCGGACTCTGCAGATATCCCAGGTTCGGATTCAACCAGTCGCGCGAGGGACCCCCCTGCTTGACGGTGATGATGTCGACGGTCTGGCCGTTGCGCAGCGGCGTGTTCAACGGCACCATCGCGCCGTCGACGCGCGCGCCCCGGCAACGGTGGCCCAGGTCGGTATGCAGGTGGTAGGCGAAATCGATCGCGGTGGAGCCCTGCGGCAGCGCGATGACGCGCGCCTGGGGCGTCAGCACGTAGATATGGTCGTCGAGCGCGGTCTGTTTGAGGTGGTCCCACGCGCTGTGACTGCCGCCGCCGGATTCGAGTACCACGCTGCCGTTCGTCGACGTCAGGCTTGACGGGCCCGGCGGACTTGCTGCGCCCGGCAGACCCGACGCGCCCGCCGTCCCTGACGCCCCGCTCGCCAGCTCGTCCTTCCACGCGAGCAGCTGCCGCAGCCAGGCGATCTTTTCGTCGTAGCTGTCGTCGGCCGTGAACTGCCCCGCGTAACCGCGCGCGCCCGCTTCCTTGTACCGCCAGTGGGCGGCGACGCCGTATTCGGCGAATTCGTGCATCTCGCGGGTGCGTATCTGGACCTCGAACGCGCGCCCGTCGTCGCCGATGACCACCGTGTGCAGCGACTTGTACCCGTTCGGCTTGGGCCGCGAGATGTAGTCGTCGAACTCCCGGGGAATCGGCTGCCAGATGTTGTGGACGATGCCGAGCACGGTATAGCAGTCCTTGACGTCGCCGACGATGACGCGAAACGCGCGGACATCGTACAGTTCGGAGAAATCCAGGTCCTTGCCGCGCATCTTGCGCCAGATGCTGTAGATATGCTTCGGCCGGCCGCTGACCTCGGCCGGGATGTCCGCCGCGGCCAGTTCGCTTTTCAAACGCGCGATCGCCGCGGCGACATAGGCCTCGCGCTCGATGCGCTTCTCGTCGAGCAGCCGCGCGATGCGCCGGTAGGTGTCCGGGTCCTGGAAACGGAAGGCGAGATCCTCCAGCTCCCATTTCAGTTGCCAGATACCCAGGCGGTTCGCGAGCGGCGCGTAGATCTCCAGCGTCTCGCGCGCCACCTCGGCGGCGGGCACCGTCTTGACCGACGCGTGATAGCGCAGCGTCTGGAGGCGCGAGGCGAAGCGCACCAGCACGACGCGGATGTCCTGCGCGAAGGCGAGCAGCAGCTTGCGCAACGACTCGACATGCGCGCGACGCACGGCGCTTGCGTCGCGGTCGCCCGAGGCATGGGCATCCGCCGCCCGTACGCCGACCACGCCCAGCTGCGAGAGCTTGCGCACGTCGGCGATCAGTTTGTTGACTTCGGCGCCGTAGCGCGCGCCGACGACCCGCTCGATCTCCGCGGGCTGCGCGCTCACCGGGAACAGCACCGCCGCGAGCATCGACGGCGGATCCACATCGAGCGCGCCGAGCAGGCGCGCGGTGCCGAGCGCGTGCTCGACGACCGATTCGCCCGACTTCATTTTCGCGTCGCCCGCCACCGCCTGCACGAAGGCGACGGCGGCGTCGAAGACCTGGCCCCCGACCGGGCCCGGCATGGCCTGAGCGGGCGCAATGGCGGAAACGGACGCGTCGTCCGGCGACGGGGATGCGGTACCAGTGTCCATGAGTTCGATATTTTCCAACGTCCCGGGGAGCACGCCTCGGCGCGGCCCCGGGACGGCACTTCTCACAGTCTTCCGAGCCGGTGTTCCAGCGCGCCGGCGATCCGCCGACCGGCGGGCCGGAAGTGCGCCGGCCCGCCGGTCGGCTAATCAGCCGATCAGTCGCGCTGCGCCGCCACGACCACGACTTCGACCAGACAGGCCGGATCGGCCAGTTTCGCCTCGACGGTGGCGCGCGGCGGCGTGTGTCCCGCGGCCGCCCAGCGGTCCCACGCGCGGTTCAGCGCATCGAAATTCGCCATGTCGGACAGGAAGATCTGTACCGACAGCAGCCGCGTCTTGTCGCTGTTCGCCTCGGCGAGCAGACGATCGATATGGCCCAGCACTTCCGTGGCCTGTCCTTCGGCGTCGGCCGACGTGTCCTCGGCGATCTGCCCGGCGAGATAGATGGTCCGATTGAAGATGGCGGTCTCGGACAGACGCGCCCCGATATGATGACGAACGATCGACATGCGGTTGTTCCGTAAGTGGCAAGAGAAAGCGCTATTTTAAGCGACTCACGCGGCAACGACGTCGCGCGGTGGAAAAAACCCGACTGGCCGGGCGGTCGGCCGACGCGACCGGGCGGGAACGGTTCCGACCCCGGTCCGCGCGGCGCTCAGGGACGGGGCAACAGCGCGCGCACCGCGTCCGGCAAGGCGATGGACTTGCCCGCCATGTGGTCGACCCAGACGATGCGCGCGCCGCCGTCGGCATAGACCACGTCGGGGTCGTCGCTGCGACGCAGTTCATAGAGCGTATCGATGCTGCTGCGCCCCGGCGCCCTGGCCGACATCACGCACAGCACCTGCCCCGGATACTGCAGCGGCTTGCGGAAATTCATGCCGGCGGTCACGATCACCGGCCCCTGTCCGGCGCGCATCGGCACGGCGGACGCCTCCAGCCAGTCGATCCGCAACTGCTCGGCGTAGCGGAAATACACGGTGTTGTTGACGTGGCCGAATGCATCCATGTCGCCCCAACGTATCGGCATCGTGCTGCGAAACACTTCCTGGTATTCACTCATGCGATGGTTCCTCGGCAAGGGTCGCCCCGCGGCGCGCGCCGCGGCGACTTCCACGGTAAAGTAACATGCGCGACAGTACGCGTATGCATTCGGCCAACCGGCACCCCCGCCCCACGACGGCTCTGTGCAGCCCGGTCGCGGTCCGCCTGCGAGATGCGCGTTTTCCCGTGGATGTCGATTGACCGGTTGCGACGGCGTATGCGTTCCCCGACAATGGCGGCCACAGATAGAACGGAGAATACCGGATGATGTCCCCCAGCCTGATCGAACAATATGGCCCGCGCGAATCGATGGAATACGATGTGGTCGTCGTCGGCGGTGGTCCCGCCGGGCTGTCGGCGGCAATCCGGCTGAAACAGCTGGCGAACGCCAAGGGCGTCGAGCTGAGCGTGTGCGTGCTCGAGAAAGGCTCGGAGATCGGCGCCCACATCCTCTCCGGCGCGGTGATGGACCCGCGCGCGCTCGACGAACTGATACCCGACTGGAAGGCGCTTGGCGCACCGCTCGACACGCCGGTCACCGAGGACCGTTTCCTGTTCCTGACCGAGACCGGTCAGCGGCAGACGCCCGAATGGCTGCTGCCGGCGAGCTTCAAGAACCATGGCAACTATGTGGTCAGCCTCGCCAACGTCGCGCGCTGGCTCGGGCAGCAGGCCGAGGGACTGGGCGTGGACATCTTCCCCGGTTTTGCGGCCACCGAGGTGCTGTACCGCGAAAACGGTGCGGTGGGCGGCGTGGCGACGGGCAACCTGGGCATCGGCAAGGATGGCGAGCCGGGCAGCGAATTTCAGCTGGGCATGGAACTCCAGGCCCGCTATACGCTGTTCGCCGAGGGCGCGCGCGGGCAACTCGGCCGGCAACTAGAAGCGCGCTTTCATCTGCGCGACGGCCACGACCCGCAGGTCTACGGCCTGGGCATCAAGGAATTGTGGGAGATCGACCCGGCGAAGCATCAGCCCGGCCTGGTCATCCATACCGCCGGCTGGCCGCTCGACAACACCACCTACGGCGGATCCTTCCTGTATCACATGAACGACAACCAGGTGGTGGTCGGCTTCGTGCTCGGACTGGGTTACAGCAACCCCTACCTGTCGCCGTTCGAGGAATTCCAGCGCTACAAGACGCACCCGGCGATCCGTCATTTCCTGGAGGGCGGCAAGCGGGTCTCGTACGGCGCGCGCGCGATCGCCGCGGGCGGTCTCGTGTCGCTGCCGGAACTGGTGTTCCCGGGCGGCGCGCTGATCGGCTGCGAGGCGGGTTTCCTCAACGCGTCGCGCATCAAGGGCAGCCACGGGGCGATCAAGACCGGCGCACTCGCGGCCGAGGCGGCGTTCGACGCGCTGCAGGCGGGCCGCAGCCATGACAAGCTCGACACCTACCCGAAAGCCTTCCAGGCGTCGTGGCTGCACACGGAGCTGCATCGGGCGCGCAACTTCAAGCAATGGATGAGCAAGGGGCTGGTGATCGGCTCGCCGATGGTCTGGATCGAGCAGAAGCTCGGCGGCAAGGTGCCCTGGACGCTGCACCACGCGCATGCGGACCACGAGACGCTGCGCCCGGCATCGCAATACGCGCCGATCGCGTACCCGAAACCGGACGGCAAACTCACGTTCGACCGTCTGTCGTCGGTGTTCCTGTCGAACACGAACCATGCCGAGAACCAGCCGCCGCATCTCACGCTGAAGGACCCGTCGGTGCCGGTGAACGTGAACCTGCGCCAGTACGCGGGCCCCGAAAGCCGCTACTGCCCGGCGGCGGTCTATGAGTTCGTCAAGGACGCCAGCGGCCAGGACCAGTTGCAGATCAATGCGCAGAACTGCGTGCACTGCAAGACCTGCGACATCAAGGATCCGACCCAGAACATCGTCTGGATCGCGCCGGAAGGCGGCGGCGGGCCGAACTACCCGAACATGTAGCGGGGTCTGGCGGGACGGTGCGCCACGGCGCCGTCCCGCTGCGCGTCACTCGGGCGCGCGCGCCGCGATGTGCGGCGTATCGGTGCGGACATCCCCGCACTGCGCGCGATGCCGCAGCGCGTGGTCGATCAGCACCAGCGCGACCGCGGCCTCGGCGATCGGCGTCGCGCGGATGCCCACGCACGGGTCGTGACGGCCGAAGGTCTCGACGTCCGCCGCGTCCCCCTGCTTGTCGATCGAGCGTCGCGCCACGCGGATGCTCGACGTCGGCTTGATGGCGATCGACGCGGTGATCTCCTGCCCCGTGGTGATGCCACCCAGCACGCCGCCCGCGTGGTTGCCGACGAAGCCGTCCGGCGTCAGCTCGTCGCCATGTTCGGACCCGCGTTGCCGCACGCTGGCGAAGCCCGCGCCGATCTCCACCCCCTTGACCGCGTTGATGCCCATCAGCGCGTGCGCGAGATCCGCGTCGATGCGGTCGAACAGCGGCTCGCCCCAGCCCGCCGGCACGCCGCTGGCGACCACGTTGATCCGCGCGCCGATCGAGTCGCCGCTGCGCCGCAGGTCGTCCATGTACGCTTCGAGCCGCGGCACGATGCCCGCGTTCGGCGCGAAGAACGGGTTCTGCGGCACGGCCGTCCAATCCTCGAACGGAATATCGATCTCGCCCAGCGCGCTCATGTACGCGCGCACCTCGGTGCCCAGCTGCTCGCGCAGCCATTTCTTCGCGACCGCGCCCGCGGCCACCAGCGGTGCGGTCAGCCGCGCCGACGAGCGTCCGCCGCCGCGATGGTCGCGAATGCCGTATTTCTGCCAATAGGTGTAGTCGGCGTGGCCCGGCCGGAAGGTCTCGACGATATTGCCGTAGTCCTTGCTGCGCTGGTCGGTATTGCGGATCAGCAGCGCGATCGGCGCGCCGGTGGTGCGGCCCTCGAACACGCCGGAAAGGATTTCGACCTGGTCGGCTTCCTGACGCTGCGTGACGTGCCGCGAGGTACCCGGGCGGCGCCGGTCGAGTTCGCGCTGGACATCCGCTTCGGCGAGCGCCATCCCAGGTGGGCAGCCGTCGACGACGCAGCCGATCGCCGGGCCGTGGGACTCCCCGAACGAGGTGACGGTGAACAGTTTTCCGAGGGTGTTTCCAGACATGGGGGCCCCGCCTTCGCTTGTCGTAAAGCGGGCATTTTACCGCCTGGGACGCGAATGGACGAGATCGCTGACGAGACCGCGCGATTGGCGCAGAAACTGGGGGGCACGCAGGCACAGGCCGGCGATGACCACGACGTTGAGCAGACCGACGGTGAGGAACAGGACGGGAATCGATCCGCCCAGCGCGCCCAGTCCCAGCGCCAGGACCGACGACGCCACCATGAACAGCGCATTGAGGATGTTGTTCGCGGCGATGATGCGGGCGCGATGACTGGGCTGGCTGCGCTGTTGTATCAGCGCATACAGCGGCACGCTGTACAGGCCGCCGGCCACCGCCAGCAGCAGCAGGTCGGCCAGAATGCGCCAGTGGTCGCGATGCCGCACGAAGCCGGCGATCGCGTAAAGCGCGCCGGGCTCCATCGTCGCGGGACGCGGCGGCAGCGCGTGGCACGCGAAATACAGGTCGACGGCGAAGAGCGTCATGCCGATGCCGCCCACCGGCACCAGACCCAGCGCACGCCGCGCCGAGTGGAGCCGTCCGCACAGCATCGAGCCCGCGCCGATGCCGATCGTGAAGGTCGCGAGCAGCAGCGTGACGACCGAGGGGCCCGCCGCCAGCACGTCGCGCGCGAATGGGAAAAAGGACGTGAGCAGCACCGCGCCGACGAACCACAGCCAGGAAATACCCAGCAGGCCGGTGAAGACGGTGCGGTCCTGGAGCGCCAGCGCGAGATTGCGCCAGGTTTCGGAGAACGGATTCCAGTTGATCCGCAATGCCGGCGCCGCCGCGGCGGACGGTGGAATCCATGCCGACACGACCCGCCCGGTCAACGCGCAGACCAGACACAGGGCCGCGACCGTCACCCCGCCGCCGGCGCCGTTGCTGGCGAGCATGCCGCCGAGCAGCGTGCCCAGCAGAATCGAGACGAACGTGCCCATCTCGACCAGACCGTTGCCGGCGACGAGTTCATCGGGCGCCAGATGCTCGGGCAGATAGGCGTATTTCGCCGGGCCGAACAGCGTCGAATGCAGGCCCATCAGGAAGACGCCGACATACAACAGCCGGGCGCTATGCAGCAGGAAACCCGCGCTGACCAGCACCATGATGCCGATCTCGAGCGTCTTGACCGCGCGCATGAGCGCGGCCTTGTCGTATTTGTCCGCGAGCTGCCCGGCCGTGGCCGAGAAGAGCAGAAAGGGCAGCACGAAGATCGCGGCGATCAGGAACGCGGCCTCGCCGGCGTTGCCGACGCCGAACAGCACCGACTGGTAGGTGACGACCGACGTGAAACCGACCTTGAAGATGTTGTCGTTCAGCGCGCCGGAGAACTGCACCCAGAAGAAGGGCGCGAAGCGACGTTCCAGCAGTAGGCGACGGAGCCCGGGCGGTACGGAGGTAGCAGCATCGGCATCGGCATCCGGTGCGGTAACGGTATCCGGTTCGGTATCGGACGCCGGAGGAACGCACCCGCTCAAAGCCGGATATCGCTTGCCGGGGATTCTTCCTCATGCGGCCAGTCGCGGATGTATGCCTTGAGCATCCGGTTCTCGAAGCCCTGCGCCTCGACGACCGCGCGGGCCACGTCGAACAGCGAGATGACGCCCATCAGCCGCCGGTTTTCCAGCACGGGCAGGTACCGGGCATGACGTTCGAGCATCAGGCGGCGCAGTTCGTCGATATGCATCTCGGGTGTGCAGGACAGGAAGGCCTCGTCCATCAGCGCCCGCACCGACGTCTCGCCAAGCGAACCGCCATTCGCGTTCAGCGTCGCGACCACTTCGCGAAACGTCAGCATGCCGACCACCTCGCCGTGTTCGATCACGACGACGGAACCGATGTCGTGCTCGGCCATCACCATCACGGCGTCGTGAAACGTCGTGCTGGCGGGAACCGTGTACAACGCGCTGCCCTTGACCTTCAGTATGTCGCTCACTCGCATGATTGCCACCCACCTCGATACGGTTTGTTGATCCTAGCGGAAAGGCGGCTAAAAATAAAGTCGCGCCATACCCGTGATTCCCCTC
>JBPBQT010000105.1:0-16765 GCA_050955065.1 Janthinobacterium lividum | reverse complement strand
CATCATCGACCTGGGTCAGCACTTCGTCGGCGGCGCGCTGCACGTGGACCGCTGGGCGTCGATGGACGACGAGGATGTGATCGAGGAATTGACCCGCATTCGCGGCATCGGCCGCTGGACCGCGGAAATGTTCCTGATCTTCAATCTGATGCGCCCCGACGTCCTGCCGCTCGACGATCTGGGGCTGATCAAGGCGATCAGCGTCAATTATTTCAGCGGCGAACCGGTGACCCGCAGCGAGGCCCGGGAGGTCGCCGCCAATTGGGAACCCTGGCGCACGGTGGCGACCTGGTACATGTGGCGCAGCCTCGAGCCCGTGCCGGTCGTCTATTGACCTGCCCGCCGGCGTCGCGCGGGCCTCATGCCCGGTCGTGTGTCCGGCGCGACGCCGGCGCGATCGGTTGTCGCGGATGCGGAAGATGCCGCGCGCGCGTGTAGAATACGCGCTGGCCGGAACACGAGGATGCCCAATAAATGAAAACGACATTTCTGGATTTCGAGGCGCCGATCGCCGAACTCGAAGCGAAGATCGAAGAGCTTCGCTTCGTCCAGGGCGATTCGGCGGTCGATATCTCGGAAGAGATCGAACGCCTGTCGCGCAAGAGCCAGCAACTCACCAAGGACATCTACGCGAACCTGACGCCCTGGCAGGTGTCGCAGATCGCGCGGCATCCGCAGCGGCCCTACACGCTCGACTACATCGGCGAGCTGTTCACGGATTTCCACGAACTGCATGGCGACCGCTCGTTCGCCGACGACCTCTCGATCATCGGCGGCCTGGCCCGTTTCAACGGTCAGCCGTGCATGGTGCTGGGCCAGCAGAAGGGGCGGGACACCCGCGAACGCGCGTTGCGCAATTTCGGGATGTCGCGCCCGGAGGGCTATCGCAAGGCCGAGCGCCTGATGCGCCTCGCGGAGAAGTTCGGGCTGCCGTTGTTCACCTTCATCGACACGCCGGGCGCCTATCCCGGCATCGGTGCCGAGGAGCGGGGCCAGTCCGAGGCGATCGGGTACAATCTCTACGTGATGGCGGAACTGAAGACGCCGATCATCGCGACGGTGATCGGCGAGGGCGGATCGGGCGGCGCGCTCGCCATCGCCGTCGGCGACGTGGTGCAGATGCTGCAGTTCTCGACCTATTCGGTGATCTCTCCCGAGGGGTGTGCATCGATCCTCTGGAAAAGCGCGTCGAAGGCGCCCGAGGCCGCCGAGGCACTGGGCCTCACCGCGCATCGCCTGAAGGCGCTCGGACTGATCGACAAGATCATCAACGAGCCGCTGGGCGGCGCGCAGCGCGATCCGAAGGCGATGATGGCACTGGTGCAGCGCGCGCTGACCGATGCGATCCTTCAGTTCCAGGGCATGAGCATTCCCGATCTGCGCGCCCGACGTTTCGAGCGGTTGATGGCGTATGGAAAATACCAGGAAGCGCCCGTCGGCGTCTGACGGCGCCCGGAAACCGGATGGCGCGTGCGCTGCAGCCGCCTTGCCCGCACGGCAGGCGCGGGAGGCGGTCGACCGCGCGCTGGCCGATGCGCTGGCGGGCGTTCCGGCGTGGAGCACGCTCGCCGTCGCGCTGAGCGGCGGCCTGGATTCGATGGTCCTGCTCGATGCGCTGGCGCGGCGCGGCGTCCGGCCGGTCGAGCCGGTCGAGCCGGGTCGGGCCGCCGTGCTTTCTCCGGCTTCCGCCGATGCGACCGCGCCTGAACCGTCAACGACGCCCGTGTCGCTGACGTGTGTGGCCATCCACGTACATCACGGCCTGTCGCCAGCGGCCGACGACTGGCTGCGCCATTGCGAACAGGCCTGCGCGGCGCGGCGTGTGCCGTTCCTGCACGAACGGGTGACCCTGGGCGACGGCGCGGGGCAGGGCATTGAAGCCGCGGCGCGCAAGGCCCGCTACGCGGTGCTGGAACGGCTCGCGCGCGCGCGTGGTGCCTGTGCGGTGTTGCTCGCGCAGCATGCCGACGATCAGGCCGAGACGGTGCTGCTGCAAATGCTGCGGGGCACGGGCCTGCCGGGTCTGAGCGCGATGCCCGCGCAGCGGCCGCTGGGCCGCGGGCAGGACGCCTCGCCCGAATCCCTGCAGCTGTTGCGTCCTTTCCTGGATCTGCGTCGCGACGAACTCGAGGCGTATGCGGCCGGGCAGGCGCTGACGTGGGTCGAGGATCCCTCCAACCAGGATCGGCGTCATCGGCGCAATGCGCTGCGGCATCAGGTTTTTCCGGCGATCGCCACCCATTTCCCCGATTATCGACGCACGCTCGCCCGTACCGCGCGGCACGCGGCCGCCGCGCAGGCGCTGTGCGACGAGCTGGCGCAGGCCGACCTGCTGACCTGCGCCGCGTCGCCCGGGACGAGCGCGTCGGGGGCCTTGCCGGCCATGCGCGTGCTGACGCGCACCGGCTTGCACGCGTTGTCGGCGCGACGACTGGCGAACGTGCTGCGCTTCTGGATGCACGGCGCGGGTCTGCCAGCGGCGTCCGAGGCGCGGCTGGGCGAAATGATGCGGCAGCTGCATGCGGTGAATGCAATGGGTCCGCCTGGCGGAGAGTCGGGCGCGCGCATCGAGATCGCCCATGCCGGGTATCTGCTGCTGGGCTATCGGGACCAGATCTTCTGGACGCATGACGCGGCGGTCGATGGCGTCGCACCCGGCGTTGGCGCGTCGTCCGCCGAGCTGCGCTACGCGGGCCAGGCCGTGTGGCGTCTGCCTCTGTGGCGCGGCGAGTTGCGTTTCGAGGCCTGTGGCGCCGGTGCCGCTGCCGGCGGTGCGAGAGCGGTGACGGACACGATGACCCGTAAGAGCACGACGAGCACGGCGATCCCCACGGCGGCCCCCGTGACGGAGACGGCCGAAGCGCCGCGGCACGACATCGTCATCGCGGCGGCACGCCTGCACGGCGCCGTGCTGAACGCACGCGGGCGCGAGGGCGGCGAGCGTCTGCGGCTGGGCGCCGGACGGCCGTCACGCACGCTGAAGCAGCTTTTTCAGACCGCCGGCGTGGCGCCGTCGCAGCGCGTGGTGCCCCTGTTCCATCTGGACGGACAGCTGTTCTTCGTGCCCGTATTGGGCGGTTGCGTACCCGCCGCGCCAACGGGGGCGACCGTCATGCCGGACGACGCGCACGCGTCTGCGTCGCCAGCCGATGCCGCGGCGATGATCCGGCTGCGCTGGGTTCCCTGGCGGCATGACGACCCGTAACGGGTGGCGGCACATGTATCGGTGCGCAAAACGCTTATTCGGTGGTAATGCTTGTTTTTCGCGACCGCATCCTGTATTTTTTTCATCTTTTCGCCGTACGCCGGGCCGCGCACCATTCCCCGCGCGCTTGTCGGCCGAGGCCCGGGATGCGCAAGACGCGCTTCGGGCAGGCGCCCCGCCAGACGCGCGGGAAGGATGAGACCCCGTCCGCAGCGCCAGGCGAGACCGCGTCCGGCGCGACGCCCGAGCTTTCGCAAGGACGCCGGGTCGGACGCATCTGCCGCGCACCCCGGTGCACCAAAGAATGCGCGCATACCGATTCGATTCGAGTCGCAACGCGCGCCACTGACTCCAGAAGACCATGTCATTGATCGTACACAAGTATGGCGGCACCTCGATGGGCTCGGTCGAGCGCATCAAAAACGTCGCCAGGCGGGTCGCCAAATGGCACCGCGCCGGCCATCAGCTGGTTGTCGTGCCGTCGGCGATGTCCGGCGAGACGAATCGGCTGCTCACGCTCGCCCATGAAATCTCCCCCCAGCCGAGTCCGCGCGAACTCGACATGATCGCCTCCACCGGCGAGCAGGTCAGCGTCGGCCTGCTGGCACTGGCGCTCCAGGCCGAAGGCCTCGACGCGGTCAGCTATGCCGGCTGGCAGGTTCCGGTGAAGACCGACAGCGCCTTCTCCAAGGCGCGCATCGAGAGCATCGACGGCACCCGGGTCAAGGCCGATCTGGATGCCGGCCGCGTCGTGGTGATCACCGGCTTTCAGGGCGTCGACCCGGACGGCAACATCACGACGCTGGGCCGGGGCGGCTCGGACACCTCGGCGGTGGCCATTGCCGCGGCGCTGGACGCCGCCGAATGCCTGATCTATACCGATGTCGACGGGGTCTACACCACCGACCCGCGCGTCGTCGAGGAGGCGCGGCGTCTGGACCGGGTGACGTTCGAGGAGATGCTGGAGATGGCGAGCCTCGGCTCGAAGGTCCTGCAGATCCGCTCCGTCGAATTCGCCGGCAAATACCGCGTCAAGACGCGCGTGTTGTCGAGCATGACCGATCCGCTGATCGCGCTCGAGCAAGAGATGCGCTCCGGCACCCTGATTACCTTTGAAGAAGACGAGACCATGGAAAAAGCAGTCATCTCGGGCATCGCGTTCCAGCGCGACGAAGCGCGCATCGCCGTGATCGGCGTGCCCGATCGTCCGGGCATCGCGTATCAGATTCTCGGTCCGGTCGCCGATGCGAACATCGACGTCGACATGATCATCCAGAACCAGAGCGTCGAGGGCAAGACCGACTTCACCTTCACCGTCGGACGCGCCGATTACGTGCGCGCGATGGCGATCCTGAACGATCAGGTAAAGAATCACGTCGCGGCCGAGCGGGTGCTGGGCGAGCCGAAGGTGTCGAAGGTATCGGTGGTGGGCGTGGGCATGCGTTCGCATGTGGGCATCGCCAGCACGATGTTCCGCACGCTGTCGGAAGAGGGCATCAACATCCAGATGATCTCGACCTCGGAAATCAAGATCTCGGTGTTGATCGACGAGAAGTACACCGAGCTCGCAGTGCGCGCGTTGCACAAGGTCTTCGGGTTGGAAAACGCCTGAACGGCGGGTTCAAGCCACGCGGAAACACGATATCTTCACGTTGTGTTTGACCGCGGGCCCGGGAGCCGCTATGATTCTGCTTCCCCTGAACGCCAGGGGAATGCAAGAACGGAGACGTGGCCGAGAGGTCGAAGGCACTCCCCTGCTAAGGGAGCATACGGGCCAAAACCTGTATCAAGGGTTCGAATCCCTTCGTCTCCGCCAGGTATTTTTCGGGAAGACCGTGGTGCGTTTCGATGCATCACCATTTTTCCGATGTTGAAAGGGCCTTCGGGCCCTTTTTTCATTGTTGTTGCTGTCGTTGAACGCCTCGCCCGGGATGCCGCGCGAGGCGTTATGTTTTTCGGCGGCCAGGGCCTGACGATTAGCATCGTTCCTCTAGATCCAAACGCTTCCCGCCAGCGTAAACAGGGAATAACACGAATTGGACAGCGGAATGACACCGTCGGCAATCATTGATCATTTTGAACACGCCTGGAAAGACGGCGACATGCCGTCGACCACTGCGCAATTGGACCAGTATGTGCTCTGGATCAGCGAGCACTGGGACGGGCTCTCCTCGCGGGAGCGGGAAGTGATGCTGTCGGTGGGCGCAGCGGTGTTCCGTCAGTGGGTGTCGGCAACGAGTGCCACGCCGGCATTCTCAGCGGCGCATCTCGATATCCTGCCCGAAGTCGTGCCGGTGCACCGCGAAACCGGGGATGCTGCCGCGTCCTGCAATTCATAGAGGAAGGCCACTGTGACGCACGCATGAGCGGGACTGCCGATTGCTCGTCAACGGGGCCATCGGAGATTGCCATGCACACGCACGACATCGTTGCCCATCTTGAAAATCACTGTGTGAAAAACGACATGTTCCCCACCCCGGCGAGCATGGCAAGGTACGTTCGGTGGCTGAGTGAGAACTGGTCCCGGTTCAGCGATTCCGAGCATGACGTGTTGCTGACGATGGGCGCCCTGGCGTTTCATCACCTGTTGAGCGATGAATGGGGCGCCCAGGCGGCTTAGCGGCTACCGGGAGCAGGTGCGGCTACCGGGAGCAGGTGCGGCTACCGGGAGCAGGTGCGGCTACCGGGAGCAGGTGCGGCTACCGGGAGCAGGTGCCGCCCTTGTGATGGGTGCCGGTGCCGCCATGGATGTGCGTTCCCTTCGGACAGGCTTGCGCCGCGGAAGCGGCAACCATCGATACCAGCAGAACGGCGAGCAGCTTTTTCAATTTCTTTCCCCATTTGAGCGCCATGCGCGGATGGCCGGCGTCGGTGAGCGCCGGGCGGTGTGTCCGGCGACGGTGTTCATGGTAACCGGGCGCGCGGTGCGCGTGCAAACCGCGTGGGGGACATCCGGTGCGCGATGCACGCCGCGCGCAAGATCACGCCGGGATGGACACGTCTTGCCGTCAGGAACGATGATGCGGCAACGTCAACACACCCAGATCCTGCCACGCGTACGGCGCGGGGTCGGACTCCGCGACATCCACGCTGAAGCGTCGCAACTGAATCGTGAGCACCGGCGCGCCGCTCGTATCGAGCCCCATGACCACGGACGTGACACCGGCGATGGGCGTGCCGTCGGGTAACTCGACAGCGTATTGGGCGGGCGTTCGGCCGTGACCGTGCCGCACGGTCAGCAGGACCGGCTTGCGTGCGTCTTTCATATGCGCTCCTCGAGCAATGACGGCGGCTTCCCGTAGCGGAGTGCGCCGGACGGCGCGTTTCCCGCAAGGGAGTGTGGGAGTCGGCGCCGCACCCGCCTGTGTCCGTTGCATCGGACGACACGACGAAATTACCATTTTTACGCAGGGGGATCTGTTGGTCCTCACACACTGCCGCGCTCATATGGCGCGCAGGACACGCGCGGCACCGCGCAGGCGCCCGAGGCGCCTCAGACGGTCAGTGCGGCTGTTTCAGCACCGCATCCAGCAGTCCGGGGAAGCGCCGCTCCAGTTCCGCCGAGCGCAGCGCGTTCTGATGCATGGTGCCGACGATGCGCGTGCGCACCAGACCGGCTTCGCGCAGGATGCGGAAGTGATGCGACATGCTCGATTTCGGTCGGCCGCCGTCGAGTTCGCCGCAACTGGCCTCGCTCACGCCGGACAGATGGCGGACGATTCCCAGCCGCACGCTGTCGCTCAGCGCATGGAATACATGTTCGAGACTGACGTCCTCGATGGTGGGATGGGAATAGGAGCGCATGGCGTTCGTGGACGGTAAAGGGAAAGCCGGATATATGCGATAATTTATTATTCGATTTTAATCGAACAATGGTAATCAACGTTCAGTGTAACGCCGTTCGCGCGCACCAGGCGACAGGTAAGGGTTGCACGGGATTTTACAAACTTTCCGGATGTCCGGTCGGAGCTTTTCAGATGACTGCTTTATTTGATTCGTACACATTGAAGGGCGTGACGCTGCGCAACCGCATCGCCGTGCCGCCGATGTGCCAGTATTCGGCCGACGACGGCCTGCTCAACGACTGGCACCGGGTGCACCTGGCAGGTCTTGCGCGCGGCGGTTCGGGCGTGGTGATCGTCGAGGCGACCGCCGTCTCGCCCGAGGGCCGGATCACGCCGGGGTGTCTGGGTATCTGGAACGATGAACAGGCACAGGCGTTCGTACCGGTCGTCGCGGCGATCAAGGCGGCCGGCGCGGTGCCGGGCATCCAGATCGCGCATGCCGGGCGCAAGGCGAGCGCGAACCGGCCGTGGGAAGGCGACGACCATATCGCCGAAGGCGACGCCCGCGGCTGGCAGACCATTGCGCCGTCGGCCGTCGCGTTCGGTGCGAATCTGCCGAAAGTACCCAAGGCCATGACGCTCGACGATATCGCCCGGGTACGGCAGGATTTCGTCGATGCCGCCAAGCGCGCGCTCGACGCGGGGTTCGAATGGCTCGAACTGCATTTCGCCCACGGCTATCTGGCGCAGAGCTTCTTCTCGCCGCATTCGAACCAGCGCGACGACGCGTACGGCGGCAGCCTCGAGAATCGCAGCCGTTTCCTGCTCGAGACGCTGGCGGCGGTGCGCGAGGTCTGGCCCGAGCACCTGCCGCTGACCGCCCGTTTCGGCGTCATCGAATATGACGGCCGTGATGAACAGACGCTCGCCGAATCGATCGAACTGGCGCAGAATTTCAAGCGCGGCGGTCTCGACATGCTGAGCGTGAGCATCGGTTTCTCGACCCCGACGGCGAACATCCCGTGGGCGCCGGCGTTCCTCGCGCCGGTGGCGGAACGCGTGCGCCGCGAGTCGGGCCTGCCGGTGTCGTCGGCCTGGGGTATCGACACGCCGGCGCTCGCGCAGCAGGTCGTGGCGGCGGAACAGCTCGATCTGGTGATGGTCGGGCGCGCGCAGCTTGCCGATCCGCATTGGCCGTACTATGCGGCGAAGAAGCTGGGTCTCGAGCGGCCTTCCTGGACCTTGCCGGCGCCGTACGCGCACTGGCTCGAGCGATACGCGGTGGGTTGAGACCGCCAGTCGGCGGCGGGTCGAGGACTGATCCAGCGATCGGCAAGCGATCAGTAGCGGCCGGTAGCGGCCCGCGGACGGTCGGCGCGCGCGGGTCGCGGCGTCTAGGGCCGCGGCGTCTAGGGCCGCGGCGTCTAGGGCCGCGGCGTCTAGGGCCGCGGGGCGTCGTCGCCGGCGGCCGTGTCGACGAGGGTCTGCGCGCGGGCGAGTGCGGCGACGATGGTGTCGAGCGCCGCATCGCGCTGTGCCGCCGCGGTCTGCCGCAACGCATAGGCGGGATGGTAGGTGGCGAGTACCCAGCGTCCCGCAAGCGCGAAAGGTGCATCGAGATAGGGCGTCAGCGCCACGCGACGTTTCAGCAGGCTGGTGAGGGCGGTTGCCCCCAGCGTCACGATCACCGCCGGGCGCACGGTTTCCAGTTCCGCGTCCAGCCAATGGCCGCAGGCGTCGATTTCACGCTGCTGCGGCGTCTTGTGCAGACGGCGCTTGCCGCGCGGTTCCCACTTGAAGTGTTTGACCGCATTGGTCAGGTACACCTGCGCGCGCGGCAGGCCTGCGCGCTGCATTGCCGTATCCAGCAACTGTCCTGCCGGGCCGATGAAGGCGCGTCCGGCCAGATCCTCCTGGTCTCCCGGCTGTTCGCCGATCACCATGATGCGCGCGCCCGACGGGCCTTCGCCGGGCACCGGCTGGGTGGCGGTGCGCCACAACGCGCAGCGCCGGCATGCGTCCAGCGTCGTCGCCGTCTCGCGCACCGGTTGCGCCTGCTCGGCGTCGACGAGAATCGCCTTGCCCGAGACCTTTCCCAGCGCGCCGACCGCGCGCGCCTGCGCCACCAGGCGCGCGCCGCTGCGCGCCTCGCTGACCATCGCGGGAATCAGTCGGCTTTCCGGCAAACTTTTCCAGTACCGCACCGGCATGTTCTGTTCGAGGGCCGACTCGTTGAGGCGCGCCGGGTTGAAGATGCTCTGGTAGTACGTCAGCCAGAGCGTTTGCGCCCGGTCGGCGTGGTCGTGCGCGTGGTCGGCCGCGCTCGCCGGGCGGTTTTCGAGACGCAGGGTGGCGCCATCCCACAGCGCCGCGCCGCGCGGCGTGGTGATCAGCCAGCTGGTGCGGCCCATGCGCTGCGCGAAGTGTTCGGCCCCCCAGGCGAGGATGTCGTGCGCCGGTTCGTACCAGGCGACGTATTCGGGCGCCCCGGCGCCCGGCGGGCGCTGCTGGAAGCGGACATACGCCATCATGTCGTGTTTGTCGCGGCGCACGCCTTTGGCCATCTTGTGGAGCCGCGCGCCGTCCTCGTCCGCGGCCGAGGCGACATGGCGCTCGCCGCGCGTCCAGCGCCACAGAACCCGATACAAAAAGGCCCAGCGCCGCGGATCGTCGAACAAGGCGGCATCGCTCAACAGCACCCGCAGCTCCCGCGAGACGCTGACGGGGGCGCCCCCGGCACGCTCTCCAACGGCCGTCGCCGGCGCGGCATGCGGTGCGATGGGGCCCGCTTTCCGTGCCGCGTTCGTCGAGTTCGCGGGCTCGACCGTATCCATGCGATCCGCCATGTCCACGCCGTCGACCCTGCCCGCATCACCGGCCGCGCCTGCGCCATCGGCCACAGCGGCGGAACGCGGCTGCATCGCCCGTGCCTCGTCGTTTTCGGCGTTCTCGGCGTTTTCGTCGTCAAGCGCGGCGAACAGCGAGAGCGCGAGCGCCGGCCGGCCCGAGGTCACCGGATCGCCGCGCACCCGCCATTCGATCGCTTCCGGAGGCGTGCCGCTCGCGAGCGCGTCCAGCGCGGCGGCGCGCCAGCTGTCGAACGTGTCCTCGATATCGATCGCCCGCATGGTGCCCGCCCCGGCGCTCACAACAGCGAGAGTTGCACCGGGGGCGCGCTGAACGACTCCCGCAACCGTTGCGACGACACGTCGCGCAACGGGGGGCCGTAGTCATCGGTCACGATGAACGGTTTGATCTTCGCCATGCTGCAGCGCAGCCGGACCAGGTCCGCGTAGCGCACGCGGTGCGTGCGGCGCAACTCGACCAGACGCTTGGCGTTGCGCATGCCGATGCCCGGGACCCGGGCGATCATGCGCAGCGGCGCGGTGTTGAGATTGACCGGAAAATGTTCGCGATGGCCGAGCGCCCATGCCATTTTCGGATCGATGTCGAGCGCCAGATTGCCGGGGCCGCCGAGCAGTTCGCCAGCGGTGAAGCCGTAACCGCGCAGCAGGAAATCCGCCTGATACAGCCGATGCTCGCGCTGCAGCGGGGGCGCCTGCAACGGCACCGTCGCCGGACTGTCCGGAATCGGACTGAAGGCGGAGTAATAGACGCGCTTGAGCTGGTACGAGCCGTAGAGCGTCTCGGCCGTGTCCAGGATCGTGCGGTCGTCGGTCGCGTCCGCGCCGATGATCATCTGCGTGCTCTGGCCCGCCGGTGCGAAGCGGGGACCCCGGGGCTCGCTGCCCGCCTCCTCGGCGGCCAGGCGGATCGAACCCATCGTGCGCTTGATCGTGCGCGCGCTCTTCTCCGGCGCGAGGCGCTGCAGGCTGATGTCGGTCGGCAATTCGATATTCACGCTCAGACGGTCGGCAAACCGTCCGGCCAGCGCGATCAGGCGCGGGTCCGCGTCCGGAATCGTCTTCAGATGGATGTAGCCACGAAACTGATGGTCCTCCCTGAGCGATTGCGCGACCCGCACCAGCTGTTCCATCGTGTAGTCGCTCGACTGGATCACGCCGGAACTGAGGAACAGGCCGTCGATGTAGTTGCGGCGGTAGAAATCCATCGTCAGATCGACGACTTCCTTCGGATTGAAACGCGCCCGGGGCACGTTGCTGGAGCGGCGGTTGATGCAGTACTGGCAGTCGTACAGACAGAAGTTCGTCAACAGGATCTTGAGCAGCGACACGCAACGTCCGTCGGGCGTGAAGCTGTGACAGATTCCCGCGCCGGTGCTCGCCCCCAGCCCCTCGGTGCCGCGCGATGCCCGTTTCGGCGCGCCGCCGCTCGCGCACGACGCATCGTACTTCGCCGCATCGGCGAGGATTTCCAGCTTTTCGGAGAGTTCCATCACTGCCTCCCAAGCCAGGGGCCTGTTTATTCATACAGTATTCTACGCCGTTTCCGCGCCGCCGGCCGTCGCGTGCGTCGCCACGTGGTCGGGCGCATTCGGGTAGTATCGACCGGATTCCGTTCAACCACGCATCCGCGCAGCACGACAGAGGCCCAACACCATGACCCAGACCGTTTACGACATTCCCGTGCAATCGATCGATGGCACGCCCACCACGCTCGCCCAATTCAAGGGCAAGGTGCTGCTGGTCGTCAATGTGGCGTCGAAGTGCGGGCTGACGCCGCAGTATGAAGGTCTCGAGAAACTGTACAAGGACTGGCATGCGAAGGGGCTGCAGATCCTGGGCTTTCCCGCGAACAACTTCAAGGGCCAGGAGCCGGGCAGCGACGCGGAAATCGCCTCGTTCTGCACGTTGACCTACGACGTGACGTTCCCCCTGTTCTCGAAAATCTCGGTGGTCGGCGCGGATCAGCATCCGCTGTACCACGCGTTGACGATCGCGCAGCCCCATGCGACCGGCGACGGCCCGTTCCGCGCGCGCCTCGAGGGCTTCGGCATGACGCCCAACACGGCGCCCGAGGTCCTGTGGAATTTCGAGAAGTTCCTGGTCGATGCCGAGGGCGAAGTGGTGGGGCGCTTCGCTCCCGATGTCGCGGCGGACGATCCCCGTCTGCTGGCGGCAATCGAGGCGGAACTCGCCAAGGCGGGCTGAGACCGCTGCGGCGCCCGGACCGCCGGGCGCGCGGGACAGTGTGGCGACAGTGTGGCGACAGGGGTCCGATGGCGCCGCGTGCAGGGGCAGGTGCTGCGCAGGTAAAAGCCTTCCGGGTTTCTATCCGCCGCAGGAGAACGTATGTTTGGTCCGACCCCACGAGCGGACGCTGCGCAACCCGGCGGGGGCGCGTCACGTTCCAATCAGACAGCCGACACCGGTCGCGAGCAGGTGCTCGCCTACCGCGCCTTCTTCATTCAGAAGACCGTGTTGCGGGTGGCAGCGGCCGGGTCCGCGATTCTCGCGCTGATGTTCATCCTGATCGTCTCGGTCAGCGACTGGCAGGACCGGATGGCGACGAACGCGCAGTTCGCCATGCGCAGCGCGCGCGTGGTGGAGGAACACGCGTTGAAGGTGCTGCAGCTCAACGAAGCGCTCGAGCAGCAGCTCGTCGACTACTTCGCCGGTTTTCACGATGACCGCGACTTCGTGCGTCAGGAGGCGGACATTCATGACCGCCTGCATGCGATGGCGTTGCGCGTGCCGACGGTCGGCTCGATCTACGTCGTGAACGCGCAGGGAACGATCATCGCGTCGAGTGCCGTCTACCCGGTGCCGCATGTATCGGTCGCGAGTCAACCCTATTTCCGTAGCGCCATGGTGGGCGACCCGCTCGAAAGTGTTTCTCGCCCGTTCACCGGCGTCGTCAGCCACCGGTGGCTTTTCAATACGTCCGCGCGCACGCGGAAGGACGGCCGTTTCGACGGCGTCGTGTCGATCGGACTGTACCCCGATTATTTCATGGCATTCTACGACGCGACCGCGGGCGTGGCGCCGGAGTGGCGCTTGCGCCTGAGCCGTATCGACGGCGTCATCCTTGCCGAGCATCTTCCCGGCGGGTCCGGCGCGACGCCGGGCCGTGTCGGAAATGGCGTGGCGGGTGACGCCGGTCCGGGCAGCCACGGCGGCGTGGCGGCCGGCGCCGACAACGCGGCGGTGCTCGAGGCGCTGGGCGCGGGACGCACGTCCGGCCTGTTCGAGCCACGCTCGATATTCTATGGAAACGACCGTCTGCTGGCGTTTCGCAAGGTGCGCGGTTTTCCCGTCTTCGTCAGCGCCAGCATCTCGCTGGCCGCCATCCGCGCGAAGTGGCTGCGTCACGTGGGCCTGCTGGCCGCGTGTCTGCTCGCGCCGTGCATCGTGCTGTGGAGCGTGATCGCCGCGTCACTGCGCGGGCTCGCGCAAAGCAAGCGGGACTGGGAGCAACTGCAGTCGGAAGTCGCCGCGCGCAAGGGCGTCGAGGAAGCGTATCGGCAGTCGCTCAAGATGGAAGCGCTGGGACGGCTGGTGGGCAACGTCGCGCACGAGTTCAACAATTTGCTGATGGTCGTCTCGGCGAATGCGCAGGTGGCCCGGTTTGCCGACGTCGTGAAGGTGGCGCCGCAGATCGCCGCGATCGAACGGGCCGTGTACGACGGGCAGAATCTGACACGCCAATTGCTGGGGGTCGCACGCAAGCAGCCGCTGCGCGCCGAACCGGTGGGGCTGCGCGAATGGCTCGCCGTGCAGCAGGCGCGTTTGCGCGAAGTGCTGGGGAGTGGCATCGCCCTGTCATGGGAGGCCGGCGACGATTGCCGCATTCGTGTCGACCCTTACGAATTCGAGCTCGCGGTGAACAACGTCGCGCGCAATGCACGGGACGCGATGCCCGCCGGGGGAAATTTCGCCATCGGCGCGTCGACACGGTGGCGCAGCGGCGCGGACGCGCCTGTGCTGAACGGGGAATTCGTGTGCATCGCGTTGCGGGACGATGGCGTGGGCATGGAGCCGGCGGTGCTGTCGCGTGCATTCGAACCATTGTTCTCGACCAAGGCCGGGGGCCGGGGCACGGGACTGGGTCTGCCGCAGGTCTTCGCGTTCTGCGAACAGGCGGGCGGCCTTGCCCGGATCGATAGCGCGTCAGGCAAGGGGACGACCGTCTATTTCTATCTGCCATGCGACGGGGCGCAAGCGGCGCAGGCCGGCCCGCCTGCGTCAGACCGGGACGCAGGCATGGCAGCATTGACACCGGTTCATCTTCCCGATGCGCCGGCATTGCATATCCTGCTGGTGGAGGACGACGACGCGGTGGCCGAGGCCAACGCGGAACTCCTCATGACGATGGGGCATTCGGTACAGCGGGCCATCAACGCCGACGCTGCGATGATGCTGTTCGCTCACGGCGCGGGAAACGCGATCGAGGTCGTGGTGTCCGATATCCAGATGCCGGGCGCGATGAACGGCATCGATCTCGCCGAGCACCTGGCGCAGGCGTGGCCGGGACTGCCGGTGTTGCTGGTGACCGGTTACACGGGCGAGCTCGAGCGCGCGCGACAAGCGAACCGTCCGGTGTTTTCGAAGCCCTTCGATATCACGTCGCTCGACGTCATGCTCAGGCAGATCGGCGCGCGCGCGCGGTGAGATGAAGGAGTGGCGCCGCGCGACCCATGCCGCGCTACGCAAGCACGCCGGAGCCCGGAGGCCAGGGCGTCTCAGGTGCCGGTCTTGCGCATCGCCTCGCGCATGACGGTGGCCAGTTCCTCGGCGACGAACTTCGAAACGTAGGCGTTCGCGCCCACGCGGCGCACATGCTCCTCGTTCGCGGAGCCCGACAGCGACGAATGAATGACCACGGGAATCGCCTGCAGGCCGCTCGCGGCCTTGATGCGGCGCGTCAGGGTGAAGCCGTCCATCTCGGGCATTTCGAGATCGGTCAGGACCAGCGCGATGTCGTCGGTGACGTCGGTGCCGTTCTCCAGCGCCTTGCGCTGCGCCTTCTCGAGCACCGCCCAGGCTTCCTGGCCGGTCTTGGTCATGATATACGGCACGCCCATGGCCGCGAGGCTTTGCTCGATCAGGCTGCGTGCCACGCCGGAGTCGTCCGCCGCCAGCACCCTCGCACCGGGTTTGAGCGACAGCCGACCGATGCTCGACTCGCTGATCTCCTGCTCCGCGGACGGCATCACGTCGCGCAGGATCTGCTCGACGTCGAGGACCTGGGCGAGGCGCGAACCGTCGACGTTGCCGTCCAATCGGGCGAAACTCGTCACGGTGCTGCCACCCGAGCACGATTCGGCCGACAGGACCTGATTCCATTCGAGACGCACGATCTCGTCGACTTCCTCGACCGCGAAACCCTGGGTGGTGCGGGCGAATTCGGTCACCAGCAGGATCTTGTGACCGCTGCGCGGAATGCAGCCGGTGATGCGCGGCAGATCGATCACGGGCAGGATCTGGCCGCGAATGTCGGCCACCCCCAGGATTTCCGGCGGCGAGCCGGCGATGGCGGTGATCGTGGGCATCGCCAGGATTTCGCGAATCTTGAACACGTTGATGCCATACAGTTCCCGCTGCGTCGAGCCCGGCGACTCACCGAGGCGAAACAGCAGCAGCTCGAACATGTTGTTGCCAGCGAGCCGAACGCGTTGTTCGATGTCTTGTTGCGAGGTGCTCATCTTCGGATCTCCAGAACCGATCGCCGCAATCGTGCGGATAGCTGATTAACGGCAGCCGGGGCGCGAAGTTGAGCGGTTTTGCCGGCGGTGTTTTCAGGACGTTGCGTGCCACGGCAAGCGCTGCGATGGCAGCCGGGCGCGGGCGGCGCGTGCAGCAAAGCCTGTATGGGTGTACAGTACCCGCTCGCATGCGGACCGCGGCCCGCCACCTGGGCGGCCCGCTTTCTGCGTGTATTCTGTCTGTTGTCGTTCGCGTCATCCGCGTCGTCCGCGTCGTCGTGCGCCGTTGCCCATGGCGCTGCGCACGTCGCCGCGGACGCCGTTGCTCATGTTGTAGCCCACCCGGCCGGCCGGTGGACGCCGCCCCGCGTGCACGCGCGCCGCCGCCTTCGAATCGATCTGCCTCATTGAATCGGACAGGAATAGTGTCGTCAAACAAGCCCATCCGCATCCGCGGCGCCCGCCAGCACAATCTCAAGAACATCGATCTCGACCTGTACGCCGGTGAAATGACCGTCGTCACCGGGCCCTCCGGGTCGGGCAAGTCGAGTCTGGTGTTCGATACCCTGTATGCGGAAGGCCAGCGCCGCTACGTCGAGACCTTCAGCGCCTATGCGCGGCAGTTCCTCGACCGGATGGACCGTCCGCAGGTGGACCGGGTGGACGGCGTGCCGCCGGCGATCGCGATCGACCAGACGAACCCCGTGCGCAGCTCGCGCTCGACGGTCGGCACGATGACCGAGCTGAACGACCATCTGAAGCTGTTCTACGCGCGCGCGGCGGAACTGTTCGACCGCGAAACGGCGCGCCAGGTGCGGCACGACACCGCGGAGACCATCTACGCGACATTGCTCGAACGCACGCGCGAGCACGATCCGCGCATCGCGATCACGTTCCCGGTGGAGCTGCCGGCCACGGCGAGCGACGACGAGATCGCGCAATGGCTGTCCGCGAGCGGCCATACACGCGTGCAGGCGAAGCGCACGGTGACGACCGAAAGCGGCGAGCGGCAACTGCTCGACGTGGTGGCGGACCGGTTCCGGCTGCACGGCACCGAGCGGGTGCGGGCGATGGAGGCGATCGAAGGGGCGCTGCTGCGCGGCACCGGCCGTGTCGACGTGTATTGCCTGGGGGACGATGCCGAGCCGGAGATCTGGCGTTTCTCCACCGGCCTGCACAGTCCGGACAGCGACATCCGCTACGCGGAGC
>JBPBQT010000104.1:0-18046 GCA_050955065.1 Janthinobacterium lividum | reverse complement strand
CGCCATCGTGGAAATGACACTCGACGCGTCGAGATAGCGCGTGGCTTCCTGCAGTATTTCCTCGTCACGTCCACACGTATTGTAGAGTTGTCTCAGACGTTCGCCGGCGCCGTTCGGCAAGGCATCGGTCTTGAAACCCAGCATCCTCCATCCCGCATTCACGGCGGTCATGCCGCTGTCCCATGCGCCATCGGCATAACCGTATTCGCTGGCCGGCAGAGAGAGCTGCAACGAATCGAGTTGCGCGGCAAAGGCCCGGCCTACTTTGTAGCCGCCCAGCAAGATCATGTCGTCAGGCAAGCGGGACAACCCGTTATCGATTGCCTGATTCATGGAAACGTCGTTCGGCAGCCAGCGGTGGCTGTTCGTCTCGATCTTGGTGAGCTGCCCGGTCAGCGTCTTGACGACCGCGATATCGCTGCGCTCGCCGAGCGGAGCGATTTGCTGCGGACTCAACGTGTCGAGCAGGCGCTGAGCGTCATGGAAACGCTCCGGAGTTGCCTGCGCGAGGTCGAGCAAACCGACTTTGACCCGTGCCATTGCGAGCGAAGCCGCATCGCGGCTGTCAGGAACCTTCGCCCCTGCTGCCGGATGATCCCCGTCACGTGCAACAACCCATTGCGTGAGATAGGCGTCGGCGATGTGCCGATCTTTTACATCCGCAGGAAAACCTGCCGTGGCGAGCACCTCCACGCCGCCCGTTCGCATGGCATGCGCGTTCGCCGCATAGGCGTCGTCCAGCATCTGGGGCTGCAGGCCGATGCCCGTCTTGGCCTGGATCGTACGGAGCAGGGCCGGTACCGTCTCCTGGACCAGACGTGCTGCATCATTGACGATTGCACGCGTCTGATCCACACGCGCAACGATGGTTTCGGCGAAGGCTTGCGTCGCCTGCCAGCCGGCTTTGGCCTGTTGCACGGCGGCGAACGACTGCGGCGCATAATCTTGCAGCCGCGCCAGCATGGCGTCATGTCCGCCTCCGGTGAGACCGATATGGGCAAGATCCGCGAGAGCCCGATATTCCGGGGACGATTCCTGATTCATGCCGGATTTTTCGATCACGGCAGGATCGAGCACGCCTTTGATCTGGCGGATCAGAAAATCACTGCCGATGGTGGTGCCGAGCGCATGTTGCAGGCGATCCTGTATGGGCGCCCAGCCATGCCGCGCGACCATTGTGGCGAGGACTTTCTCGCCGGCATGAGGGCCGAGATAACGATCCACCAGCCGGGTGCTGATGGCTGACGCGGCGTCGCCGGCGACATCCGCCAGCGCGCGTTTGACACGGGACGCCGCAGTTCTGGACGCATCGATCCCGAGCACATTGTCGACGCCAATACGGGTCAACTCTGCAATCGCCTGACGCGTTTCTTCCCGATTGCCCTTGATCAGGGCGGTCGTCAGCAACGGCACCAGGGTTGCGCTGCGCTCGCCCAGGCTCTGCGCGCCAACCGGCCATTCCTGCAGCAGATTGATGGCGGCATGCCATACCCGCTCCGCGAGCACCTCCCGGTTGACGTGGGCGTCCGTTATCCAATTGACAAAGCGATTCAGCGTACTGGATTGATTCAGAACGTTGAGGGCGAAGCTATTGGCGACCAGGCCGACCTTGGCGCCGAAGGTGAGAGCGCTCATCCTGTTCGATACTCGATGGAAATGCGTGTCAGATATCCGGGCGCCGTGCAGGGACACAGTTCGCCGCGGTTGCTTGTCGAGAGAAGTGTCGCAGCCTGGCGAGATCCCTTGTCAGTAAAACCTTGCGATCAAAGGTTCCCAGGCCGTTTTGCAAATGAAAAAGGCCAGCGCATATTCGCGCTGGCCTCGTCCCGATTTTGCAGTTTTTTCTACGATCGACTCAGGACGTCAGGTGGCGTAATTACTTGCCGGTACTGCACGCCGACACGATGTCCATCAGCATCTGGCTGGACAGCGGGGTGAAGGTGTCGGGTCCTTGCTGGATCGTGATGGCTGTTCCGGTGGCACGGTCGGCGAGCGACAACCGATAGTAGGCCTGGTAGGCCGCGTCGTCTCTCGCGCCGAAGAGACCCCGATGCGCATGCGGCGGCACCATGCCGATATCGATCTGGCTGACCGCCATGTCGGGTGTCATGTCTTTCGTGGATTTCAAGCCATTGCCGAAATCGCCCAGATACGCATAGAGGCAGGTGGCGACAGCCGCACGACCCTTGCCTGAAGCGATGCGTCCGATGATCCGGCCCCCGTTGAGCGTATTGATCGGTTCCTGGGTGACGGATGCCATCGCCGGCATGGCCGGGGCTGCCGCTACGAACACGGGGCGGTCAGTCGCAGCTGCTGCGACGTCGACAGACGCCGCGGGCGCATGGGTGACAACCTCCGATGCGCGCGTAGCGGCGGGGCGTGCGGTGACTTGCGATGTCGTCGCCACTCGTGCCTGTACGACGGCAGGTGAAGCGGCGGACGCCGATGCCCGTGTGACGACTGTCGGAGCAGCGGGCGCCGAGGTTTGTACAATGACCGGTACGGCCATGATCGGGGTCTTTGCAGCGACTGACGGAACGACCGGTGCCGGAGCGAGGACTGGCGCGACCATGACCGGCGCCCGTGCAACGGCCGACGAAGCGACGATGGCCGGGACCTGTGTGACAACGGGCGGTGTTGCCGGAACGAAGGCGACGACCGGGGTGACCGCGACCTGTGCAACAACTGCCGGCGTTGCCGGAGCGGAGACGACTGGAACGATCGCGACCGGAACTTGCGCAACGACCAGCGGGCGTACGGCGGCAGCCGTCTTTGCAGCGACTGGCGGAGCGACGACGACGGGCGCCGGCGCAATGACCTGCGATGTCATGGGTGCAGGCCTTTGCGTCGCAACCGGTGGCGCGGGGATGGCCGCTGCCTGCGCCAGAACAACTGACGGTGCCGCAACGACGGGCGTTTTCGCTGCGACTGATGGCGCGATCCGGACTGGTGCCTGTGCCACGACCGGTGGTGTGATAACAATCGGTGCCTGCGCGACAACCGTCGGTGCGGCAACGACGGGCGTCCGCGCCTCGGCTGGCGGTGCGACCACGGTGCGTACCGGCGCTGCCACCGTCGGGGACGCAACCGCAACCGGGGCCTTTGCCATGACCGGAGCCGGAACAACAGCCCGCGCAGGCGTTACGACAGCCGCTGGCACCGGCACGGACGGAACCTGGGCCAGGGCGGGGGCCGTCGGCGTGATGTTGTCCATGCTGGGCGGTTGATAACCAGGAATCGGTTTTTGGCCCGGGCCGGGTTCCAGTGCGATATCCGGTCCCAGATCCGCGTCGGACCGGGGACCGCTACTGCCGCAGGCGGCCAGCAGCGTGGAGGACATGACGCACACGCCACATCGAACCACTACTTTCTTTACGACATCTCGCGCAATCATGCAGGCAGGTCCCGGTAGGCTTATGGGTATTTAATTGGAAAATTCTAATGGACATACCGGCCTGGCGCTGCTTTTAGATCGATTTTCTGCCGACGAATCTGACATCCGTGGCGAAATGCATGGAAACGGCAAGAAGGCGATTCTGCCTGCCATCGCGATGTCGGGTCTCACCGCGCGCCGGTGCAACCCGCAACGTCCGTGCGTTTCGGCGCTTAGGGCGCCACGCCGGCCGCCCGAAAACTGGCGTCGAAACAGCCGTCGAAGTCCATATCGGGGCCGATGTCGGCTTCGACCGGATCGAAGTCCGTTCCGGCATAGCCGACGGAAAACGTCGTCAGACCGGTCAACGCCTTCAATTGGAACAACTCCATGTCGTTCGCACAGCCGAGCTTGCGCAGCGCCGACTGCTTTTGATTGCTGACGGTCTTGATGCTCCGATGCGTCACCTCGGCGATGCGTCTCATCGGCATCCCGTCCAGATAGAGGCGCAGTATCTCGATCTCCCGCATCGACAGGGCGAGGATGCGCCGCTGACGCGCGACATCGGCATCCGCCAGCGCGGCGATCACGCTGGCCCCCAGGTAACGCTGCCCGGCGGTGACGCTGGCGATCGCACGCGAAATGTCGTCGAGGCTGCTTTCCTTGTTCAGGATCGCGTCGACCGGACTGGCCTTGATCCGTGCAAGAATCGCGGGATTTTTCAATACCGTCAGGACGATGATTTTAAGATCGGGATAAAAGCGCCTCAGGCGCTCGAACATCGTGATCCCGTCCTGAAATTTGCCGCCCGGCATCGCATAGTCGGTGATGACCAGTTCGACCGGGTGTTTCTCGAGAAGGTCGAACAGCTCGGTCGAGTCGGCGGCTTGCGCGATGACCGACAGGCCGGGACATTTTTCCAGCAAGGTTCCGAGCCCCCATCGCACGATCGGATGATCGTCCGCGAGAACGATTCTGCAGGTTTCCGCCATTTTTCACTCTCGTAATCCGTCTCCTCGAGCCCCCGGCGACGGGACCGACAGGTAACCCGCAGAGCAGGTCGACCGAGTGTAGGGCCGGGCCTCGCGACGACGCCAGTCAGCTATCCGGTGTCGCCCGAAAGGGTAGCGCCCTCCTGTCATCCGCGCCGGTCGGCGGGGCAGCGATGTCGTGCATCCACACGCGCCGCTTACGGCGCCAGCAGGCGATCAGCGGGGCGATACCGTCCCGGTTGCCGGCCGCCATATGCTGCCTCGCCCGTTCGACCCGCGTCGTCATCGACCGCCACCGCATGATCGCCGCAGCACCTTGAATGCGGTGCAGCATGGCGCCGATATCGCGTGCAATGCACGGCGACGGCGAGAGGTCCGCCAGATTCCGCAACAGCGCGATGTCCCGGTCCATCGTGTCGATCACCAGCTCCCGGATGAAAGGCGGGAAATCGCCCGGTTCCAGGTCCCTGGCCGTGCCGGAATGCGATGGGATGCGGCGACTTGGGTCGGAAAATGGGACCACGATGGCGGAGCGGAGCCGGCATGCCGCCGCTGTGTGGTTGCGATAGAGAGAATATTAAGAGCAGACGGGTTTTTACCGAATGGGAATCTTCTCGTCTGCTGCAAAAAATCAGGCGAGTTCGAACAGCACTTCCTGCGCGCCTTCCCACAATGTCTTCTCGCCGAGCTTGCGCAGGTGCTCCCGGCCCTCGACGATGGTCAGGAAGTGGTTGCCGGCCAGTTGCCCCATCTTGCTGGCGAAGCAGCATGAACCGTAGGCGATCAACAGCTCCGTCTCGCTGTAGCCGCCGGGGTAGAACAGCACGTCGCCGACCGACGGGTGGCTCGTATGGTTTTCGAAGCCGACGGCCTTGCCGTCGTTTTCCAGCCGGAATTCGCCCAGCGGCACCCAGCATGCCTCGCCACTCCAGCGGACGTGGATCGCCTTCTGGCGATAGGGCAGCAGTTGCAGGAAGGCGGCGACGGTTTCAGGCGCCGCGGCTTCGGTGCGGGCCGTGAAGACGAGGTCGCCGGCGGTGATCTTGATCGAAGGCATGTGCGGTAAGGTGGCAGTGGACGAAGGATGGGAGGCGGGACGCCGGGTCTATTTCGCCAGGAAGCGCTCGACCAGCTTGACGAAATAGGTCGAGCCGATCGGCAGCAGCGCGTCGTTGAAATCGTAGCTGGGATTGTGCAGCGAGCACGGCCCCATCCCGCCCTCGGCGCCGCGATGCTCGCCGGCGCCGTTGCCGAGGAATGCATAGCAGCCCGGCCGGGCCTTGAGCATGTACGAGAAGTCCTCGGCGCCCATCGTCGGCTCGACGTCGCGGTCGAGATGCTCCTCGCCGAAGGTGTCGGCGATGACGTCGGCGGCGAACGCCGTGGCGCCGGCTTCGTTGATCGTCGGCGGATAGTTGCGCACGAAGTCGACGACCGCCTCGCATTCGAAGGCCGCGGCGATCGGCGCGGCGATGGCGTGCATGCGCGACTCGATCAGGTTCAGCGTGTCCTCGGTGAACGTGCGCACGGTACCGCCCAGCCAGGCCTGGTCCGGCACGACGTTGTTCGCGTCGCCCGCGTGAAACTGGGTGATCGACAACACCGCCGTGTCCACCGGTTTCTTGTTGCGCGTGATGATGCCCTGCAACGCGTTCGCGATCTGCGTGCCGACGAACAGCGGATCGCGCCCGTTGTGCGGCATCGCGCCATGCGCGCCGACGCCCTTGATGTCGATGCGGAAATCGCTGGTGGAGGCCATCAACGGCCCGACGCGCACGCCGAACCTGCCTTCCGGCATGCCCGGCCAGTTATGCACGCCGAACACCGCATCCACCGGGAAACGCTCGAACAGGCCGTCATCGATCATCGCCTGCGCGCCGCCACCGGCTTCCTCCGCGGGCTGGAAGAAGAAGTGCACGGTGCCGTCGAAATCCGCGTGCTCGGCGAGATAACGGGCGGCGCCCAGCAGCATCGCGGTGTGACCGTCGTGACCGCACGCATGCATGCGCCCGGGCGTGGTGGAGCGGTGGGCGAAGGTGTTGGCTTCGTTGACCGGCAACGCGTCCATGTCGGCGCGCAGGCCGATCGCGCGGGTGCTGCTGCCGCGCTTGAGCGTGCCGACCAGGCCGGTCCGGCCGATGCCGCGCACCACCGTGATGCCCCAGGACGTGAGCTTCGACGCGACCAGGTCCGCGGTCCGGTGGACCTCGAAACCCAGTTCGGGGTGCGCATGGATGTCATGGCGGATCGCCCGGGTTTCGGCGCCGACGGCAAGAATTTCGGGAATGATTTTCATGGTAGGGGGGAGCGCATCAGGGCGCTGGAGTAGGGCATTCGGGAAGTTTCGGGAAAGAGGCGGTCGTACCATTCTACGTGGGCGCGGGGCCGTCGGTCGACCCGCCGAAATTCGTCGGCGTACAATGGGCCCCCCTGTGTGGCCACCTCGCTTGCCACCCCGCCCGATGCCGTGCCCGAGGCCCCTTCCGAGAAACCTATGAGTTCGCCTGCCATTACGATCCGTGGCGTATGCCCGCACGATTGCCCCGACACCTGCGCGATGAAGGTGACGGTCGAGGAGGGTCGCGCCACCGCCGTGCGCGGCGATCCCGATCACCCGCCGACGCAGGGCGTGCTGTGCACCAAGGTCTCCCGCTACACCGAGCGTACCTATCACCGCGACCGGCTGCAGCAGCCGATGCGACGCGTTGGCCGCAAGGGCGAAGGACGCTTCGAGCCGATCAGCTGGGAGGCGGCGTTCGCGCTGGCGGGCGAGCGGTTGGGCGAGATCGCGAGGCGTGCGCCGGAGGCGATTCTGCCGTACAGCTATGCCGGCACGATGGGTCTGCTGCAAACCGAATCGATCGCCGCGCGCTTTTTCAACCTGATCGGCGCGTCCCGGCTGGACCGCACGATCTGCGCGTCGGCCGGCGGCGCCGCGCTGAAGCATACCTATGGCGGCAGTTTCGGCATGCAGGTCGATTTCATCGAGGAAAGCCGGCTGATCTTGATCTGGGGCAGCAATCCCGTGACGTCGAGCCTGCATTTCTGGACGCGCGCACAGGAAGCCAAGCGACGCGGCGCGCGTCTGATCGCGATCGATCCCTACCGCTCGCTGACCGCGGAGAAGTGCCACGAGCATGTCGCCCTGCGCCCCGGCACCGACGGCGCGCTGGCGCTGGGCATGATTCACCTGTTGATCGAGGAGGACCTGATCGACCGGGATTACGTCGCGCGTCATACGCTGGGTTTCGAGGCGCTCGCCGAGCGCGCGCGGCAATGGGCGCCGGCGCGCGTGGCGGCCGTGTGCGGCATTCCGGAGCAGCAGTTGCGCGACCTCGCGCGGGCGTACGGCACGACCGGGCCGGCGGCGATCCGGCTGAACTACGGGATGCAGCGCGCCTACGGCGGCGGCAACGCGGTGCGGGCGGTGGCCTGCCTGCCGTCGCTGGTGGGTGCGTGGCGCCACCGGGCGGGCGGCATGATGCTGTCCACGTCCGGTTACGCGCCGGTGGACGACTTCGCGCTGCAGCGCCCGGACCTGCACCCGGGCTGGCCGGACCGTCTGTCGCGCGTGATCAATATGAGTGCGATCGGCGACGCGTTGACCCACCCGGGGGGCGTCGTCGACGGCGAGGATTTCGGCCCGGCGGTGGAAGCGGTGATCGTCTACAACTCGAACCCGGTCGCGATCGCGCCCGATTCCCGGAAGGTCGTGGCGGGTTTCGCCCGGGAAGACCTGTTCACGATCGTCCTCGAGCATTTCCAGACCGATACCGCCGACTATGCCGACCTGCTGCTGCCCGCCACCACCCAGCTCGAGCATTTCGACGTCCACAAGGCCTATGGCCATACCTACGTGATGGTGAACCAGCCGTCGATCGCGCCGCTGGGCGAGGCGCGGCCGAACACCGAGATCTTCCGCGGCATCGCCCGCGCGATGGGGCTCGACCACCCGCTGCTGCAGGAAAGCGACGTCGAGCTGGGCAGCCAGGCGTTTCGCTGGTCGGACCCGGCGATGGGCGGCGCGGACTGGGCGCGCCTGCAGCGCGAGAGCTGGATCCGGCTGGCGGTGCCGGATGCGCCGTTCGCCGAGGGCGGCTTTCGCACGCCCTCCGGGAAATGCGAGTTCGCGTCGTCGACGCTGGCGGCCGAGAGCCGCGATCCGCTGCCCGACTATCTGCCGCCGCGCGAGTCCGCGGAGGCGAATCCGGCGCTCGCGGCCCGTTATCCGCTGGCGATGATCTCGCCGCCGGCGCGCAATTTCCTGAACTCGACCTTCGTCAACGTCGACAGCCTGCGCAAGACCGAGCCGGAACCGCATCTCGACATGCATCCGGACGACGCCGCCGCGCGCGGTATCGCCGATGGCGACCTGGTCCGGGTCTTCAACGACCGCGGGTCGCTGCGCGCCCGTGCCCGCGTGGGCGCGCGTGCCCGCGACGGGCTGGTCGTCGGCCTGTCGATCTGGTGGCGCAAGCTGGCGCCGGACGGGCGCAACGCGAACGAACTGACCAGTCAGGCGCTGACCGATCTCGGCGGGTCGGCGTCGTTTTACGATTGTCTCGTCGAAGTCGAGCCTGTGCAGGTCGGCCGGGATGCGCGCCTGGCAGCCGGATTGTCCACCGGACTGCCTGTATAACCGCCAGGCCGGTCGTCGTCCCCCCGCTGAGCAAATTTGAATCGAACGCTCCGTCTAACCGGTTGCGGCGCGACGCGCGGACCGTTACGATCACGTTAACGAACGATCATGCTAAAAATGATCGCGTGACAGAGACTGCGGCCCGGCGCCATGCCGCGCGCCATCCGGTGCGCAGCCAGGCGCCCGGTCCAAGCGGTCCGATCGAAACGACGGAGGAGACGACATGGACAGACCCTGGCTGCACGCCTATCCGCCGGGCGTACCGACGGACATTGATTTGTCCGGTTTCACGTCGCTCGTCGATATGTGCGAGCAGACCTTCGCCCGTTTTCCCGAGCGGCCGGCCTTCACCTGCATGGGGGCGACGCTCGACTACGCGGCGCTCGACGCGCAGTCGGCGCGTTTCGCCGGTTGGCTGCAGTCGCGCGGTCTGGGCAGGGACAGCCGCGTCGCGCTGATGCTGCCCAATGTTCTGCAGTACCCGGTCGCGCTGGTCGGCGCACTGCGGGCGGGCTGCATCGTCGTCAACGTCAATCCGCTGTACACCGCGCGCGAGTTGTCGCAACAGTTGATCGACAGCGGTGCGGAAGCGATCGTCATTCTCGAGAATTTCGCGGCGACGCTGGAGAAAGTGCTCGCCGGCACGGCGGTCCGGCATATCGCCGTGACGTCGATGGGCGACATGCTCGGCGCGCGCGGCTGGATCGTCGATTTCGTCGTGCGGCACGTGCGCAAGATGGTGCCCGCCTGGACGCTGCCCGGGCATGCGGGCTGGTCCGCCGCGCTGGTCGAGGGCGGCCGGGCAGGCTACCGTCCGGCAGCGCGTTCGCTCGACGACATCGCGGTGCTGCAATACACCGGCGGCACGACCGGCGTCGCGAAGGGCGCGATCCTGCTGCATCGCAATCTGCTGGCGAACACGATCCAGTCGGAGGTCTGGCTGGCGCCGGCGCTCGCGCAGCGCGCCGGCGCGCAGGTCATCACCGCGGCCGCGCTGCCGCTTTATCACATCTTCGCGCTGACCGTCTGCGGTTTCCTGTCGATGCGCATCGGCGGTCTGGTGGTGCTGATTCCGAATCCTCGCGATATTCCGGGCCTGATCAAGACGCTCTCCGCCTATCCGGTGCACAGCTTTCCGGCAGTCAACACCCTCTACAACGCGCTGATGGACCATCCCGACTTCGGCCGCCTCGATTTCTCGCGGTTGCTGGTCGCCGTGGGAGGCGGGATGGCGGTGCAGGAAGCGGTGGCGCGGCGGTGGGCCGAGCGCACCGGCCGGGTGCTGGTCGAGGGTTATGGCCTGTCCGAGACCTCGCCGATCGTCAGTTGCACGCCGGTGACCGCCACCGCGTACTCGGGCACCGTCGGTCTGCCGATGCCGTCGACCGACGTGTCGATCCGCGACGAGTCCGGCCGGGCACTGCCGACCGGCGAGACCGGCGAGGTCTGCATCCGCGGTCCGCAGGTGATGGCCGGCTACTGGGGGCGCCCGGACGAGACCGACAAGGTGATGACCGCCGATGGTTTCCTGCGCTCCGGCGACATCGGGCGATTCGACGCGCAGGGCAACCTGAAGCTGGTGGACCGCAAGAAGGACATGATCCTGGTGTCCGGATTCAACGTCTATCCGAACGAGATCGAGGATGTGGTGGCGAGCCATCCCGGCGTCGGCGAGGTGGCGGCGGTGGGTGTCGACGACGATAAATCCGGGGAAGCGGTCAAGATCTTCGTCGTGCGGCGCGATCCCGCGCTGACCGAGGCGGAGCTGCGCGCGTTCTGTCGGGAACGCCTGACCGCCTACAAGCTGCCGCGGGCGATCGAGTTCCGCGAGACGCTGCCGAAAACCAATGTCGGCAAGATCCTGCGCCGGGCATTGCGCGACGAGAATGCGATCCCTCCGCCAGCGGCGGGATAGCGTCGCGGGCGCCGTGCGAGCGGGCGCCGTGCGAGCGGGCGCCGTGCGAGCGGGCGCCGTGCAAAACGGTGCGTGCCGGCCGGCATCGCAGTACCATCTGCCAATAGCTCAAAACAGGGGAAGGCGATGTTGCTGGATAAACTGATTGGCGAGTTCGACCGCGGATTGCGGTCATTGACCGGCGTGACACGGACCGCGCGTCCCTATCCCGGAGCCGATCTCGAAATGGATGACGCGGCGCTGACGCAGGAGGAACGACAGCATGCCGGCGCGTTGATGCGGGTCAATCACGTCGGCGAGGTGTGCGCGCAGGCGCTCTACCAGGCGCAGAAGCTGGCGACTCGCTCGGAGAAGCTGAAACAGGCGTTCGCGGTGGCGGCGGAGGAAGAGGAGGATCACCTGGCCTGGACGGCCGCGCGCATCGAGGCGCTGGGCGGGCGTCCAAGCCTGCTCAACCCGTTGTGGTATACGGGGTCGCTGGCGATCGGTTTTATCGCCGGGCGCATGGGGGATCGCGCCAGCCTGGGTTTCATGGCCGAGACGGAGCGGCAGGTCGAGCATCATCTCGACAGTCATCTGGAAAGTCTGCCTGCGGGCGATACGGCGTCGCGCGCGGTGGTCGAGCAGATGCGCACCGATGAAATGAAGCATGCCCGCTCCGCGATGGAAGCCGGCGGTGCCGATTTGCCGTTCCCGCTGACCGCGGCGATGCGGGCGATGTCCAAGGTGATGACGCGGACCGCATATTACATTTGACGTCTGCAGCCGCCATCCGAGGATGCGACGCGATACGGCATGACGCTTGTACGGATGGTCGCCGCCCCGCCGCCCCGCCGCCTTGCCGAATGCTCTCATTGCTCCGTCACGCTGGGAGGGCGGCACGGGGCGCCTCCGATGTCGGACCCGGTCCGCCGACAGGATAGCGAAATTCCTGCACGTTATTCTTACCGGTCATCCGGCCCGTACACCCGTCCTGGAATCTGAAGGCAATGCACGGCGATATGCCCGTTTCTGCATGCAACCTCCCTGCAATTCTCGCCTTTTCGCTTCGCCATCCATGTTCGCGCATTCATCAAAAACATTCGATACCCGCCGTATCGCGTTAATTTTGCTGAATTTTTTTCGAAGCATCGGCGCTTCATAAAGCTAAGTCATTGTTCTGACGGGTAAAAATTGCGCTAAAACGCGAGCGTGTGCTTGACCACACCCGATGCATCCCTTAAAGTGGGAAAAGGTGCAGAAAAGTGCAATTTTCTGTGCAAAAACTTCCTCATCCGGACCTGTCCCAGAGGCCGTTTCGCGTGGTTCAAGTGGGATCGACAGGAGAAAGGCGTGTTCCAGGGAGCATCGGCGCTGACACTCGATGCGAAGGGGCGGATGTCGGTTCCTGCCCGGCATCGGGATGCGCTCCGGGAACAGGCCGAGGGTCGTGTCACCCTTACCAAGCACCCGGATGGCTGCCTGCTTTTTTTCCCTCGTCCGGAATGGGAAATCTTCCGCGCCAGGATCGCCGCCTTGCCGATGGATGCGCACTGGTGGCGTAGGATCTTTCTCGGGAACGCGTCCGATGTCGAAATGGATGGGACGAACCGCGTGTTGATTTCACCCGAGTTGCGGCTTGCCGCGAACCTCGAGAAGGACGTCATGCTGTTGGGGATGGGCAGTCATTTCGAAATATGGGATGCGCAAACCTACGCTGCGAAGGAGCAGGCCGCGATGGCGCAAGGCATGCCTGACGCTCTCAAGAATTTCAGTTTTTAGCCGCAAGGCGTGAACACATGCCAAATGCGGCTGATATGACTTTCCAGCACCGAACGGTGTTGCTCGATGATGCGGTTGATGCGTTGGTGTGGCGTGCCGATGGCGCCTACGTCGACGGTACGTTCGGCCGCGGCGGTCACAGCAGGGCGATTCTGAGCCGGTTGTCGCGTCCCGGACGCCTGCTGGCTTTCGACAAGGACCCCGAGGCGATCGCTGTCGCCGAGGCGCTGATCGCGTCACGCGCCGCCGCCGCCTCGCCCCCCTGCAAGGCCGGTTCGGATCCAACCCCCACCCACACGGCCGATGCGCATGCAGGTTTCGACATCGTTCATGACAGCTTCGCCTCGCTGGCTCCCGCGCTGGCGGAGCGCGGCATTGGCCGGGTGTCCGGCATTCTGCTGGATCTGGGCGTGTCCTCGCCGCAGGTCGACGATCCGGCGCGCGGGTTCAGTTTCCGCTTCGATGGTCCGTTGGACATGCGCATGGACCCCACACGCGGTGAGTCCGCGGCCGACTGGCTGGCGCGGGCATCGCTCGATGAATTGACCAAGGTGATACGAGACTATGGGGAAGAACGGTTTGCTTTTCAGATTGCAAAGGCGATTGTTGCTCGCCGGGCGGAATCCGAACAGCGCGGTCCTCTCGCCCGTACAGGCGAGCTTGCCGCGCTCGTGGCGCACACCGTCAAGACTCGCGAGAAAGGCCAGAACCCGGCCACCCGCACCTTTCAGGCTCTACGGATTCACGTCAATCAAGAGCTTGCGGAACTGCAGGTGACGCTCGAGGCCGCGCTGGACGCCCTGGAGCAGGGCGGCCGTCTGGTGGTGATCAGCTTTCATTCGCTCGAGGATCGCATCGTCAAGCAATTCATGCACAAGCATTCGTCCGCGCCCGAGCTCGATCGTCGCCTGCCGCTGCGCGCCGTCGACATTCCCGCGCCGCCGATGAAGCGCCTGGGCCGGCTGCGCGCGAGCGACGCCGAGGTCGCGTCGAACCCGCGGGCGCGCTCGGCCGTCATGCGCATTGCCGAAAAGGTGAGCGCGTGAGCCGTCTCGACAGCTTCCTTCTGCTGATCCTGGTGTGTTGCGCGTTGTCGGTCGTCAATTCGACCTATCAACAGCGCCGCATCTTCGTCCAGCTCGAGCATGCCCAGTCGCTGCAGCGCAATCTGGCGCAGGACTGGACGCGCCTGCAGTACGAGCAGAGCGCGTTGTCGAAAACTTCGCGCATCGAGGAAAACAGCCGTAACAAGCTCGGCATGGATGCGGTGGCAGCCGGCCGCACGCAGTATCTGAACATGGACGGCAGCCCCGCGCAGATCGCCCCGGCACCGCTGCCGGCATCGGGTGCCGCGGCGAAAGCCGTGCCGGGATCGCGCTGATGAAGAAAAAACCGGATCCGATTCGCGTGAGTCGCAACGCTCGCGGCGTGCAGTATTCGTCGAGCCCGATGCTGTCGGTCTCGCTGCCCCTGTGGCGCTCCAAATTTCTGGTCTTCCTGGTGTTCCTCGCGTTCGCCGGCCTGGCCGCGCGCGCACTGTGGATTCAGGGTCCCGGCAACGCGTTCTACCGCAAGCAGGGCGCGAGCCGTTTCGAGCGCACGCTGGAACTGCCTGCAAGCCGCGGCAAGATCCTCGACCGCGACGGTCTGGTGCTGGCCACCACGTTGCCGGTGCGGGCGATCTGGGCGATTCCGGAGGATGTGCCCGAGGATCTGTCGGCGGCGAAACGCTCGACGCTGGGGGCATTGCTCGATATCGATCCGAAGGAACTGCGCGGCAAGCTCGCGCGCAACAGCTCCTTCGTCTACATCAAGCGGCAGGTGCCGATCGACGTGGCGGACAAGGTGGCGGCGCTCGACATCCCCGGTCTCTACGCACGCAAGGAATACAAGCGCTTCTATCCCGAAGGCGAGATCACCGCGCATCTGGTGGGGTTCACGAACGTCGAGGACGAGGGCCAGGAAGGCGTCGAGCTGAGCCAGCAGAAGGGCCTGATCGGCACGCCCGGGAGCCGGCGCGTCATCAAGGACCGGATGGGGCACGTGGTCCAGGACGTCGACGAGCTGGCGGTGCCGCGCGACGGCAAGGACATCAGTCTGTCGATCGACAGCAAGATCCAGTACATCACCTTCACGGAATTGAAGAACGCCGTGGTCAGCAACAAGGCCGCGGCGGGCGCGGCGATGGTGGTCGATGCGCAGACCGGCGAGGTGCTGGCGCTCGCGAACTATCCGACCTACAACCCGAACGACCGGACGCACCTGACCGGCGAGCAGCTGCGCAACCGCGTGTTCACCGATACGTTCGAACCCGGCTCGATCATGAAGCCGTTCACGATTTCGCTGGCGCTCGACCTGCACCGCGTGACGCCGACGACGATCGTCAACACGTCGCCGGGGCGCTATACGCTGGACGGCGCGCAGATCACCGACGATTCGAACTTCGGCACGCTGAACGTGGCGGGCGTGATCCAGAAGTCGAGCAACGTGGGCACCAGCAAGATCGCGATGCAGCTGCGTCCCGAGGAAATGTGGGACATGTACACCAGCGTCGGACTGGGCCTCGCGCCGAACGTCGGCTTCCCGGGCGCGGTGTCGGGGCGGTTGCGGCCATGGAAGAGCTGGCGCCGCATCGAGCAGGCGACGATGTCGTACGGTTATGGCCTGTCGGTGTCGCTGTTCCAGCTCGCGCATGCGTACACGGTCTTCACGAACAATGGCCGCCTGCTGCCGCTGTCGATCTACAAGCTCGACGCGCCGCCGGCGCAGGGGGCGCAGGTTTTCGAGCCGCAAACGGTCGCGGAAGTGCGCAAGATGCTGGAGACGGTGGTCGCACCGGGCGGTACCGCGCCGCAGGCGCAGGTGCCGGGCTATCGCGTCGGCGGCAAGACCGGCACCGCGTACAAGCATTTCGGCCGGGGTTACGACAAGTCCCGCTACCGCGCGTCGTTCGTCGGCATCGCGCCGATGTCCAATCCGCGGATCATCGTCGCGGTGTCGGTCGACGATCCCCGGGGCGGCAAGCACTTCGGCGGTCAGGTGTCGGGACCCGTGTTCTCGTCGATCGCCGGCGAGATCCTGCGTGCGATGAACGTCGCGCCGGACAACCAGGTCAAGCAGACCGTGGACGCAGCCGCGGCCGCGGATCTGTCCGCCAGCGCGCCGGCTGCGGCCAGGCCGGTGGCCAAGTCGAACGTCGCCAAACCCGGCACGGCCCATCCGAACGCGGCCCATCCCAATGCCGCCAAGCCGGTGATGCATATCACGCACGAGGCTGCAACGGCGCATATCGTGCAGGCATCGTTGCACCGTGACGAGCCGACGGCCAAGGTGGCGCGATGACGCGCCCGGTGAACGCCGCCCCGCTGCCGACCGGCGAACCGGCCAACGGCAGGGCCGACGCCCCGGCGGGCCGTCCGGCCGCGAGCGCGAACGCCGACGGGGTCGCGCGGGCGCTGGACTGGCTGCGCGACAGGCTGCGCGGGGCAGCGGACCTGCGCACCGACAGTCGCGCGGTACGGCCCGGCGACGGGTTTCTCGCTTATGCGGTCGATGGCGCCGACAACCGTTCGCATGTCGGCGATGCGATCGCGCGTGGTGCGGCGGCGGTGCTGTTGCAGCCGCGTGACGCGAGCCCGCCCGCGGACTTCGGGGACACGCCGGTCCTGCCGGTACCGGGGCTCGACGCGCTGGCCGGCCCGATCGCAAGCGCCTGGTACGGCGAGCCGAGCCGGCAGATGACGATGATCGGCGTGACCGGAACCAACGGCAAGACCTCGCTGACGCAGTGGATCGCGCTCGCGCTGGCGACGCTCGGAGTGCGCACGGCGACGATCGGCACGCTCGGCGTGGGCTTGCCGGACAAGCTGGTGCCCACCGGTTTCACGACGCCGAATGCGGCGCAGTTGCAGCAGTCCCTGGCCGCGGTACGCCGCGACGGGGCCGCGGCGGTGGCGATGGAAGTCTCGTCGCACGCGCTGCACCAGGGGCGTGTGAACGGCACGGCCTTCGATATCGCGGTATTCACGAACCTGAGCCAGGATCACCTCGACTATCACGGCACGATGGCCGCTTACGAGGCCGCCAAGGCGCGTCTGTTCGACTGGCCGGGCCTGCGTTGCGCGGTGGTGAACCGGGACGATCCGGCCGGCGTGCGGTTGCTGCGGCAACTCGACGGCACGCTGCCGACGGTGGCGTACGGGATCGGTGCGCCGCCGGCCGCCGTGCCGGCCACCTGTCATCTCCACGCCACCGACATTCGCGCGACCGTCGCGGGCGGCACCGCGCTGACCGTATGCGTGACGGGGCATGACAAGACGGGCGACGGTGCCGACGGCGATCGCAGCGTCCCGCCCGCCATCGCGGTCGAGGTCGCGACGCTGGGCGAATTCAATGTGTCGAATCTGCTCGGCGTGCTGGGTGCGTTGCTGGCGGCGCAGTGGCTGCGCAAGCATCCGGCGGGTGACGCGGCCGCAGGCATGCTCGAACCGGCCGCGTGGCGCGCCGCGCTGGGCGCGCTTTCCCGTTTGCAGCCGGTCGTGGGACGCATGCAGCGCCTGGGCGGCCGGCCGCAGCACGACGAGCCGCTGGTCGTGATCGATTACGCGCACACGCCCGATGCGCTCGAGAAGACGTTGCTGGCGTTGCGCCCGGTGGCGCGGGCACGGGGCGGCGAATTGCGCGTCGTCTTCGGCTGTGGCGGCGAGCGGGACGCAGGAAAGCGGCCGCTGATGGGCGCCGTGGCGGCGCGCCTCGCCCATGCGGTGGTGCTGACCAGCGACAATCCGCGCGGCGAAGCGCCGGCGGCGATCATCGATCAGATCGCCGCCGGCGTGGTGCAGGAAACGACGGCCGGGAAGGCAAACGTGGCGAATGTGACGGCAAATGCGGCGACGGATGCGCGCACCGGCGATGTGCGCGCCGCCGTGCCCGCGGGGGAGCGCGTGCGCCGCATCGAGGATCGCGCCAGCGCGATCCTGCAGGCCATTCGCTCGGCGCGACGCGAGGATGTCGTGCTGCTGGCCGGCAAGGGCCACGAGGCCACGCAGGAAATCATGGGCAAGAAACGACCGTTCTCGGATCAGGACCATGCCCAACTGGCGCTTGCCGCCCGGGCCACTCACCGGGAGCACGAATGACCGATTCAGTCACGACCTCAATGACGCCGCTCACGCTGGAACAGGCGGCGCGATGGATCGACGGCGCCGTCGTCGTCGGCGCGGGCGCCACGCCATTTGCGCGCGTGTCCACCGACAGCCGGACCGTCGGCCCCGGCGACCTCTTCGTCGCGCTGCGCGGCGAGCGTTTCGATGCGCATGCGTTCCTCGACGCCGTCGCGGCGCAGGGCGTCGCGGCGGCGGTCGTCT
>JBPBQT010000103.1:0-22048 GCA_050955065.1 Janthinobacterium lividum | reverse complement strand
GGACGGGGCCGCCTGCACGGTGATGGCGGCGAGCCACTTGGCGCTGCGCACGCCTGCGTAACCCGGCACGACGGCCCGCAGCGGCGCGCCGTGCTCGGCGGTGAGCGGCTCTCCGTTCATCTCGTAGGCCAGCAGGACCTCGGTCGAATTCGCCTTGCTCATCGGAATCGAGACCCCGTAGCGAAACGCCTGCTCCTCGACCTGGCAGTCGTCCAGAGAATCGAACGCGACGTGAAGCGCCGGATCACAGTCGGCACCCGCGGCGCGCAGCACGTCCGCCAGCAGCACGCCGCCCCAGGTGGCGTTGCCGATCGCGCCGCCCGCCCACGGGTCGCCCGCCACGGGCTTGACGGCGAGCATGTCGCTGCGGCGGTTGCCCGCGCATTGCAGCACCGCGTCGACGGTGTGTTTCTCGAAATCGTCGCGCAACTGCGCCAGCGCGAATGCCAGCGGCTCCCGCACCAGACCGCCGACCGTCACGCGAAACGCGTCGGGGTCGGGTTGCGGGATGTTGCCGTGACTGCGGACATAGAAGGCATCCGCGGGCGTGTGTTGCGACGTCCGCAGGAAGCCGAGCGCGGGCTCCGCGTTGTACGGGTTCGTCGAGTGGACGATCCGGTGTTCCGAATGGCCAGGCATGAAGGATCTCCGGTGAATGCAGCGATGGGGGTAAGTCGTGCCCGCTTATTTCGCGGCTTTGCGGGCCGCCTCGGCGCGGGGAAACGCGGCGAGGCCGGCGAACCGCGCGGACGCGCCGAGTTCGCGCTCGATCTGCGCCAGCCGGTTGTATTTCGCGACGCGTTCGCCACGCGCAGGCGCGCCGGACTTGATCTGGCCGGTGTTGCCGGCCACGGCCAGATCCGCGATGATCGTGTCGTCGGTTTCGCCGGAGCGGTGCGAGACGAGCCGGGTATATCCGGCGCCCGCCGCCAGCGCCATGGTTTCCAGCGTTTCGGTCACGGTGCCGATCTGGTTGAACTTGATCAGCACGCTGTTGCAGCAGTGCTCGTCGATACCGCGCTGCAGGAAACGCGGATTCGTCACGAACAGGTCATCGCCGACGATCTGGACACGATCGCCCAGTTGCGCGGTGATGCTGGCGAAACCGCTCCAGTCCTCGTCGGCCAGCGGATCTTCGAGGGAAATGAGCGGATAACGTCCCACCCACTCGCCCCAATATGCCATGATTTCATCGGCCGACAGCACCTTGTCGTCGCGTTCGAGGTGATATTTTCCGTCCCGGAAGAACGACGTCGCGGCGGCATCGATGCCGATCCAGATATCCTCGCCGGGCCGGTAGCCGGCTTTCTCGATGGCCTGGATCAACACCTCCATGCCCGCCGCGTTGTTCGACAATTGCGGCACGAAACCACCCTCGTCGCCGACATTGACCGCGGCGCCGCGTGCGTGCAGCAGTTCGCGCAGCGCATGGTAGGTTTCGGCGCCGTAACGCAGCGCCTCGCGGAAGGTCGGCGCACCGGCCGGGACGATCTTGAATTCCTGGATGTCGGGGCCGCCCGCGGCATGCTTGCCGCCATTCAGCACATTGAACATGGGCACCGGCAACACGTGCGCGTCGAGCCCCCCGAGATAGCGGTACAGCGGCAGGTGATGCGCCAGCGCCGCCGCCTTCGCGCAGGCCATCGACACGCCGAGAATCGCGTTCGCGCCCAGGCGCCGCTTGTCGTCCGTGCCATCGACCGCGTTCAGTGCGGCGTCGAGCCGGCTCTGATCGTCGGCCGGCAGACCGTGCACGGCGTTCAGCAGTTCGGTCTCGACGTTTCTCGCGGCGTTCAGCACGCCCTTCCCGCCATACCGGCCGGCGTCGCCGTCGCGCAGTTCGACCGCCTCGAAGGCACCCGTGGACGCGCCCGATGGCACCGACGCGTGCGCGCGTACGCCGCTTGCCAGCACGACACTCACGTCCAGCGTCGGATTGCCGCGGGAATCGAGGATTTCGTCGGCGCTCAGGGAAACGATTGCATGTTCATTCATGATGCACTCCTTGCTTGTGGTTGGCGTGCCCCGCCGCGGCATGCCCGTCAGAGGATATTGCCGTGCGTCTCATGCGCCACCGCAACCTGTTCCTTGCGAAGCGGCTTGAACGCGGCATCGAGCCGGTAGACGAAAGGCACCCCGTTGGGTACGTCCAGATCCACGATGGCTTCGTCGGACAACCCTTCCAGGTGTTTCATCAATACGCGCAGGCTGTTGCCATGGCCGATCATCAGCACGTTCTCGCCCTGCGCGAGGGCCGGCACGACCGTGTCCTGCCAGAGCGCGACGACCCGCGCCTGCGTGTCGGCCAGGGATGCGCCCCGCGGCAGCATGCCGGGATCGACCGCGGCATAGGTCGCGCCGCCGGACTCAGATCGACATCCGTCCAGCCGGTGAAGCGGCCCTGTTGATTCCACAGCGATTCGCCATGACGGATCAGGATCAACTGATGCATGTGTCGCGCCTCACTGTTCCCGTCCGCGCCGGTCCGACGGACCCGGAGCCGGTGCGTGCCGGGTGCGTTCCTCCCGCAGCAGGGCGGGGACATCGGAGAGTTTCACCTCCGTGGCAAACAGCCGGTTCTTGCCCTGCCCGATCCGCTGCGCACGATAGATGCCCGTATGCCCGGAGAACAGATAGGCGACGACGCAGCTCAGCCCCGCATAGACGCCGATATCGATGCCGAAGAGCTCCATCGCCATGAGCGTCGACGCGATCGGGGTATTGGCCGCTCCCGCGAACACGGCGACGAAGCCCAGCCCCGCCAGCACCGGGAAGGGCAGCGCCAGCACATGGGACAGGGCATTGCCGAGCGTGGCCCCGATGTAGAACAGCGGCGTGACCTCCCCGCCCTTGAAGCTGGAGGCGAGCGTCACCACCGTGAAGGCGAATTTCCCCGCGAAGTCATGCACCGGCAGCGGCCGGTGAAAGGCGGCGACGATCGTCGGAATGCCCAGACCCAGGTAGCGGTGCGTGCCGGGCAACAGCGACGCGAGCGCGACGACCGTGCCGCCGGCCAGCGGGCGCAGCGGCGCATAGGCGATCCGGCGCTTGACCCAGCCGCCCAAGGCATGGGTGCTGTTGGCGAACAGCATGCCGACGATGCCGAAGATCATCCCGGCGACGATGGCCGACGCGAGGCCGGCGATGCCGACATGCGGAATGAAGGGAATCGCATAGCGCGTATGCTCGATGCCCCAGGCGCGTGTGACCTGATCGGCGACGATGGCGGAGAGGAAGCACGTCAGCAAGGCGTCGTATCGCAACCGGCCGATCGCCAGGACTTCGAGCCCGAAGACCGCGCCCGCCAGCGGCGTGCCGAACACCGAGGCGAATCCGGCGGCGATGCCCGCCATCAGCAGCCGCCGCCGGTCCTCGCGGTCCAGCCGGAACGCCTGCGACACCCGGTCGGCGAGCACGCCGCCCATCTGCACTGCCGTGCCCTCGCGTCCCGCCGATCCGCCGAACAGATGCGTGACGATCGTCGCGCCGAGCACGAGGAAGGCCATGCGCCTGGGTACGAGTCTTTTGGGATCGTGGATTTCGTCGATCAGGAGGTTGTTGCCGGCCTCGACGCTGCTGCCGAAGCGGTAGTAAACCCAACCCACCGCAAAGCCCGCGAAGGGCAGCAGCCAGATCAGCCAGCCATGGGCGACACGCGTATCGGTGGCGAGATCAAGGGCCCACAACAGGAGCGCGGAAGCGCTGCCGGCGAGTCCGCCGACCACGGTGGAGAGCACCAGCCAGCGGCCGAGGTGCGGCACCATCGCGAATTGCTCGGGTAAAACGGGAATTTTCATCGGATACCGGATTCGTTGGCGTCGAACCTGGGTGGCAAAGGGTTGCGCGCGAGCGCCTACGACTTCCCCGACCCAGGAATTCGTAGGCATCATCAACCGGCGGTGCCGGTGGTTTGCGATCAAGCGGCGGGAGGTATGCCATCTCCATCAATGAATATAGCATGCGTGTGCACTGCCCGTTGCATTCCACGCCACGCCACGCCACGCCACGCCACGCCACGCCACGCCACGCCACGCCACGCCACGGCCGTGTCGCATTGTCACACCGGCAACGAATCCGGCGTCTTCGTTTTCCGGAAACGTCTTTTCACTTCAATCGTTTGCCTTTATCGGCTAGCATGGTTAACCCTAGATCCTGATGCGACTCACTTGTGGGCGGGGGAACCACCGACGTACACTTTTCCGTATCCCCTCTGCCTTCCCGCAGGCGTTCGCCGTTATTTTTCCCGTCGTGTCACGACGCCAGCGACGCGACACGGTTTTTCCCGGGCTTCCACCGCCGCTTCGGCGGCCCGCCCGGGAGCGGGATTTCTTTCCATCCATCACGAGCAGCTGAATTTCCATGTTAACGGACGCACCCGTCCCCGCCGGCAGCTGGCGCGGCGTCATTGCCCTGGCCCTGGCCGCCTTCATCTTCAACACCACCGAATTCGCCCCGATCGCGCTGCTCAGCGACATCGGCCGCAGCTTCGACATGCGACCGTCCGAGGTCGGGCTGATTCTCACCGTCTACGCGTGGGTGGTGGCGCTGATGTCGCTGCCGATGATGCTGCTCACCCGCACCATCGAGCGACGCAAGCTGCTGGTCGGCGTCTTCGTCGTCTTCATCGCCAGCCACGTGCTCTCGGGCGTGGCCTGGAGCTTCAACGTGCTGGAGGCCAGCCGCATCGGCATCGCCTTCGCGCATGCGGTGTTCTGGTCGATCACCGCGTCGCTCGCGGTGCGCATCGCGCCGCCGGGCAAGCGCACCCAGGCGCTGGGGCTGCTCGCCACCGGCACCTGCCTGGCGATGGTGCTGGGCATCCCGCTGGGCCGCGTGGTGGGCGAGGTGCTGGGCTGGCGCTGGACCTTCCTGGCGATCGCCGCCATCGCGGCGGCCACCGTGTACCAGCTGGTGCGCATCCTGCCGCCGCTGCCCAGCGAGAACGCGGGCTCGCTGGGCAGTCTGCCGTTGCTGTTCAAGCGCCCGGCGCTGCTGTGCATCTACCTGCTGACCGCGCTCGTGGTCACCGCCCATTTCACCGGGTACAGCTATATCGAGCCGTTCGCCCGCCAGGTGGCGGGCATGAGCGGCCCGATGGTCACCGCGTTGCTGCTGCTGTTCGGCGGCTCCGGGGTGATCGGCTCGCTGTTGTTCAGCCGTTACAGCGACCGCTTTCCGAACGGCTTCCTGTTCGCCACGATCGTCGGGATCGCCGCCTGCCTGCTGTTGATGCTGCCGTTCGCCGAGAACATCTATCTGCTGGCAGGACTGAGCGTGGCCTGGGGCATCGCGATCATGTGTTTCGGTCTGATCCTGCAGGCCCGTGTCCTGAACCTGGCGAACGACGCGACCGACGTGGCGATGGCGCTGTTCTCCGGCATCTACAACGTGGGCATCGGCGGCGGCGCGCTGCTGGGCAGCGTTATCGGCGTGCATGGCGGTCTGCATTACGTCGGCTTCATCGGCGGCGCGCTGGCGGTCCTGGGACTGTTGTTGTGCCGGTACATGAACAGGCGTTTCGCCTAGCCGGGGCGGCCGGTTGCGGCCGATTCGCTGCCGGGATGCGTCGCTCAGGCTAGAATCGCAAGACCGTACGCATGCTGGCCGATGCGCGCGTCATTCTTACGATATCGAGAGACGAATCAATGAATTTTGCGCGCAACGCAACCTGGGCCGCCACGATCGACCATTTGCAACGCGATACGGATGTCGGCGCGCCGGTCACGCTGACCGACGTCCTCAAACAGCGCAGCGCGATGGCCGATCTGGCCGCGCAGGCGCAGCAACTTCGACCGCTGGACGAATTTCTCGCGCACGCCGCGCGCTGCGCGGCGCAAGGCTGCGACGCGCCGATGGGCAAGGTGCTCGAGGTGCGCCGCCGCGACGACACGCTGATATTGAAAGCGCATTACGGGATGCGCGACGACGTAATCGGCGCGGAAACCGGCAAGGTCGAGGAGGGCAATCCGCCCGGCGAAGCAGTGCTTGCCGTAAAGCCGGTGATCGTGCCCGACGTGCGCGACTATCCGCCCGGACCCATTCCCAAATTGTTCAAGGAATTCCACGTCGTGTCCTCGGTCAACGTGCCATTGATCGGCCGCGAGGGGCCGTATGGGATCCTGGAGATCGATTACCGGGAGCCGCGCGAGGTCAGCGCGCTCGATCTGTCGTTTCTCGCCGCCATCGCCAGCATGATTGCCGCGAATGTCGAGCAGTTGCAGGAGCGCGCCCTGTTGTCCGCCCAACGCGACGAGACCATCGTTCTGCTGCGCGAGCAGCAGCACCGCATCCGCAACAATTTCCAGCAGATCGTGCTGCTGGTCCAGCGGTACGGGACCGCGCTGAAAGACCCGCAAACGCGTGACGGTTTCAAGGATATCGAGCGCCGGGTATTCGCGATGGCGTCGATTTACGATCACTTGCTGGGCGTGGGCGCGCAGAGCGAGGAAATCGATCTGAGCGCCTATCTAGGCAAGCTGTGCGACGAATTGCACAGCTTCTTCGATCTGAGCGGCCAGCAGATTCGGTTGCGGTGCAACCGGGAATTCGGGGTGATCGTCGACATCGACGTCTGCATGAAAGTGGGCACCGTCGTCAATGAACTGATCGCCAATGCCGTCGAGCATGCGTTCGACGGGCACGGGGGCACGATCGTCGTCTCGCTGCAGCAGACCGAAGACCGTTACACGGTCCAGATCGCGGACGATGGACGCGGTTTCGTCGATGTCTCCACCGAGAGCATCGGGCTGCAAAGCGCGCACAGACTGATCGCCAGCATTGGCGGCAGCCTCGCTCGCAAGGCCGGACTGGAGAAAGGCACGACGTGGATCGTTTCTTGCCCTGCAGTGGACGACGACGACGGTGCGTCGATACGATTCGCCCAGCCCGCCGCGTCACGCGCGCAGGCGCAAGCGACCCAACCGGCACAGCCTGCCGGCGATGCCGCCGCTCCTGCGACAACGACATGGCGGTCGATGGCGCCCATGAAACCGATGGCGCCCATGAAACCTATGGAACCGATGAAACCTATGGAACCGATGAAGCCAATGAAGCCGATGGAACCGATGAAACCCATGGAGCCGATGAAGCCCATGGAACCGATGAAGCCGATGTCCGGCGGCGAGGCCTGGTGGCCGCACGACCTCGGTTCGCCGGCGACGAGCGGCGGGCAAAACGATCTGCGTTATGCGTTTTTCCCGCAAAGCCGCCGGTTGTTGATCGAACGGGGTGGGAAAGTGGAAACCTACGATAGTGGCGATCACCATATCCAGGGCGTTTCCCAGCAAAACGGTCAGGGCGGCGCATTGATGTTCAGCAGCCCGGAAGGCACCGTCGATATCGGCACCTTGCAACGGCTCTGATCTTTCGCGCGTGTCTGTCGCGTAACATGCCCCCATCAGAAAGAAAAATTCGCTCTTTTGGGGATGAAGATGAGCAGCAGCACATTGCGCCCGCAGAACCGATGCGTTGCATGCGGTTACACCTGGTTTCCGCGCGGAAAATCGCTATCGATGCGATGCCCGCGGTGCTCCGGGGAGGACATCGAGGAAGTGCGGACCGCATCTGCGCCATCGCGCGGGCGCAAATGGGGGGCGTTCACGTTCGGAGCGGTTCTGCTCGTCGCCGTGATCGGCTGGTGGGGTCACCGCGCCGACACGTCCCAAGCGCCCGCCTCCGTCTTGGCGTCGGCGCCGAACGGTGATGGCACCGCGCCAGCTGCCGCGACGTCCGAAGCAAGCGCCATCACCGTCGCGCAACCGCTAATGGTCGGGGGCATGTCACCTGTCGGTCCCGAAAGCCCCGCTGCCGCGTCGGCCTCCGTCGATACGCCTTCCGGCGAAAGCGCCGGCTCCGCGGCTGACGTGCCCGCGCAGCAGGTCCCGAACGGTACCGCTGCATCGGATGACGACGACCGGACCGCCTTATCTCGACACCGGACATTCCCCACCAGCTTCGACTGCAGACAGGCAACCCGTGACGATGAACGGGCGGTTTGCACGGATCCCGGTCTTGCGGCAATGGATGTTGAAATGGGTCAGTTGTATTCGGCAGCGCTTCAGGCGAGTCCACAACCCCGGATACTGGCGCAATCCCAGCGCGACTGGCTTGCCGGCCGTGACATGTGCAACGGGGATCTGGATTGTCTGCGCCAGGCGTATGGGGAACGATTGGGACAATTTCACGATTCCGCAAACTCACCGCCGCTGACGCCCGACCGCGATACCGCAGGAAACCCGTAGCGGCTGCCTCGCTGACCGTGCTCGCGTCCTTCCTGGGAGCGCCGGGTCGACGCCGTCCACGACGCGGTGCCGTCATCTTCCAAAACTTGCGCGTCCATTTTTTAAATGCCATCCTCTTGCGGCATTCACTCAGGTCGGGACGCCAATTGAAACCAGAAAAATCGCTCATCGCCACGGTCCTCGCGGCCGCCCTCCTCGCTGCCACCCACGCCACATGGGCTGCGACCGAAGGTCCTCCGGTCGCGCCGATCCGCCCGGTCACCGATACCTATTTCGGCACCCCCGTGGTCGACAACTACCGTTACATGGAGAACCTGAAGGATCCCGAGGTGCAGCGCTGGATGAAGGCGCAGGCGGACTACACGCGTCAGGTCGTCGACCGCATCCCCGGCCGCGACGCGCTGGCCAGGCAGATCCAGGGCCTGATGGGCAAGGATCTGCAACGCGGCCACTTCGTGCGCCGCGGCGACCGGCTCTTCTATCAGGTGATGGCGCCGGGCGCCAATCTGCCGAAGCTCGCCTATCGGGACGGCATCCAGGGCGAGGAACACATCCTCGTCGACCCGGCCACGCTGGCCAAGGACAGCGCGCACCACGTCGCGCTCGACTGGTTCTCCCCGTCCTGGGATGGCCGCTACGTGGCCTACGGCGTCTCCGAGGGCGGCTCCGAGAAAAGCGTGCTGCACCTCCTCGACCTGACGACCGGCCGCGACCTCGCGGAGACCATCGATCGCACGAGCGACTGCGTGGTGTCCTGGCGCAACGACAACCAGTCCTTCTTCTATCTGCGCTATCCGAAGGCGGGTCCGGACACCCCGCCGTCGCAAAGCCAATACAACGCGGTGACCTTCCTGCACACGCTCGGACAACACACCGACGGCGAGGGCGACGAGGCGGTATTCGGACATGGGCTGACCGCCGATGTCGACGTCCCGGAAGGTCAGGGCAGCTACGTGCTGCTGTCGCCGGATTCGCCGTACGCGGTCGCGGTCGCGAACCGCAACATGGACGAGACGCCCAATACCTTCTATGTCGCGCCGCTCGATCAGATTCATGGCGCGAACACGCCGTGGCGCAAGATCGCGACGCCGGAAGACGGCGTGACCGAGGTGCACCTGCACGGCGACCGCCTTTACTTCCTCTCGGAAAAAGGCGCCTCGCGCTTCCGGTTGCTGTCCACTCCGTTCGCGCAGCCGGATGTCGCGCATGCCGACGTGGTCGTCCCGGAAGGCCCGAACGTGCTGGACAGCTTCCGCTTCGCGAAGGACGCGATCTACCTGAGCGAGCGCGCCGGGGCGAGCTTCGAATTGCGCCGCGTGTCGCTCGACGGCAAGGACGGCCGGACGATCGCACTGCCGTTCTCCGGGTCGGTCCGTGACCTGAGCACGGACCCGCGTTCGCCCGGTGCGATGTTCGCGCTGCAGAGCTGGATCAAGGCGCCGCGCGAGCTCGTGTACGACCCGCAGAGCGGCGCGGCGAAGGATACCGGGCTGGTCCCGCCGTCGACCACCGAATCGAACGACATGGAAGTGCGCGACGAATTCGCGACCAGCTATGACGGCACCCGCATTCCGGTGTCGATCATCGCGCGCAAGGGCGTGACGCAGGACGGCTCGCACCCGACGATCGTCTTCGGTTACGCCAGCTACGGGATCTCGATGGATCCGGTCTATCGTCCCGCCTGGCAGGCGTGGATCGACCATGGCGGCATCATCGCGGTATCGCACATGCGCGGCGGCGGCGAGTATGGCGACGCCTGGCACCGGGCCGGCCAGAAAGAGAAGAAGATCAACACGATCATGGATTTCCTCGCGTCCGCGCAGTACATGATCGACCAGCGCTACACGCAGTCGAAATACCTCGCGGCGAACAGCGCGAGCGCGGGCGGCATCGTGATGGGCGGCGCGCTGACGGTCAATCCGGCGCTGTTCAGCGTGATCCTGGACGATGTGGGGATTTCCGACACGCTGCGCTCGGAAACCGAACCGAACGGCCCGCCGAACGTACCGGAATTCGGTTCGACCTCGACGCTCGACGGCTTCCACGGCCTGTATGCGATGAGCGCCTACGCGCACGTTCATGACGGCACGCCGTACCCGGCGGTGATGTTCACGACGGGCGCGAACGATCCGCGCGTGTCGTCGTGGCATATGCTGAAGATGGCCGCGCGGGTGCAGGCGGCGACGAGCAGCGGCCGTCCGGTGCTGTTGCGCATCGACTACGACGCCGGGCACGGCATGGGTTCGAGCCTGTCGCAGTACGTGAGCAAACAGGCCGACGAGTGGGCATTCGCCTTGTGGCAGATGGGCCGCATGGGCAAGCTGCCGAAGACGACCGCCACGTATCGGAAGACGCGGGCAGCGCTGACAACGCCGGCGGCACCGGCGGCACAGGCAGCATCAGCGGCACCGGCACCGGCACCGGCAGCATCGGCGGCATCGGCACCGGCCCAGTAAGCCGGCGCCAGCGGGTACGTCGGATTCAGACGTACCCGTCATCCGGCTCAGGCCGTGCGCGCTTCCTCGAAGGTGTCGGCCCACTGCCGGTAGCGCGCGCCGATCTGCCGGGCCGCTTCGTCGCGACTGATTTTCTTCGCCTCGAATGCCGCGACGGGATCCCAGAAACTCGTCCGACCGACGGCAAAGCCGATGAAGCCCGGCACGCTCGCGGCAATGCGCAGCCAGTCGCCCACCTTGCCGTCGTCGGCGCCCCGTCCCAGGATGATGCAGCCCACCTCGTCGCGGCCGTCGCGCCGTGCGGCCGCGACGATCCGCGCGGCGTCCTCGCGCGTATCCAATCCCTCGATCTTCCAGATCGCCGGTTCGACTCCCGCATCCTGCAATGCGAGAATCGCCGCGCGCATCAGTTCGGCGCGCTGGGTGCGGTCATACGCATCCTTGTCGCCGCCCGCTTTTCCGAGCTGTGCATCGGTGGCCGGCACCAATAACTCGAACATGAACGGCAGTCGTCTTTCCAGGCAGAAATCGGACAGACGTTTCAGGCGCGCGGTCTGGCGCGTGTTCAACGCCGCGTCGCCTTCCGGGTTGTAGCGCACCAGCGCCTTCGCGAAGGTCGGCCGCACATCGTCGAGGTGCTGCCCGAACGCGTCGCCGTACTCGAAATCGAATTCGTCGGAACCGCTTTTCTCGGTCGAGACGGCGGTGAGATAGCCTTTCGCGTTCGCGTCCGCGAGAATGTCGGCGCCGAATTCCTCGTCGACCAGGATGCCGGCGGCATCGCGCGACACCGCGTCGTCAGGGTCGGCCAGCGCTGCCTGGAAGCCTTCGTAGATCAGGCGTTTGCTGTCCGACACGCGCGCGTGCTCGGTCTCGCTCAAGGGCGCCTTCAGATCGAACATGCCCTTCACGTAGGAAGCGCGATGATCGAATGGGAGGATGTAAAGCGGCTTGGTGTAACCCGGGGTCATGGCGGGATCTCCTGAAAAAGGTCGTGCGCGAACCGGCTGGCGCACGCTGGATGAACCATTATGGCCCCCCGGTCCCGGTCCTGCAGGCGCCGGCCTCATCAACCCCGTCAGACCGTCTGACCGAAGAAATCCGCGCCGATCAGGTCGATGCGATCCGTGCAGATCGCGTCCACGCCCCATTCGCCCAGTCTGCGGGCCACGTCCGGATCATTGACCGTGTACACGAGGATCCATAATCCCGCGGCCTTGATATCGGCGACCAGCCTCTCGGTCAACGCGGTATGGCGCGCATGCAGCGACTTGCACGACAAGGCCGCGGCCTGCGCGCGCCAGTCGGTCGGCACCTCTCGGTACAACAGCCCGCGGGGCAGTTCGGGCGCGGCGTGCGCCGCCGCTTCCAGTGCGACGAACGAGAAAGACGACAGCAGCGGTGTCAGCGCGGCATTGCCATTCGTATGGCCATTTATATCGCCCTCCGCGTCACCTCCACGCCCGGCCCATTCCCGCGCCGCGGCCAGCGCCACGCGCGTGCCGGTGGCCGCGTCGCGCCCGGCGGACGGTTTGATCTCGATGTTCGCGGCGATGCGGTCGTTGGCGCACCGCCGCGCCACCTCGGCCAGCGTGGGCATGCGCGCGCCGGCGAAACGCGCGTCGAACCAGCCACCGGCATCCAGCGCGCGCAACTGCGCGTACGACATCGCGCCCGCCTCGCCCCGGCCATCGGACGTGCGCTCGACGCGATCGTCGTGCAGCAGGAAGACCGTGTCGTCCGCCGCGAGCTTCGCGTCGAATTCGATCATCCGCAAGCCGAGCGCGTGTCCGGCATCGATCGCCTCGATCGTGTTCTCGGGCGCCAGCGTGCCGCCGCCGCGATGCGCGACGATGCGCGGGTAGGGCCAGTCCTGCATTGATCTCTCCTGAAGCCATGTAGGATACGTGTCGGGACAATCAGCCGTTCAAACGCACGCCGCTGGCAGCGTCGAACAGATGCAGCCGGGCTGGCGGCAGGACCACGCGCAGGCGCTCCCCCGGCGCCGGCCGGTGCTCGTGCGGCAACCGGCAGGCGACATCGTGCGGACCCCAGCGCCCGTGCGCCATCGTGTCGGCACCCAGCAGCTCGCAGGAGTCGACGACGAGCGTCGCAGTGGCGCAGTCGGCATTCGACGCCGCGAGACGGCCGGCTTCGTGACGCTGTTCACGGTTCCGGTCGGAATCGGTTCGCGTTCCGCTCGCGGCCCGCGAGTCCGCCCCGGGCGCGGGCGAAAGATGCTCGGGACGGATACCGAGAACGCATTCCCGGCCGGCGATCTCCGCATGCGGCAGGCCGTCGCCGCCCGGCCGCGTCCGGCAAGCGGCCGCGAAATCCGGCCCGAGCGCCAGCGTCGGCCCGTTTCCCGCCACCGTGAACGCGGTGCCGTCGTCGGTCACGCGCCCCTCGAACAGGTTCATCGCCGGCGACCCCATGAAACCCGCGACGAAAACGCTCGCGGGTCTGTCATACACGTCGGTCGGCCTGCCGATCTGCTCCGCAACTCCCCGGTTCATGACGACGACCCGCTGCGCCAGCGTCATCGCCTCGATCTGGTCGTGCGTCACATACAGACTGGTGGTGCCAAGCCGCGCGTGCAGCCGCTGAATCTCCAGCCGCATCTGCACCCGCAGCTTCGCGTCGAGATTCGACAGCGGTTCGTCGAAGAGGAACACCGCGGGTTCCCGCACGATCGCGCGGCCCATCGCCACGCGCTGGCGCTGTCCCCCCGACAGTTCGCGGGGCTTGCGCTGCAGCAAGGGCTCGAGTTCGAGTATGCGGGCGGCATTCGTCACCCGCTCGTCGATCGCCGCGCGGGCGACGCCGGCGATCTTCAGCGCGTACCCCATGTTCTGCGCGACGCTCATGTGAGGATACAACGCATAATTCTGGAACACCATGGCGATGTCGCGCTCCTTGGGTTCCAGCGCGTTGACGACGCGCGCGCCGATCTCGATCGTGCCGCCGGTGACGGTTTCCAGCCCCGCGACCATGCGCAGCAGCGTGGATTTCCCGCAGCCGGACGGGCCGACCATCACGACGAATTCGCCGTCGGCCACGTCGAGGTCGATGCCGTGCAGCACGAACTGCCGGCCCCCGTCGTACGATTTCTTGATGCCCTTCAGGGTCAGTGCAGCCATGCGCGCCTCGTTATTTCTCGGTGTCGACCAGACCCCGGACGAACCAGCGCTGCATCAGCAACACCACGACAAGCGGCGGCAGCATCGCCAGCAGCGTGGCCGTCATGACCAGATGCCATTCGGTCGCCGTGTCGCCCGAGGCGATCATGCTCTTGATGCCCACCACCGCCGTCTGCAGCGACGGCTCGTTCGTGATCAGGATCGGCCATAGATACTGGTTCCAGCCGTAGATGAAGGTGATGACGAAAAGCGCGGCGATCGGCGTCCTCGTCAGCGGCAGCAGAATGTCCCAGAAAAACCGCCAGGCGCCCGCGCCGTCGATGCGCGCGGCTTCGATCAGCTCGTCGGGCAGCGTCATGAAGAACTGCCGGAACAGGAAGGTCGCGGTGGCCGACGCCAGCAGCGGCAGGGTCAACCCCGCATAGGTGTTCGACAGATGCAGCGACGACACGACCTGCACGGTGGGAAAGATGCGCACCTCGACGGGCAGCATCAGCGTGATGAAGATCAGCCAGAACGCCAGCATGCGAAAGCGGAACCGGAAGAACACGATCGCATAGGCGGACAGAATGGACACGGCGATCTTGCCGAAGGCGATCACGAGCGCCATCACCAGACTGTTGAACAGCATGCGCCCGAACGGGCTCGCGGCGTTGCCGCTGCCACGCGTCCAGACCGCCGCGATATTGTCGAGCAGGTGACGCCCGGGCAGCAGCGACAGCGGCACCGTGAAGACCTGTCGCTCGTCCATGGTCGCGGCACAGAACGCGACATACACGGGGAACACGATCAGCGCGACGCCGATCAGCAGCACCGCGTGACAGAACAGATCGAAACCGCGCCGGTTTTCTATCATCCGTACTGCACCCGGCGTTCGACCCAGCGAAACTGCACGACGGTCAGCGCGACCACGATCACCATCAGCACCACCGACTGCGCGCCGGACGTGCCGATGTCGAGCCCCTGGAAGCCTTCGACGTAGATCTTGTAGATCAGGGTCTTGGTGGACTGCGCGGGCCCGCCGCCGGTGGCGGCGTCGATGACCGGAAACGTATCGAAGAACGCGTAGACGAGATTGACGGTCAGCAGGAAGAAACTGGTGGGCGAGAGCAGCGGCAGCGCGATGCCGAAAAAGCGCCGTACCGGCCCCGCGCCATCCAGCGCCGCGGCTTCGAGCAGCGAACGGGGAATCGCCTGCAGGCCGGCATAGAAGAACAGGAAGTTGTAGCTGACCTGCTTCCAGACCGAGGCCAGCACGACCAGGAACATCGCCTGATGACCATCGAGCGCATGATTCCACGCGATGCCGTAGCGCGCCAGCGCATAGGTGACCAGACCGATGCTCGGATTGAACAGGAACATCCAGAGCACCGCGGCCACGGCCGGCGCCACCGCGTAGGGCCAGATCAGCAGGGTCCGGTAGGCGCGCACGCCGCGGGTGACGCGGTCCACGCAGGCCGCCAGCACCAGCGCGATCACCAGCGCCGCGACGCCGACCAGCGAGCAGAAGATCAGCGTCGTGTTGAACGACGCCAGATAGAGAGGGTCATGGAACAGATGGTCGAAGTTCGCCAGACCCACGAATTCGCTGCTGGTACCGAAGGCGTCCTGCGTCTGCATCGCCTGCCACAGCGCCTCGGCCGCGGGCCACAGGAAGAACACCGCGGTGATCGCCAGCTGCGGCGTCACCAGCAGATACGGCACGAATCCCGCGCGAAACAACCCGGCGCGCGATCGCGTGTCCGGCTGCGCGCGCGACCGTTTGCCCTGCCGCGCGCCCGGCTGCGTCCCCTCCTGCGTGCCCATCACCCGCCCGCTTTTTCGAAGCGCCGCAACAGATCGTTGCCGCGCGTGACCGCCGTGTCGAGCGCCTGCTGCGGCGTCTTCTTCCCCGACCAGACCTGTTCGAGTTCCTCGTCGATGACGGTGCGGATCTGCGGCATGTTGCCCAGGCGCAGCCCCTTGGTGAACGGCAGCGGCGGCCGGTTCAACATCTGCTTGATCGCCGTCTCGCTGCCAGGGTTGCGGGTATAGAAACCGGATTGCCGCGTCAGGTCGTAAGCGGCCTGCGTGACCGGCAGATAGCCGGTGTCCTGATGCCATTTCGCGGCGACCGCGGGCGTGGCGAGATAGGCGAAGAAACGCGCGACGCCCTTGTAGACGGCGGGATCCTTGCCGGCCAGCACCCACAGGCTGGCGCCGCCGATGATGGCGTTCTGCGGCGCGCCCTTGACGTTCGCGTCGTACGGCATCATGCCGGTGCCGATGTTGAATTTCGCGTATTTGCGGATGGTCGCGAGCGAACCCGATGAATTCGTGATGATCCCACAGTCGCCGCTGTAGAACTTCGAGACGGGCTCGTCCTTGCGTCCCACATAGGTGAAGCTGCCCTCCTTCAGCATCTTCTGCAGAAAGGCGATATGCGCGACCTGCAGCGGCTTGTTGAATTCGAGGACCGCATCGCTGCCGTCGAAGCCGTTATTGCGCGACGCGAAAGGCGCGGCGTGCCAGGCGCTGTAGTTCTCGAGCTGGATCCAGCTCTGCCAGCCGGAGGAATAGCCGCAGGACACGCCGGCCGCCTTGAGCCGCAGCGCGTCCTGCTCGACCTCGGCCCATGTCCGCGGCGGCTGCTCCGGGTCCAGGCCGGCCTTCTTGAACGCGTCCTTGTTGTAGTACAGCACCGGCGTCGAGCTGTTGAACGGCATCGCCACCAGATGACCGGTCTTCGCATCGCCGTAATAGCTCGCGATGCCGGGGACGAAGGCTTTCTCGTCCAGCGGCAGACCGGCCTGGCGGAAGACCTCGGACACCGGTATCACCGCCTTTTTCGCGCCGATCATCGTGGCGGTGCCGACTTCGTAGACCTGCAGGATCGCGGGCGCGGTGCCGCTGCGATACGCGGCCACGCCGGCCGCGAGGGTCTCGTCGTACGTGCCCTTGAAGACCGGCACGACTTCGTAGTCGGGCTGCGAGGCGTTGAAATCTTTCGCGATGTCGCCCAGCCGCTCGCCCAGCGCCGCTTCCATCGCGTGCCAGAACGGGATTTCCGTCGCGGCGCGGGCCGGCGTGGCGGCAAAGGCAAGAAAGACCAGCACGAAAGCGACGGGCGCGACGGGCGCGACGACCGGCCCGGAGCCGCGCAGAGGTGCGCGGAGCAATCCGCGTGAAGACAGGCGCAAGAAGCGCTGGGCCAGGCGGGAAGCCAGGCGAACGGTGAGGCATGGCGCGACCGTCAGCGGGTCGGCGCCATGGCCAGGGGCAAATCGCGTCATGCGTGCATCTCCATGGGTCAGCATCCTGGCGCGATGATGAGGACGATTTGTGACAGGGCGATGTTATGCGGGAAAGGTGCCGCAGCGCATTGGCGGTTTCCCTGAGGCGCAGACCTGCGCGTTACGAAATATTTCGTAAGGAATTGGTCTTGCCCGTTCGTATTCGACGTTTCGTCAGCTTCGACTTGCCCCCATCATTTCCACGCGGCTCCATGTGAACCCGGGGACGGCAGGTGTGGGCGCCCTGCCGAATGCGACCATCATTTGTAAAGGACTTGAAGTGCATCTCTCTATTCAGCATCGCCAGGAACGGACCTTTCCACACGCCCGGTGGCTCGGCCGCGCCGCCGCGGCGCTTTTGCTGAGCGCCGCCGGCGGCCTCAGTCTCGGCGCGCACGCCGCGAGCTTTCAGTGCGGCAAGAGCGCGTCGTATTCGGAATCGCAGGTCTGCCACAACCCTTACCTGTCCAAGCTCGACGATCAGCTCGCGCTCGCCTACCAGCACGCGCAGGATGTCGCCCCCGACAAGCAGTCTCTCGCCGCGGCCCGCGATCATCAGTGGCAATGGCGGCAAAAGAACTGTCACGACACCGCGTGCGTGCAGAACTGGTACGAGCGGCGCCTGAGCGAACTCGATGCCGACTATGCGTCGGGCAGGAAATCGCAGCGCATTGCCTTCGAACTCAATCTGGATCACCAGGATCTCTCGCCGGATGCCGCAGCCGCGATCCGCGCGATGAAGACGGACAATCTGGAAACCGCAGCGAAGTAGTTCCGCGCCCGGTCGCCGCCGCACGCGTGACACATGCCAGGCCTGCGGCGGTACGGCGGTACGGACGGCGGTGCGCATGGCGCGTGAATACCCCTGCCACCCATGCGCGGGGAAACGCGAAACGTTGTCTGTACTCCAAAGCCGGCACGGGCGTATAGTCCTTGAAAAGACCCGGCATGGGCCCCCGTTCATCGCCCTTTTTCCCTCTTTTTATCCGTCCTCGTTTTCATGGAAAGGCGATCTGTTTCCGGACCCGACCCTGCCGTCACATCGCCCGTCAACCGGGACCAGGCCGCGCTATTGCGGCGGCTCGGCCTGCTCGACGCGCCCGCCGAGGAAAGCTTCGACCGGATCACGCGCCTGGCCGCGCGCCTGTTCGATGCGCCGATCGCCGTCATTTCGGTGTTCGACCACGAACGCCAGTGGCTCAAGTCGCGCGTCGGCGTCACGCTCCAGGAAACCCCGCGACAGTTTTCCTTCTGCAACGAAACGCTGCATGGCGATGCCCTGACGGTGATATCCGACCTGCGGGCCGACCCGCGTTTCCGGGATCATCCGGCCGTCGCCAACGCCCCTTTCCTGCGCTTCTACGCGGGCATGCCGTTGCGCTCGGTCAACGGCACGCCCCTGGGCACGCTGTGCGTCATCGATACGCGCGTGTGGTCGCTCGACGCCGCGCAGACCGCGGCGCTGCAGGATCTCGCAGCCATGGCGCAGCACGAGATTTCGCAACGGGAGATCACGGCGCGACAATACCAGACCCATCGCGCCGACCTGCGCGCACTGGAAGAAAGCAAGGCCGTGTTCCAGGCCGCGTTTCAGGAGGCGGCGATCGGCTTCGTGGTCATCGACCTGCAAGGAAACTGCGTGCAGGTCAATCCCCGGTTCGCCGCCCTGCTCGGTTATGAAAAAACGGATCTCGCGCTTTTTCCTTACCACCAGTTGCTGTTTCCCGAGGATCTCATCGACGTCCAGCGCGACGCCATCTGCATGCTGAGTGGCGAACGCCACTTCTACTCGTCCGAGCGCCGGTATCGCCGCCGCGACGGCGAAACGGTCTGGGTCAATGTGACGGTCGCCCTCGCCCGCACGGCCGAAGGCGATCCCCTGCACTTCGTGGCGGTGGCCGAGGACATCAGTGCCCGCAAGGATGCCGACGCGAACCTGGCGGAACTGCGCCGCGAACTGGAAGCGCGCGTGCTGCATCGCACCGCGGAACTGCATGGCGTCAACCGGCGCCTCGCCAGCGCGCTGGAGGAACGCGATCGCACCATCGCCGAGCGCAATCGCGCCGAAGCGGCATTGCGCGCCAGCCGGGAGACGTTGCAGACCATCACCGACAGCCTGCCGGTGCTGATCGGTTATATCGATGCGCAGTTGCGCTACCAGTTCACCAACGCCACGTACGATCAGGTGTTCTTCGAGCGTGCCGGCACACTGAAAGGCAGACACGTATCCGAGGTGCTCGCCCCCGAGACCATGGCCGAGCTGCTGCCGTGTTTCCGGCGCGCACTGGCGGGCGAGCGCGTGACCAACGACGACGTCGTCTACGATCCGCTGTCGCAGCGCATCTGGAGCGCCACCTATATTCCGCAATTCACCGACGGGCGCGTCGACGGGTTCTATGTGGTCAGCCACGACGCGACCGAGCGCAAACGGATGGAGTCGTCGCTACGGGAACAGGCGATGCAGGACGCACTGACCGGCTTGCCGAACCGCCGCGCGCTCGCGTTGCAGCTGACGCAGGCGCTCGCGCAGGAAACCACGCTGGCGGTGCTGTTTCTGGATCTCGACGAATTCAAGCAGGTCAACGATCATGCCGGACACGAGGTGGGCGACCGGGTGCTGGAGGAGGTGGCCCGTCGCCTGCGCACGACGGTGCACGTTCACGATGTCGTGGCCCGTCTGGCGGGCGACGAATTCGTCATCGTGTTGCGCGGTTCGCATTGCGCGCCGGGCGACGCGCCGCGCGTCGCCCGGGACATCGTCGCGGCGTTCGGGCCGCTCGTCCATGTTCCGGGAGCCCTGCCCTTCAGGCTGGGTATCAGCATCGGCATCGCCTTGTATCATGCGGAGCGGTACGACAGCGCGCCAAGCGCGAGCAGCCTGATCGCGATCGCCGACCACGCGATGTACGCGGCGAAGGCGCGGGGCAAGAACACCTATCACATGATCGACGCCCATGCGATGCCGCCGCCCGACGGCCATGGAGAGAGCAGCAACGACGCCCGGCCGGAGGGCCAGGCATCCGCATGATGTCGCGCATGGGCATCCGGCGTCACGACCTCGACGACGAGCGGCGGATGCGCGGTGGCGCGTAGACCGCGCACGGCGACGCTGCGTCGAACACGCGGGTGCGCCCGCGCAGATTTTCCCATCGGTATTTACCGTGGCCCGGGTGGCCGTTGCGGCGACGCCGCCGGAGCGGGCGCTGCCGCCACTTCCCGGTTCACGAAGTCGATGGTACGACGCAGCGCGGCGATGATGTCGGAATGCGGGCGCGCGTCGACCGCGAACGGCTCGATCGAGAAATACCCGCGATAACCGCCGTCGAGCAGGCGGCGAATCTGGTCGATGTTGCCAAGCCGGTCGGCGGCATTGATCAGACCGCGATGGCCGTCGCGCATCGTCGCGGCCGGGATGGCGTCAGTGACGCCCGAGAGATGGACAATGCCGGTGCGCTGCGGGAAGATGTCCTTTTCGCCGGCCAGGTGATGATGGAACGTGTCATGCACCAGACGCAGCACGTCGCTTCCACCTACTGCGTCGATCGCCGTCACCGCGTCGCGCTTGCGGCGCAGCGCGCTGGCCTCGAAGCCCAGCGGCTCGACGAAACCGAGCACGCCCCGCGCCCGGAAGATCTTCGCCAGCGCGTCCAGCGCCCGGCCCAGTTGTGCGGCGCGCGTGGCCGCGTCACGCGGATCGGCTTCGTTGAGCGGACACAGTACGACGCCCGCCGCGCCGCATTCGGCGGCGTAATCCGCAAGCCGGCGCGCCTGCGCCGCACGCTCGTCGTTCCAGACATCGAACGGATACAGCGCATTGATCGACGCCAACGCGATATCCTGGGACGCGCTCAGATCGCGCACGTCGGCGGGTGGCGTACCGTCGCCGATCGCCACGCCGGGCAGGTCGTTGCGCAACTCGATCGCATCGATGCCCAGCGCGAGAGCGGTTTGCATCAATCCAGGCAGCGACTGCCGCGGCGCGGCGATGTGATTCAGGGCAAAACGGATGTAGCGATCCATAATGCAGCACTCCGAAAAAATCGATTTCACGATCCCGCCATCTCGTCATCTCGCACAAGCGTGGCGCGGAAAGCCGGGCCATCTACTGGCAACATCAACGGTCCGCGTATTTTTTGCGGAACGAGGCTTCGATCGCTTCCAGACTGCGTCCCCGTGTTTCCGGCACCGCGCGCGCCACGAAGGCGAGCGCCGCCAGCCCGATGCCGAAGAAAACGAAGAAGGTCCCCGAAATCCCCGCCTTCGCCACCGCGCTGGGGAAGCTCAGCCCGATCAGGAAATTGACGATCCACATCATCGCGCCGGCGATTCCGATGCCCAGCCCCCGGACGCGCAGCGGAAAGACCTCGGACAGCATCACCCAGGTCACCGGCGACACCAGTCCCTGCTGGAACGCGAGAAACATCGCGGTGGACCCGAGCACGAGATAGGCGCGCATCTCGGAGACCGGGAAATACCGCGAGACCAGCCCGACCAGCAGCAATGCCAGCGTCGTGCCGGCCAGGCCGGTCAGCAGCATCGTGCGCCGTCCTATGCGGCCCAGCAGCCAGATCCCGACGAAGGTCATGCCCACGGAGATCACGCCGTTGCCGATGTTGGCGATCGTCGCGGTACGGTTGCCGAAGCCCGAATCCGCGAGAATCTGCGTGCCGTAGTACATGATCGAATTGACGCCGGTGAACTGCTGGACCATCGCGATGCCGATGCCCACCAGCACCACGCGGCGCAGCCAGGGCACGCGCAGGTCCGACCAGCGCGCGCGGTGTGCGTCGCCGGGTCCGGCACCCCCGGCCGGGGCGGCGTTCTCGCGAATGCTGGCCATCTCCGCCTGCGCCTGCGGCTCCGGGCGAACCTGCCGCAGGACCGTCAGCGCCTCGTCCATGCGGCCCTTCGCGCTCAGCCAGCGCGGGCTTTCCGGCACC
>JBPBQT010000102.1:0-22265 GCA_050955065.1 Janthinobacterium lividum | reverse complement strand
CGTGCCTGGTCTGAAACCGGGAGGTCGGGCCGGGAAGTCGGGCCGGGAAGTCGGGCCGGGAAGTCGGGCCGGGAAGCCGGGTCGGGAAGCCGGGTCGGGAAGCCGGGTCGGGAAGCCGGGCGCCGGCCGCGCCGTACCGGCGGGGCGTCTTTCACGTGGCGGGGACGGGCGGCAGCGCGGCATTGACGAACCCGGCCGGCCGGTCGATGCGGCAGGCGAAATCGCGGGTGAAGCGGCGCGCGAGCTTCAGCAGGGCCTTGTCTTTCGTGACCAGCCAGTGCGCGCCGCCGCGTGCGGCGAGTTCCAGGAATTTCTGGTCGTCGCGGTCGCTGCAGCGGGGGAGAACCGGCATCGGCCGCGCGGGGTTCGCGTCTGTGGCGACGTTGTTTGCGGCGACATCGTCCGCGGGCGGCGGGGCGTCGAGCAGGCGCGTGAGACGCGCCACCGTCGCCAGCGTCGCAGTCTTGTCGAGCGCGAAGCGCGCGAACTGCGGATAGTCGAGCACGCGATCGAGCTCGTACAGGCAGGCCGGGTCGATCACCGCGGCCAGGGCGCCCGCCTCCAGTGCCGCCCGGATCGGACGGCTGTCGGGGTCGTCGAACACCAGGATGTCGATCCAGACATTGGAGTCGAGTACCACGCGCGGCGCGGCGGCCGACGGCGCCGCCACGACCGCCGTGGCAGGTGCGCCCGGAGCGCTGGCGGCGGACGCCAGGGCAAGCGGATCGGGCGGCGGAGTGCGTGCGGACGAGTCGGCGGGGGCGGCGATATCGGCAGTGGGAAGGTCGGGCGCGAGCATGGGTTCCGGGCGTGGGTCGGTCGGCGGGGCGGTTACAATCATGTCTTTTTGTCGCCGAGCCGTCATGATAATCGTTCTGTCGCCCGCCAAGTCGCTCGACTTCGACACGCCACCGCATATACACGAGCACACGCTGCCCGATCTGCTCGACGATTCGACGCAACTGATCGCGGCGTTGCGCCGGTTGTCGCCGGCCGCGATCGCGCGCCTCATGCGCGTCTCCGACCCGCTTGCCCATTTGAATTTCGAACGTTTCGCGAGCTGGCGCACGCCCTTCGACGCGTACAACGCGAAACAGTCGGTGCTGGCCTTCGACGGCGATGTGTATGCAGGACTGGACGCCGCATCGCTCACGGGCGCGGATCTGGATCACGCGCAGCGACACCTGCGCATTCTCTCCGGTCTGTATGGCGTGCTGCGTCCGCTCGACCTGATCCAGCCCTACCGGCTCGAAATGGGTGCGCGCTTCGCCAACGATCGCGGACGCGACCTGTACGCGTTCTGGGACACGCGCGTCGCCGATGCGTTGAACCATGCGTTCGACGCGCATCCCCGCGCAGGCGAGCGCGTGCTGATCAACCTCGCCTCCGAGGAGTATTTCAAGTCCGTGACGCGGGGCGAACTCCGCGCGCCGGTCGTCACGCCGGTGTTCGAGGACTGGAAGACGGACCGCTACAAGATCGTCAGCTTCCATGCGAAGCGCGCCCGCGGCCTGATGGCGCGTTATGCGACCATGGCGCGGCTCGATCGCGCCGAGGGCCTGAAGGCGTTCGCCGCCGACGGCTACGCGTTCGCCGCCGAGGCGTCCGGTGCGAACCGGTGGGTGTTCCGCCGGCGCCAGCACTAGGGGACCGCGTGCCTGTCATCGGTCCACAGTCCGGCTCGCATGCGGTCGCGCAACCCGTCTCACATCCCGCTTCACATCCTGTGCCTCACATCCCGCTTCACACGCCGTCCCACATTCCGCCTTGCCAGCTAGCGCAGGGCGCTCACTCGCGAGCCGTCATCATGTCCCTTCATATCACCTCCCGCTTCGACAGCGGCGCCATCGATGTCGTCGATGCAACGCGCGCCGACGATATCCGTCTGCGCATCCGGGCCGATTCGGCCGCGGATTTCGCGCAGTGGTTCCATTTCCGCGTGAGCGGCGCGCAGGGCGTCGCGGCGCGCTACACGTTCGAGAATGCCGGCCAGAGCGCCTACCCCGGTGGTTGGGAGGACTATACGGTGGCCGCGAGCTACGATACGGTCGACTGGTTCCGGGTGGAGACGACGCGCTATGACGGACAGACGATGGTGATGCACCACACCGCCGCCCACGACGTCGTCTATTACGCGTATTTCGAACCCTACGGCGAGGCGAGACGGCTTGCCCTCGTGGGCGAGGTGCTGGCTGGCGGCAAGGCGCGCGCGAGCGATATCGGCCGCAGTTGCGAAGGCCGGCCGATGACGGTGCTGACCTTTGGTGTGTCCGCCGGGATGCCCGAAACGACGGCCGGGCCGTCGGCTGAAACGGCTTCCGGCGCCGCGCCCGCGGCGGCCCCGGGCGCACCGTCCGAGGCGCGACCGGCCGCGCCGGCGAAGGCGCGCATCTGGATCATCGCGCGGCAGCACCCGGGCGAAACGATGGCCGAGTGGTTCGTCGAAGGCATGGTGCGGCGCCTGGCCGGCCTGGGTGACTGGGCGGGCGACCCGATCGCGCGCCTGCTCTGCGCGCGCGCGGAGATCCGCCTGGTGCCGAACATGAATCCGGACGGCTCGGCGCTGGGCAATCTGCGCACCAACGCGGCGGGCGTGAACCTGAATCGTGAATGGATGACGCCCGACGCCGTGCGCAGCCCCGAAGTGCTGGCGGTGCGCGAGGCGATTGCCGCGAGCGGTGTCGATCTGTTCTTCGACATCCATGGCGACGAGGTGCTGCCTTACAACTTCGTGGCGGGCAGCGAGATGCTGCCCGATTTCACCGCCGCGCAGCGCCGGACGCAGGACCGTTTCATCGCCCTGTTCAAGGCGGCGAGCCCGGAATTCCAGGACGTGCACGGGTATTCGAACGATCGCTATCAGGAGGACGCGCTGACACTGGCGTCGAAATACATCGCGCACACGTACGGTTGTCTGTCGCTGACGCTCGAGATGCCGTTCAAGGACAATGCCGACCAGCCCGCGCCGCGCACCGGGTGGGATGGCGCGCGCAGCGCGGCGCTGGGCGCGGCCATGTGCCAGGCCATCCACCAGTATCTTCGCGCGGGAGACGAGGCGGTCGTCCAGGGAAGCGATGTCGGCTGAGCGTCAGTTCCTGTTGTGCGGCTTCTTGCGGGCCGCCGCGCCATGCGGCACGCTCGCGCGTGCCGTGGCGTGCTGGCCTGTTCTGGCGGCGTGGTGCCGGCTGCTGGCGTTGCCGCGTCGGGCGCGGCCGTGCCGGCCGGGCGCCGGCGCCAAGGGCACGTCGGCGGTCGACTCCGGCTCGTTATAGCCGAACGCCAGCAGCTTGTCGGCGACGTAGCCACAACGGAGTTTCAACAGATCCGGCTGACTTCTCTCGCCGTTGCTCTTGCGGTAACCCAGTCCGCTGACCGACACCAGCGTCTCGACGGTGATGCGCTGCTTGTGGGTGTCAAAGGGCTGGTTCCAGGGTTCCACGGTGGCGTGCTGATCGTCGAAGGCCGTGTTCAGGAACTCGACGTGATCGTACACCGGCGAGGTCGGGACGACATAGGCGGCATGCGCGGCGCAATCGGCCACCAGCGGCGAAGCATGCTGTTGCTGTATCAGCTGCTCGACCAGCGCATCGTGCGAGTCCGCCTGATCAGCGAACGTCGGCGCGGCGAGCACGAGGCCGAATGTAAGGGTCAGACCACCGAACCAGTGGCGCGAAGGCGAGAAAAACCGGCGGAGGAATACGGAGAGGCGGGGAGAGGGAATCGATAGAGGCATCTTGCTGCGTCGGGGGAGATAAGCGAATAAGAGGCATCCTGCCGGGCAGAGTTCAAAATATTTGACATTCATGCCCGACGACCTTCGTTGCGGCGGCTGGATTGGCCGGCGCGCGTCGAGGGTACATTCAGAGACGGGGTCTGGCGATTATACGAAGGTCCGCGACGTCGCGCTCACGCGTGTCGTCGCCGCTTCGCGTGTCGTCGCCGCTTCGCGTGTCGTCGCCGCTTCGCGTGTCGGAGGGAAGACCGCCGAGCCGTTTGATGTCGTTTCTAAAAAATGCAACTAACAGACGTATAAAGAATAAAGACTTCACGCCTGACCCGGAGTTCAACGATCGATGCGGTTGAGTCGGTGGTCGAAACCCTTCATCCACGCCGGTCTGTACACGGCGATGAGGGTGGTCATCGCGCTCGTGAACAGGCATTCGCCGGCCATCAGTATTCCGGTCGCGCTCAGAAAGGCGCCGGAGACCGACTGCCAGGAAACATTGCCGGTCAGCAGATGGCCCAGCACCACCGCGCCCGACGCGGCCGCCACGGCGACGATCGAGGCGATCGCGCCGTGCCCGAGGACAAACGCCGCGCGTTTGCCCGGCAGACGGGCGGCCAGCAGGTGCTGAAACCCGGCGGAGATCAGCACCGGCAGCACGCCCAGCGCAAGCATCGTCAGTCCGACCCCTTGCCACGGCGAGCCCAGTATCAGGGCCACCAATGCGATCACCACGCAGCTGCCGATCAGCGCGAGCGCCCAGCCGAAAAGCGTGACCATCAGCGTGGCGCCAAGCAGGTGGAGCACCGCGCCATCCTGCACCCAGATATCGAAGGCCCAGAGTACCGCGAGCGTGACGACAGTCGACAGCCAAAGGTGCTGCAACGCATCGGTGCCCAGCCTGGCGAACGGTTTTCCGCGCGCGGCCATGACGAGCATGCCGAACGCGACAATCCAGCCGGCGATGGCGGCCCACAGCGGTAGCGGTGAATAGAGAAATCCCATGGGTCGATCTTACTCGTTGGTGCGGGCCCGGGATAGCGGCCAGTACCGGCTTCGTTGCAAATTCGCCCATTGACCGGCCGCGAGCCGCGGCGCGGTGCATTTACTCCACGCCGTCACCCCGTGCCGTCACTCCTCGCTCTCGGGCGGCGCCACATCCGGCTGTTGCGGAGAATACGCGGTTCGGGGCGCGGAGCCGGTGGTCAAGAATGGCGCGGGCGGCGCCACGTTGCCGGCGAACGCCACAGGGGGTTCGGCGGCGAGCCATTCGCCGGTATTGGCCGCGGGAGCCGGGTGTGCCACCACTCCCCGCACCGCGCCGGCGTCGGGCTCGAGAGGCGAGGTGCGCAGCCCGCATGCCTGGTCGAACAGCCAGCCGTTGTAGATGGCGACCGCCGCGGCCCGGTTGGTGGCGCCCAGCATCTTGAAAACCGTCGCGAGGTGGATCTTGACGGTACCTTCGCTGATTCCCAGCGCGCGCGCGATGCCCTTGTTGGTACTCCCCATGTGCACCAGCCGCATGATCTGCTGCTGGCGCGGCGACAGGGCCGTGGCGTCGATCAGGCGGCGCCGGTACGGCAGCGTATTTCCGGCCGTGTGGAGCCGCGCCGCCACCGCGGGCAGGCGCGCCGCGCCCAGATGCAGCGCGCGGGCCGGAACGTAGTGGCCGCCGAGCAGCACCAGTTCGAGCGCACGGATCATCGAGCGCCAGTCGAGGTCCCGGGGAATCACCGCACGCAGGCCGGCCTGCAGCAGATCGACCGCCGTCGCGGCATCGAGTTCGTCGCAGATCGCCGCGAGCACGATGTCCGGGTGCCGTACCCAGAGCGCCGCGGCGGCCTGCTGCTCGCCGCCGTGCTCGCCGCCCTCGGCGAGATCGGCCACCACCAGATCGCGGGACTCGCGCCGCAGCGCATGGTCGGCCTGTCGCCAGTCGTGCGCCTCCTGCATCAGTGCGCGCCGGTCGAGTTGGCGCAGCAAGGATTTCATTTCTTCTCTTCGTTCGGAATGCTTGCTAATGACGAGAAACTTCATGACTCACTCCCGCGACGTCAGGTCCGGGTTTCCGGGCCGGCGAGGTGACGCCGGACCCGCAACCCGAGGAGATGAATCATTGCAAATTCGACGGTTCCGCGCGTCTTCCCCGAAAGAGATAGGCGTTTTGGCATGACGTCCTAGGTGCGCGACGCCATTGCCGGAGGGCAGCCATTCAGCCGGCCCCGTGCGAACGTCCGGCGCTGTCGCGCATGCTAAGGCATGGTTTAGGGAAAGGGCAGCGCGGCCCGGTCGTGCCGGGGTCGATCGCCCGGTTCGCCTGAGGCATCCATACAGACGCAACGGTCGCGAAAAAGCGCCGGTTTCACGCGTTATCGCTTTGCTCGTCGCGTGCAATCGCCACTCTCGGGACATGCATTCCGGAACCTCGACGAACTATTTCGACGCCAGGCGAACGGGCTTTTCGATATCGCGACGGTGCCCTGCGCGTAGCGTGGGCATGTTGTATGCTTCTCTCATGCCACGCGCCGCGACGCCGCCAGGCTTCATCCCGCGCCCCGACCAGTCTGCCTTAAGGAGCCCGCCTCAATGCAACGCGACCCTCTCGCGGCGCAATCTTTCGCGGTTCAGTACCGGGAGGCCTGCCGCCACACGGACCAGTTGTTCGACCGGATCCATACCGAATTTCTCGCGGCGCGTCCCGTGGCCGAGCGGCATCGCCTGCTGTTCTATATCGGTCATCTCGAAGCCTTCGACTGGAACCTGCTGTCCGGCCGTCTGTTCGACGAGCCGGCGTTCAACCCGGCATTCGACCGGCTGTTCGCTTTCGGCATCGATCCCGTCGGCGGGGGCCTGCCGACCGACCAGCCGGAAGACTGGCCGGCGCTGCAGGACATCCACGGTTACCGCGACGAAGTGCGTCGACGCATCGCCGGGCATATCGCCGACACGAATTTTTCCCGCGCCGCGAGCGCACGCGCGCAAACCGATCCGGCCACGCTGCTCCAGGTCGTGATCGAGCATCGCCAGATGCACGCCGAGACGCTGGCGTATCTGATTCACCAGATGCCGCTCGCGCAGAAGCGCATGCCCACCGACGGCTCGCTGTCGATCGTCGCGCAGGTGCCGGCGCGCCCGGCGCCCGACATGTGCCGGATTCCGGCGGGCGCGGTCGTGCTGGGGATGCCGGCCGGGCCCGGCACGGCGCACCCGCGCGCGATGGACGCTGGCCCGGATACAGACCCGCAGGTCGCGCCGGCCGGTACCGGTCGTTTCGGCTGGGACAACGAATTCGGCGCCTGCGAGGTGACGGTACCCGCTTTTCTGATCGACCGTCACATGGTGACGAACGAGGCCTATCTGGGTTTTCTCGACGCCGGCGGCTATCGGCGCCGGGAATTCTGGTCCGATGCCGATTGGGCATGGCTGGCAGCCAGCGGCACCACGCACCCGGCCTTCTGGCGGCCGGATGCGTCGGGCTGGCGACAACGTACGATGTTCGAGGATCTGCCGCTGCCGCTCGACTGGCCCGTCTATGTCAGCCACGCGGAGGCGCAGGCCTATGCGCGTTTCGTCGGCAAGCGTCTGCCCACCGAAGCCCAATGGCTGCGCGCGGCGGAGGGCGCGGCCGACCATGACGCGCCCCCCGAGGACGGCAATTTCGATTTCCGGGCATGGGACCCGTCGCCGGTGCACGCGCACCCGCGCAACCGCAGCCGCCATGGGGTCGAAGGCCAGTTCGGCAACGGTTGGGAATGGACGTCGGACGCCTTCGCGCCGCTACCGGGTTTCGCGGCGTTTCCGTTCTATCCCGGCTACTCGGCCGATTTTTTCGACGGTCGGCACTTCGTCATGAAAGGCGGCTCGCCCCGCACCGCGGCGCGGATGTTGCGGCCGTCGTTTCGCAATTGGTTCCAACCGCATTATCCGTATGTCTATGTGGGCTTGCGTTGCGTGCAGGATATCTAGCGCGCGGGACACGTTCAAAAGGAACCAGAAACATGCCGACACCGGTAGAAGAAAAGACGCTCGCGGCGTTCGCCGCCGACGTGCGAACGGGCTTGAGCGCCAGCGGACAGAAGTCCCTGCCGTCGAGCTATCTGTACGACGAGGTGGGCTCCGCCTTGTTCGAGGTCATCACCGCACTGCCGGAATATGGCGTGATGCGCGCGGAAGAGCGGGTGCTTACCCGGCACGGTGGGCGTATCGCGCAGGCGTTCCGCGCGGCGGCGGCGTCCTCCAGTGGCGCGACGGCACCGGTGCGCGTCATCGAACTCGGCAGCGGGACGGGGCGCAAGACCCGTCTGATCCTGGAGGCGCTGGCCCGGGATGGCGCACCGGTGACCTACTGCCCGATCGACATTTCCGGTTCGGCGCTCGCGCAATGCTGTCGGGCGATGGCCCATATCGACGGGGTGCGCGTCGAGCCGTTCGAGAGCGACTACGTGGCCGGCCTCGCGGCGGCGAGCGCGGCGCGGCGCGCGGGCGAGGCGACGATGGTGCTGTTCCTGGGCAGCACCATCGGCAATTTCCCCCGTCTCGCGGCCGCCGATTTCCTGCGATCGATCCGCGCGGCGCTGCACGCCGGCGACGCGCTGCTGCTCGGGGCGGACCTGCTCAAGCCGGTCGACGAACTGCTGCGCGCCTACGACGACCCGATCGGCGTGACCGCGGCGTTCAACCTGAACCTGCTGGCCCGCATCAACCGGGAGCTGGACGCGACCATCGCGATCGACGGTTTCGTGCACGAGGCGCGTTTCAACGCCGAGGCCCGCAGCGTCGAGATGCACCTGCGCGCGGTGCGGGCGCAAGACGTCGTGATCCATGCCGCCGATGTCAGCGTGGCGTTTCAGCCCGGCGAAACGATCTGGACGGAAAGCAGCCACAAGTATCTGACCGACGACATCGCGCAGATGGGGCGGGAAGCGGATTTCGACCTGTCGGCGCAATGGGTGGACGAGGTCTGGCCGTTCGCGGAAACCTTGTTGATCGCGCGCGGATGATGGCCCCGGGCACCGCGGTGCCGTCCGGACGCGACACGCGTGCGCTCGGCATTCTCGCCGCGCTTCCCGAGGAGATCGCCGGGCTCGTGGAGCAGCTGTCGGCACCGCGCGTCGCGCGCTGGGGACAACGGGACTTTCATGGCGGCCTGCTGCATGGTCGACCCTGCGTCGTCGCGCTGTCGCGCATCGGCAAGGTCGCGGCGGCGGCCAGCGCCGCGACGTTGATCCACCGTTTCGACGTGTCGGCCATCGTCTTCAGTGGCGTGGCCGGCGGCATTGCCCCGGGCGTGCGGGTGGGCGACGTGGTCGTGGCCGATACCTTGCTGCAGCATGATCTGGACGCCTCGCCGCTGTTTCCGCGCTTTGAGGTGCCGCTGCTGGGCCGTGCCCGTTTCGACACCGATCCCGCACTGAGCGGCCGTCTGGCGCGTGCCGCCGACGGCTTCCTGCCGCATGCGCCGATGCGGGAAGACGGCGCACCGCCGCGACTGCACCGGGGAATGATCGCGAGCGGCGACCGCTTCGTCTCCGGGGACGCCGGGCGCGCCGCGCTGCGTGGCGCGTTGCCGGGACTGCTGGCGGTGGACATGGAAAGCGCCGCGGTCGCGCAGGTCTGCCATGAGCATGACGTGCCGTTCGCCGTCGTGCGGACGATCTCCGATGCGGCGGACGACCATGCCGCCGTATCGTTCGCGCGTTTTCTCACGGAGCGCGCCGCGCCCTACGCGCAGGCGATATTCGGTGCTTTCCTGGCGTCGTCCTCTGTCTGATCAGCGGTTCCGGCGTTGCCGCCGGGGCTGACGTTCCTCCCGCCGGAGACACGTGATCCGAAACCCGCGCGGGGCGCAACCGGTCAGGGAAGCCACGCGCGGCGACTGCCGACAGGGTCAGTCCCTGACCGTATAGCCGGCGTCGTCGATGGCGGCCCGGACGGCGGCGTCGCTGCCCGCGCCCGCCACGTTCACCATGCCGGTGTCCAGATCGATCGTGACCTGCGCGGCGGGATCCGTGCGCCGGACCGCCTGCGTGACGGCCTGGACGCAATGCTGGCAGCTCATCCCTTCTACGTTGAATACGCTCATGCTTTTCTCCTGGTGAATGACGCACGGGCGGCAACGGGCGTGCCGGCTGGCAGGTTCGCCGGATGACGCCGGCCGATGCGCACCCTGTTTCGCTAGTATGAGCGTTCCGGCATGGGAAGGTGGCAGGGAAAAGTGAAAGCGCCCGCCCGGTTTTTCCTTCCCATCGTGGGAAGGTATACGATGAGGAGACGCATGGCGGTGAACGCCATGCGTTTCATTTCATCAGGAGCGCTCGATAATGAACGCCGTTGAAAACGCGGCAGCGGGGCTGCGTTCCGCCTCGCAGCCGGTAGCCGGACAGGAGAAAGACGAACGCGAGCTCGAACTCGACGTCGACCTCGACATCACCGGCATGAGCTGCGCGTCGTGCGCGGCGCGGATCGAGAAAGTGGTTTCGCGGGTGCCGGGCGTCGTCGCCGTCAGCGTCAACCTGGCGACCGAGCGGGCGCGGATTCGCGCCAGCGCGGCCACCGACACGCTGGTCGCCGCGATCGAACGGGCGGGGTTCGGTGCGCGCACGGTGCCGGCGGCGGCACCGGCGGCGGTGCCCGCGCGGGACGGCCGGCACGTGACGGGCCCGGGCGAACGCGCGGGAGACCGGCACGCAGGCGAGACGGACCGCGCATCGGCCGCAGCGGCGCGCGATCCGGGCCCCGGGCCGTCTGCGCCTTCGGGCCTGGCCGGGCGGCTTCTCGACGGCGGTCGTGCCGTCCGGTGGGTGGGTGACGCCTGGCCGATCTGGCTGGGTGCGCTGCTCTCGCTGCCGCTGCTCGCGCCCATGCTGGCCGCGCCTTTCGGGGTCCACGCGATGCTGCCCGGCGTCTGGCAATGGGCGTTGGCCACGCCCGTGCAGTTCGGCCTGGGCTGGCGCTTCTATCGCTCCGGGTGGGCCGCGGCGCGCGCCGGCAGCGGCAACATGGATCTGCTGGTCGCCCTGGGAACGAGCGCGAGCTACGCGCTGAGCGTCTACCTGCTGCTGAGCGTCCCGTCGGGTGCGATGCCGGAACTGTATTTCGAGGCGTCGGCGGTGGTCATCACGCTGGTGCTGACGGGCAAATGGCTCGAGCGCCGCGCCAAGCGCCGCACCACCGACGCGATCCGGGCACTGGAAAATCTGCGGCCCGCGACGGCCCGCGTGCTGCGCGACGGACGGCCCGACGAGGTGGCGATCGCCGCGGTACGCGTCGGCGACATCGTGCAGGTCCTGCCGGGCGAGCAGGTGCCGGTCGATGGCGTCGTGCATCGCGGCCGCGGAGAGATCGACGAATCCCTGGTCACCGGCGAGAGCGTGCCGGTGTTCAAGGACGTGGGGGAGCGGGTCACCGGGGGATCGATCAACGGCGATGCCGCGCTCGACGTGCGCACGCTGGCGATCGGCGCGGACACGACGCTGGCGCGGATCATCCGCGCGGTCGAGGACGCGCAGGCCGGCAAGGCGCCGATCCAGCGCCTGGTGGACCGCGTGGCGGCGGTGTTCGTGCCGGTCGTGCTCGGCGTCGCGCTGCTGACCTTCGGCGGCTGGTGGCTGGCGGGTGCCGCGCTGCCGCTTGCCATCATTCACGCGGTCTCGGTGCTGGTGATCGCCTGTCCATGCGCGCTGGGATTGGCGACGCCCACCGCCATCATGGCGGGGACCGGCGTCGCGGCACGGCACGGCATTCTGATCCGGGACGCCGCCACACTCGACGTCGCGCATCGGGTCGACCGGGTCGCGTTCGACAAGACCGGCACGCTGACGCTGGGGCGCCCGCGGCTGGTCGCCGTGGAGGTGGCCGACGGCGCGGGCCTGGATGCCGGGGCGGTGTTGCGGCACGTCGCGGCGATCCAGGCGGGCAGTTCCCATCCGCTGGCGCGCGCGGTGCTGGCGCAGGCCGGCGCTTCGGGCTCCCCGGCGAGCCTGACGACGCCTGTTGCAACCGGAATCCAGGCCGTTCCCGGACGCGGCATGCGCGCGCAGATCGCCGGCGCAGGCTGGCTGTTCGGCAACGCGGCCTGGATGCGCGAGGCAGGAATCGATTGCGCGCCGCTCGCGCCGGCGGCGGCACGACGCGAGGCCGAAGGGGAAACGGTGTCCTGGCTGGCACGGGAAGCGCCGGCCGCGGGCGCATCGGGCGCATCGGGCGCCTGGAGCGCATTGGGCGGCGCGGACGGATCGAGCGCATCCGGTACGTCCGGCGCAGTCCCGAAGCTGCTCGGCTTCCTGAGTTTCGCGGACGCGCCCCGTCCGGGCCTGCGCGAGGCCATCGCGCGGCTGCGGGCGCAACGCGTGAAGGTCGCGATGCTGACCGGCGACAATGCCGGCGCGGCCGCCCGCATCGCGGCGCAGGCCGGCATCGACACGGTCGCCGCGGGTCTGCTGCCGCAGCAGAAGGCCGACTGGGTGACGCAGGCGGGCACGCGCGGCGAGACCGTGGCGATGGTCGGCGACGGCATCAACGACGCGCCGGCGCTGGCCGCCGCCGCGGTCGGCATCGCGATGTCGGGCGGCACCGACGTGGCGATGCAGGCCGCGGGGATGACGCTGATGGGCAACGACATCGGCCGCGTCGCCGATGCGCTCGACATCGCGCGACGCACCTACGCGAAGATCCGGCAGAATCTCTTCTGGGCCTTCATCTTCAACGTGGTGGGCATTCCGCTCGCCGCGCTGGGCTTCCTGAGCCCGGTGCTGGCCGGCGCGGCGATGGCGCTCAGCAGCGTCAGCGTCGTCAGCAATGCGTTGCTGTTGTCGCGGTGGCGGCCCGCCCCCCGTGTCACCGAACCGTGAGGACCATCATGAACATCGGCGAAGCCGCGCGTCTCTCGGGTGTGAGCGCGAAGATGATCCGGTACTACGAAGGCATCGGCCTGCTCGCGGCCACCGCGCGCACCGATGCCGGCTACCGTGTGTACCGGTCGCAGGACCTGCATGCGCTGCGTTTCGTGCGGCAGGCGCGGGACCTCGGTTTTTCGCTGGACGATATCCGGCGCCTGCTGGCGTTGTGGAACGACCGCGGGCGCAGCAGCGCCGATGTCAAGGCGATCGCGATGCAGCATGTCGCCGATCTCGATCGCCGGATCGCGGAACTGGCCGGAATGCGCGATACCCTGCACCATCTGGCGCAGGCCTGCCAGGGGGACGGCCGGCCGGACTGTCCGATTCTGGACGGGCTCGGACAGGGCGGCGGGGCGCGGGGCTGCACCGCGGGCGCGCCGGCGGGCGGCACGTCCGGACCCGCGCACGTCGCCGGGTTTACTGGCGAATCAACGGCACCGCGAAACCCGACGTCGAATTGGTGACGCTGATCAGCAGGTAGTTGTCGCTCGACGCTCCATAATCGATCAACGTCGCCAGTCCGCCGACGCTGATCGTGGTGGTGGTGGCGGTGGTGGTCGACGTGGCCGTGCTCGTGCTCGACGTGGTGCTGGTCGACGTCGACGTCGTGGTCGTGCCGGCGGTCGAACCCGTCTCGACCAGCGCGATCCGGTACGCGTTCTTCGTCGCGTCGATGGTCGTCAGCGAACCGGTGATCGTCGCCGTGCCGGACGTGCCGGTGATCGCACCGGCCGCATCGATCGTCAGCACCAGGGTGCCGTTGCTGTACGTGCCGGCGGCGCGGGTGAGCGTGCCGGCGCGCGCGTAGAGCGCGCTGTACGTCAGGTTGTAGGTGCCGGTGTCGCCGCCCGCGGTGTAGCTGCCGATCAGCGACGAGGCGGCGGTGACCTGGCCGCTGACGCTCAGGGTGGCGAGCGACGTGGCATCGGGAAACGTCACGCTGGCGGGACAGGCGGCATTGCTGCCGTCGGGCGCGTAGGCGTTGCCGGTGCCGTTGAAATAACCGTTCGCGGTCGTGCTCGTCGCCACCAGCTGGACGCAATTGTTCCAGATCATCCGCATTTCGCCGGTGGGCAGCACGATCAGCGTCGCGGTGTGGGCCGCGCCCGTCCGGGTCGAATTCAGGTTGCCCGTCCACAGCCCCTCGCTGCTCACCGTGGCGTCGTTCGTGGTGGTCGTGGTGCTGCCGGCGCCCGCGTCGCCGCCACCGCCGCAGGCGCTCAGGGCCAGCATGGCGAAAGCCAGCGGAAGGAACTTGTTCATCTTCTTGTCGTCGCGTCCGGTAAGGATCTCGGGGGGCACGGCGCGCCCAGACGCGATTGTAAGACGGATGGTTTCGGCCACGTGGTGAAAAAACACGCCGGTGCACGTGCGCAACATGGGGTGGGGGCGGGGTGGCCCGGATCGGACGCGCCGCCCGGAGGAGCCGGGGAACGCCTGCGAGGCCGGGCCATGGCGCGACGGACGTCGTGTCGCGTTCAGGTCAGTCGGGAAAGGCTTTGTCGATGGCGTCCAGCATGGACCACAGGATGTCCAGTTTGAACTGCAGGATATCCAGGGCCCGCTGCTGTTGTTCCCGGGTCTTGAAATACGCCAGCGTCACTTCCAGACCGTGCTCGACGTCGCGCTGCGCCAGCGACACGCGGGAGCGGAAATAATTCAGACCGTCCGCCTGGATCCATGGATAGTGCTCGGGCCAACTCGCCAGCCGTTGCCGATGAATGTCGGTCGCGAAAAGTTCCGTGAGCGACGAGCATACGGATTCCTGCCACGGGGAACGTCGCGCAAAGTTGACGTAGGCATCCACCGCGAACCTGACGCCCGGGGCGACATGCTGCAGCGACAGCAGTTCGGAACGCGGCAGGCCCACGGCGTCGCCGAGCCGGGCCCAGCTCTCGATACCGCCTTCGTTGTCGCCGTACCCGTCGTGATCGAGGATGCGCAATACCCAACGACGCCGCACCTCGCGATCCGGACAGTTGGACAGGACCGCGGCGTCCTTCAGCGGAATATTGACTTGGTAATAGAACCGGCAGGCGACCCAGCCCCGGATCTGCTGCGCGGAACACCCGCCCGCGTTCATCTTGACGTGGAAGGGGTGATGCACGTGATAGGCGCTTCCCTTCAAGCGCAGCTGCGCTTCGAACTCTTCGCGTGTCCAGGGACGCAATGCATCGGGCGACGGGGTGCCTTCCTGCAGGGAGGGAACGGCGGGAATCTGCGCGTCGGTCAATTTTTACCTCAGGTTCAAATGGGGGGATTTTCCTTCGCGGACAAGGCGAGCGAGTTCCTGTCGTTTCGAAACGTGATGGGCTGCTCGGTCGTGTGGCGCCGCGCCGCGGCGGCGACGACCTTGATGACGCGCTCGTGCTCCGGCGATTTGCCGCAGACCGGATCCGCGTTGGCCGCGTCGCCGGTCAGCAGATACGCCTGGCAACGGCAGCCGCCCAGATCGAGATGTTTTTCGTCGCAGCTCCGGCAGGGTTCCTTCATCCAGTCCAGGCCGCGAAAGCGATTGAATGCCGCGCTGTCGTACCAGATGTCGCGCAGCGGTTGATCGAGGACGCTCGGAAAGCTCAGGCCCGGAATCGACCTCGCCGTGTGGCATGGCAGGGCGGCGCCGTCCGGCGCGATTCCCAGGAACACCGCGCCCCAACCGTTCATGCAGCGTTTCGGCCTGTTTTCGAAATAGTCCGGCACGACGAAATAGATCTTGCAACGCTCGCCGATGGTTTCGCGATAGCGGTTGACGACGGCTTCGGCCGCCTGCAGCTGCGCCGCCGTCGGCATCAACTGGGCCTGGTTCGCGTGCGCCCAGCCGTAGTATTGCGTGTTGGCCAGTTCGAGATATTCCGCGCCCATCGCCAGCGCCATGTCGATGATCTTGTCGACATGGGGCAGGTTGTAGCGATGCAGCACGCAGTTCATCACCATCGGGAAATCGTGTGCCTTGATCGCGGTCGCCACGCGCTTTTTCAGATCGAAGGTCTTGGTGTTGCTCAAGAAGTCGTTCAGTTCGCGTGTCGAATCCTGAAACGATAGCTGGATATGGTCCAGACCCGCCGCCTTCAGCGCCGTCAGGCGCGATTCGTTCAAACCGACACCGGACGTGATCAGGTTCGTATAGAAACCCAGGCGTCGGGCCTCCGCGACGAGTTCTTCCAGATCATCGCGCAGCAGCGGCTCCCCGCCGGAGAATCCGAGTTGCGCGGCGCCCAGCGCACGACCCTGACGCAACACGTCGATCCATTGCGCAGTGTTCAACTCCGTTGCATGCCTTGCGTAGTCGACGGGGTTCGAGCAGAACGCACAGTGCAGCGGGCACCGGTAGGTCAGTTCCGCCAGCAACCAAAGTGGCGGCGAAACCGTGCCGCCCGCTTCCGGGGAAAAGTTCATGTCGTCATTCCAGCCAGCCGCGCCGTTGCGCTTCATCGATGAACCCGCGCACTTCCACGCCCAGGTTCCGGGTGTCGAACGCGATCTCGATATCCTCGACGAGCTTTGCAAGGTCGCGCGTTCCGTCGCAGCGCTTCAGGATTTCGGCGGAGCTGAGATTCAGTTTGACCATGCCTTCCGGATAAAGCAGCACATGGGCATCCTGCACGGGTTCCCACTGCAGTCTGAAGCGGGACTTGAGCTTTAGAACGGGTGACGCCGGAGTGGCCAGGGTCATGAGGGGAGCCGGTTGGGGGACGTGAAGACAGTAAAAGTGAAAACGGGCCCGGGGAAACGGGCGATGAAAGCGGGAATCACAGTTCGAATTCCATGCCGTCATGGGCGACTTCGATGCCGTGCGCCTGTAGCGTACGACGCTCGGGGCCGTCTTCCACGAGAATGGGATTGGTGTTGTTGATGTGAATCAGCACCTTGCGACCATCGCGGCGCGGCAGGGCATCCAGCAGATCGATCATGCCGCCCGCGCCGGATTGCGCCAGGTGCCCCATGTCCAGCGCGGTCTTCCGGGAGAAGCCGAGATCGATCATTTCGGTCCGCGTCCAGAAGGTACCATCCACCAGCAGAAGGTCCGCGCTGCTCATGATGTCGATGACATGCGCATCGGCGTGTCCCAGGCCGGGCGCGTAAAAAGCGCGCTTCCCGGTTGTACGATTTTCCATCAACAAGCCGATGTTGTCGCCCGACACGGGCGCATTCCGGTGTGGCGAGTAGGGAGGTGCCTTGCTCGACAGGGGAATGGCCGTGATTTCCACATCGACCAACGGCGCGAGTGTCGTCTTGCCGCCGTCGATGGGCAGGGGAACATGCGTCATGCGACAGTAGTGGTCGAAGATGCGGCTGATCGGGAAGCCGGAACTCAGATCGTTCCAGACCGGTTCCGTACTGTAGATGCGCAGCGGACGCATATTTTCGCGCAGCATCAACAGGCCCGTCACATGATCGATCTGCGAGTCCATCAGCAGCACGGCGGCGATGCCCGTGTCGCGCGTGTGCCTGGCAGGTTGCAGCGCGGGAAACGCGGCGATCTGCGTCAGGATGTCGGGTGAGGCGTTGATCAGCAGCCAGTCCTGCCCGTCCGTGCTGATGGCGATCGAAGACTGGGTTCGCGGCCTGGCGCTCACGGTACCGTTCCTGACCCCGGAACAATTGCGGCAATTGCAATTCCACTGTGGAAATCCACCACCCGCGGCAGATCCCAAAACCCGTAGTTTCATGGCAGATTCGATGGAAGGTGGACATTCTCGGGGATCGGGCCGGCAAACGGCACGCCCGCATGAGGCGACTGTCGGTGCAACGCGTTGCAAAAAAGGGGAAACGGCCGCCATGGGCGGCCGCCTGAGACATTATCGCGTGAAGATGTACATCGTGATCTCAAAGCCCAAACGCATGTCGGTGAAACTCGGCGTGACCCATTGCATATGACCTCCTCATCCAGCGTGAAAGAACGAACGGGGTGAAACCCGCCGTCATGAAATAGCGCCGTGTGCAACGCGCCATGTTGTATCGCAAGCGGCATACCCGAAAGCGAAATGAAACATCCCCGACGCTCGCGCCTTCGCGCACCGGCCGTTGGTTTCCCGTACCTGCGCAGTGACACCGCGCCATCGGATTCACCGCTGTGAACGCGCGATGCATCGCGTTTCGGACGGCAGGCACGTGACGTGCGGGTGGGTCGAGGCTTGTCCGACAGCGACAACGTGACGCATGAAAACCGGCAGGTTGCCTCGCTACAAGGTTAACACCCAAGAAAGGATTCATGCATGACACCAACTCTACTCAGATATCGGTCCAAACCTGCCACGGCACTATTCGACCTGCTGAATCCGATTCCCTACGGCATGTTCGTGGGTACCCTGATTTTCGACATTATTTACGCAAACAGTGCCGATGTACTTTGGGCAAAGGGCGCCGCATGGCTGGTCACGATCGCCCTCTTCTTCGCGATCATTCCTCGCTTCATCAATCTCGGCCATGTGTGGTTCGGACCGCGTGGCAGCGTCGGCAAGGCGGAAAGAACCGACTTCTGGTTCAATCTGTTCGGTATCGCCGCGGCGATCGTCAATGCATTCGTTCATAGTCGGGATGCCTACGCAATCGTGCCGGAAAACGTCATCCTTTCGATCATTACAGTGGTTTTGCTGAGCCTCGGTCATCTCGTGCTTGCGTTCAATAAATTCGGTTTCAAGGAGGGTGCTCGTGAATAAGCCGATTCTGGGAAGTGCGCTAGCGATTGCGCTCATAGCGTCGATCAGCGGGTGCAACGAGCACGCCAGCTACGATTCCGCGCAGCAAGCGGGAGCCAATCCACCATTGCCGGCCGTGAAGAACTTTTTCGTGCCGCCGATGCAGGTGCCGGAGCGCGCCGGCTGGCAGAATGGCGCGACGCCGAAGGTCGCGGATGGCCTGAAAATCGAATCGATCGCGACCGGGCTTGGTCATCCGAGGCAAGTCTACGTGTTGCCCAATGGCGACATTCTGGTGGCGGAGTCCAACAGCCCGCATTCGGAGCCGCTCACGTCGCCGAAGCAATTCGTCGCGGGCCTGGTTGCGGGCCGTTCGGGCAAGAGCGCGAAGGGCGCGAACCGCATCACATTGCTGCGCAAGCGCACGGATGGCGGCGGCGAGTGGGAAAAGCATGTGTTCATCGATCATCTGAATTCGCCGTTCGGCATGCAGCTGGTCGGGGACACGCTCTATGTTGCGGACACGGACGCGATCCTGAAATTTCCGTACAAGACGGGCGAGACGGCCATACCGGAGGCGGGCGTCGAACTCGCCGATCTCCCCGACCGCGTCAACCACCACTGGACCAAGGCGCTGCTCGCCAGCCAGGATGGCAAGAAGCTGTACGTCGGGGTCGGATCGAACAGCAACATCACGGAAAACGGACTCGACGTCGAATACCGGCGCGCGAACGTACTGGAAGTCGATATCGTGACGGGGGCCAGCCGCATCTTCGCGGCCGGCATACGCAACCCGACCGGCCTGGGATGGGAACCGACAACCGGCAAGCTCTGGGCGATCGCGAACGAGCGTGACGAGATCGGCGCCGACCTCGTCCCCGATTACCTGACCTCGGTGCAGGACGGCGGTTTCTATGGCTGGCCCTACAGCTATTATGGCCAGCATGTCGATACCCGCGTCAAGGAACAGCGTCCCGATCTGGTCGCCAAGGCGATCAAGCCGGACTATGCGATCGGCTCCCACGTCGCGCCTCTCGGCGTGCTGTTCTATACGGGCACCAACTTGCCGGCGCAGTATCGTGGCGGCGCATTCATTGCCGAGCACGGAAGCTGGGACCGTTCGCCGCTCAGTGGCTACGCGGTCACGTATGTCGCGTTCGAGAATGGCCGGCCCGTCGGCGTGCCGAAACCGGTGGTCACGGGCTTTGCCTCCGCCGACGAGAAGTCGCTCTATGGCGCGCCGGTCGGATTGGCGCAGGCCAAGGACGGCGCGCTCATCATCGCCGACGATGTCGGCAACATCGTCTGGCGCGTGAGCAAGTAAGCGACGCGCAAGGCCGCTTTCGCTATGCCGTGGCCTAGGGAACCACGGCGTCGAGGGTGAAGCGCGCGTGGGTGTCCTGGCCGAGCGCGGTGACCAGCCAGGGCAGCACCGCGCGCAGTTCGTTCTCGAGCAGGAAAGGTGGATTGACGATGAACAGGCCGCTGCCGTACAGCCCGAAGCCATCGGCGGGCGGTGCGGAGACCGACAGGCGCGCATCCAGCCAGGATCGGCAGCCGAGTTCGCGCAGGCGTTGCGGGAAGGCCAGGGCGTCGGCGCGGGTGACGACCGGATACCAGACCGCGTAGGTGCCGCTCGGAAAACGGCGGATCGATTCGACCAGGCTGTCGAGCGTGCGGGCGTAGTCCTGCTTGTCCTCGTAGGAGGGATCGATCAGCATCAGCGCGCGCCGCGGCGGCGGCGGCAGAACGCTGCGCACCGCATCGAAGCCGTCGGCGCGGGCGATGACCGCGCGCCGGCCCGCGCGGTCGAAATTCTCGTTCAGAATATCGATCTCGCCGGGGTGCAGTTCGAACAGCCGCATCCGGTCCTGTTCGCGAAGCTGCTGCCACGCCAGATAGGGAGAACCCGGATAGTAGCGCAACGCGCCGTCCGGGTTCATCGCCGCGACCGCCGCGAGATAGTCCGCGATCATCGGCGGAATGGGCGGCAAGGGCGGCAGACCGGTACGATTCCAGAGCCGGCCGATGCCGTTGCCGAATTCCTCGCGTTTCGCGGCGAAGCCCTCGACCAGCGAATACGCACCGGCGCCGGCGTGGGTATCGATATACCAATAGGCTTTGTCCTTGCGCGCCATGTAATGGAGCAGCGATACGAGGATCGCGTGTTTGAGGACGTCGGCAGTATTGCCGGCATGGAAGCCGTGACGGTAGCTGAACATATGAGGCGTGGAAGGGGCGTGGACGCGGCGGTGCGGTGGCGGAAACGCCAAACGGCGAGCGCCGGATGAAAGCGGGAGTTTAGCCGATCGACGCGACGACCGGGATGAGCCGTCGATCCACGGCGATGACAATGCGCTGGGCGTACGGCGGAAGGACGGCGAACCGAAGCGGAACTGTGGCGGAACCGCCGTGGCGGGGCACGCCCGTCCCGTGATCCCGCCGCCATTCAGCCGTTGACCGCATGCCGTACGAGCAGCACCGGCACGGGCGCCACGCGCATGAATGCCTCGGCAACGCTGCCCAGCAGCGCCCGTTGCATGCCGCGCCGGCCATGCGTGCCGAGCACCACCAGATCGGCGCCCCAGCGCAGGGTTTCCTGCGCGATCGCGGTGACCACGTCGCCGTCCGCGGTATGCGCGTCGACGATCACGCTGTCGCCCGCGACGCCGGCCGCGGTCAGCGTCGCGAGCGCCTCGCGCGTGAGCAGCGCGCCTTCCTCGACAAACGCCTTCTTCAACTCGCCCGGGTCGTAGAAGCCGACGCCATACAACATGCCCGGGCTGTCGACGACATAGATCACATGCATTTCCGCGCCCAGGGTCCTGGCCAGTCGGACCGCCTCGGCAAATGCGCGCTTCGAGGTTTCGCTGCCATCGACCGCGGCAAGAATTTTCTTATACATGGTGTCCTCCGGTTGACGTGATCTTCGGGTGCGTCGCTTGGCGAGGAGAGCCGTCCTTGCCAGGGACGCGCCTCAATCGGCCAGGTTCCCCACCGTCTGCTCGATCTTCTCGACGATCTCGGGCGTGAGGCGCGTGGCCAGTTCCGCCGCTTTCATGTTCTCGCCGATCTGCTCGATTCGCGAGGCGCCGGTGATGACGGTGCTGACATGGGGATTCTTCAGAATCCACGCCAGCGCCAACTGGCCGACCGACGCGTCGAGTTCGCGTGCGAGGGTGGCGAGTTCGCCGACCACCCGGTTCTTTTCCGGGTGCGTCAGTTCCTCGCGCATCGATTCATACCCCTTCAGCGCGGCCCGGCTGTCCGCCGGCACGCCGTCGCGGTACTTGCCGGTCAACAGGCCCGATGCCAGCGGGCTCCAGGTCGTCAGACCCAGACCGATGTCCTCGTAGAGGCGCGCGTATTCCTTCTCGACGCGCTGGCGGTGGAACAGATTGTACTGCGGCTGTTCCATCACGGGCTTGTGCAGGTGATGACGCTCGGCGATATCGTACGCACTACGGATCTCGTCGGCGCTCCACTCCGAGGTGCCCCAGTACAGCGCCTTGCCGCGCGCGATCATGTCGTGCATCGCCCAGACCGTCTCCTCGATCGGCGTGCGCGGGTCCGGCCGGTGACAATAGACCAGATCGACGTAGTCGAGTTGCAGACGCTTGAGCGAGTGATCGATCGCGTCGAGCAGGTACTTGCGATTCAGCGTGTGATGGCGGTTCGGACCCTTGTCGATCCCCCAGAAGAACTTCGTCGACACGATGTAGTTCAGACGCGGCCAGCCCAGCGTCTTGAGGGCCTCGCCCATCAGGGTCTCGGACTGACCGCCCGCGTAGACTTCCGCGTTGTCGAAGAAGTTGACGCCTGCGTCGTACGCCGCGGCGAGCGATTCACGCGCGGCCTTGGCGTCGACCTGGTTGCCGTAGGTCACCCACGACCCGATCGACAATTCGCTTACCTGCAGTCCTGATCGGCCCAATCTACGATAGTTCATGTCGCGCTCCTGGTCCGGCGCGAAGCCGGAAGTGACGGTCTGAAATCGGTCTGAAA